>JAAYCS010000137.1 GCA_012729655.1 Desulfovibrionales bacterium | reverse complement strand
CTGATCCGCAGACCGGACAGTAGGCCTTGCGCCAGAGCTCCACAGGTGCCAGGGCGGTCAGGGCCTGCTTGTGGGCGGCGACGCAGGGGGCATAGGCCGCACGCAGGGCAATGAGCAGAAAATCGGGGCTGATGCCGGCCTGGGCCGCTGCGGAATCCAGGGCCTCGGCATCGCCGTGGACAACGGCCTTCAGACACAGGTTGGTCCAGGCCTGGTCCGCGTCCAGCTTCCGCCCAAGGTCTGCCAGGCTGTCGGCCAAAGCCGGAAAAATAACGCCCGTCACGGGCCAAACGCGCAATGCCGCCGCCTTGAAAGCCGGGACGAACGCCTCGCTGTCCACGAAGCTGACCAGCGCCTCTCCGCCCAAAAACCGATCCTCGTCCACAGTCACACTATCGATGTCCGCAAGCGGAAGCTCTGTCCGCAGCTCGGCCTGACGGCAGAGCAGCAAACCGAAGCGATCTATGATCTCGCGAAAGGGTTCGTGGCGTTTGGCCAGGAGATTGAGTGCGCTCTCCTTGGTCTGAATTCCAGTGCTCGGCATGTCTGCTCTTTGGAAAAGCGGCCCGCCGGAATTCCGGCGGGCCGGGTTGATGAATGCGTCAGCCCAGAATGTTCTTGAAGGGCTTGGTCAGACCCGCCAGGAAATCGGCCCGGTTCAGGGGCTTTACTTCGCGGGCGGCATACTGATGGTACATTTCCCTGGGCATCTCCAGAAAGTAGATGACGCCCAGATCTTCCTGGTCGAGGATCGTACAGCTCTTGTTCACATCGCAGGCGATCTTGGTCTCAAGTTCGGACTTCGGCCTGTCGATCTCCGCCTGGGCCTTGGTCAAACGCAACTTGGCCATGGTAAGCATGTCCTCGCGCTCCCCGAAGTGCATGGCCCCCATGGCGCAGCTTTTCACGCACATGGGCACGAGGCCCGCCTGGACGCGATCGATGCACATGTCGCATTTGACCAGCTCGCCCGTTTCATCATTACGGCGCGGGATGTTGTATGGACATGCGCCAATGATCTCGTCGCACTGTTCCTTGGTCAATTTCTTGGTTTTTTCCGTGCAGACGACAATGCCTGTCGCTTCGTCCTGCACAATCGCTCCTTCCACATACATATCCGCCGTGGCCTTGCAGGCTGGCTGCAGGCAGTGGCGGCACTGATCCGGGAAAAAGAGCCAATGAACGCGGCCGTCAATCTTGTGTTCACTGAAGCGAACCAGTTTGACGTTATAGGGGTTCAGATCCGGAGGATTCTGATGGGTTCCGGTCTGCTTGGTAGGCACACCAGGGAAATCCTTCCACTCCTTGCACCCAGCCTGACATCCCCGACAGGCCGTACAACGCGACGTATCAACAAAAATTGCCTTGGGCATTGTGAATTCTCCTTCTTACAGTTCCGTGACCTTGTCGGCCTTGTACAGATTGACCAGACAGGCTTTGTATTCCGGAATGGACGTATTGGGATCACCAATGGACACGGTCACGCGGTTGGTGGTGTCTCCGCACTTGGGCCTGGACCAGCCGAAGCAGAACGGCATGCCGACCAAATGCAGGGTCTTGCCCATCACCGTAAATGGCGAGATGCGCACCGTAACCATGGCCACGGCCTCGGTCTTGCCGCGCAGGCTCTCGACAATGACCACGTCACCATTCTTGATGCCTTTTTCCTTGGCCAGTTCGTGGCTCATCTCCACGTACTGTTGCGGCTCGGCCTCGATGAGCGGCACGGCGTTGCGTGTTTCGGAACCGGAGCACCAGTGATCGACCAGGCTGTACGTGGTCAGGACAATGGGAAAGCGCGGATCGCCGTGCTTGGCAAGTTGATCCATGTCGCTCTTGATGACCTTCATGACGGGGCTGTGCATCTGCCCGGAGAAGGGATTCACGGTCAGCGGGGTTTCGGCCGGCTCATAATGCTCGGGGAACGGACCGTCCTCGCGTCCCGGACCAAAGAGCTGGGCATGTCCTTCCACCGTCATGATGAAGGGATACTTGCCGCCTTCCTCGGCCATGGGCGGATAGGCACCGTCGGCTACATCGCCGACCCACTTGCCATCCTTCCATTCGATGACCACCCGGTCCGAATTGTAGGGCTTGCCGTGCACATCCACAGAGGCCCGGTTGTAGAGGATGCGCCGGTTCATGGGCCAGGCCCAGGCGAATCCGGGATACAGACCGATCTTGGCCTGTTGCGGGGTCTGGGTCAGGTCGCGACGCTTGGACAGATTGCCGCCTTCCTCAGTGAATCCGCCGCAATAGACCCAGCACATGCTTGTTGTCGATCCATCGTCCTGCAGCATCGGAAAGCCGGGAACGAGCTGGCCCTTCTTGTAGACCTTGCCCTTGATTTCCACATCCCGGGTGAAGAACCCGTTGACGCGTTTGGTGATGGTTTCCGCGTCAAACGTCTTCGGATAGTCGGCCTTGACGATGGGCTCGGGAAAAGCGCCTCCTTCCTTGGCGTAGAGATCGCGGACACGGTTCATCATCTCGACGAAGATGGTGCCCATGTCGCGGCTCTTTCCCAAAGGCTCGACGGCCTTGTAGTGCCACATCTGCCAACGGCCGGAATTGGATATGGTTCCGTCCTTTTCAGCGCGGTACGCCGACGGCAGCAGAAAGACCTCGGTCTTGACGTCCTTGGGATTTACGCCCGGACGACGCCAGTTGTCCGTTGTCTCATTGTGGAAGACCTCGCCCACGACCAGCCAGTCGAGCTTGTCCCAGGCCTTGCGAACCTTGTTGCTGTTCGGGATGCTCTGGCAGGGATTGTGCCCAAAGCAGAGGCCGCCCTTGATCTGGTCCTTGTACATGCGATCGAAGATGTACAGATGCGAATAATCCTCCCCCGGGTCCATCTTCGGAACAAGATTGAAGCAGTAGTCGTTGTCCTTGGTGGCATAGTCGCCGTACCATGACTTGAGCAGGCTGATCAGATACTTGGGTCGGTTGCTCCACCAGTTGACGCTCTTCGGGTCGGCAGTGGTCGGGGTGTAGGCTTTCAAGTAGTCATCCAACTTCTGGTAGTTTGCCGTCGGGGTGCTGTGATAACCCGGCAGGTAGCCGTAGAGCAGGGCGTGGTCTGTGGTGCCCTGAACGTTGGGCTCGCCGCGCATGGCGTTGATACCGCCGCCCGCGATGCCGATATTGCCCAGGAGCTGCTGAATCAGACCAGACAGGCGGATGTTCTGCACGCCCACGGAATGCTGGGTCCACCCCAGGGCGTAGAGGATGGTGCCGGCCTTGTCCGGAGCGGCCGTGGCCGTGAACACCTCGTAGATCTTGAGCAGGTCGTCCTTGGACACGCCGGTCACGGAGGACACACGGTCCAGTGTGTAGCGATCATAGTGGTCGCGCATGATGTTGATGACGCAACGAGGATGCTGAAGTGTTTTGTCGCGCTTGACCATGCCCTTCTCATCCTTCTCGAATGCCCAGTAGCTCTTGTCGTACTTTCCCTTCTTTTCGTCGAAGCCAGAGAACATGCCATCCTTGAATGAATATTTTTCGCCGACCAGGAAGGACGCGTTGGTATATTCGGTCACATACTCCGCAAAATACTTCTTGTTTTCGAGGATGTAGCGAACCATGCCGCCAAGGACGGCGATATCCGTGCCGGAACGGATGGGCACATGGATGTCACTGCGGGCCGAGGTTCGCGAAAACTTCGGGTCCACATGCATGATGATCGCGCCGTTGTTCCGCTTGGCTTCCAGACACCATTTGAAGGACATCGGATGATGCTCGGCCGCGTTGCTGCCCATGATCAGGATGGCGTCGGCGTTGCCTATGTCGTTGTAATGGTTGGTCATAGCCCCGCGGCCGAAGCATTCGGCCAAGGCCGGGACCGACGGGCTGTGACAAATGCGGGCCTGATGGTCGAAATGGACGATGCCGAAGGCACGGACCATCTGATGCAGGACAGCGGCCTCCTCGTTGGTGACCTGAGACGATCCGAGGTGGAAGACGCTTTCCAGCCGATTGACGGTCTGACCGGCCGCATTTTTTTCCTTGAAATCCTTGTCTCGCTGGTCCTTGATGCGTTTGGCGATCCGTTCCATCATCCAATCCCAGTCCTTTTCCTCCCACTTGTCGCTGCCCGGGGCGCGGTACAAGGGCTTTGTCAAGCGGTTGGGACTGGTGTGCAGGGATTTGAGCGAAGCGCCTTTTGCACAAAGCCCCCCGCCACTGACGGGAAAATCAGGATCACCCTCGACGTTGATGATCTTGCCATCCTTGGAATGAACGATGACGTTGCAACCGCAGGAACAGAACGGGCAGATGGAGATGGCCTCCTTGGCACCCTCGATCTTCATGCTGGCCGCATAAGCCTGAAGTGGACGGAGATCGAGCCCAAGTTGACCAAGAGCCAAGCCGGTCACTCCGACTCCGGTCGCCTTGAGAAACCCTCGACGTGACAATTCCATGATTTCCTCCTTGAGGTTGGAATGGTGAGAACTCCGTATGCTACCCTCCACTGGACAGTACGGATTTGCCCTCCATGTGAAACCATTGATAGGAATCGTCAATATGTTAAATTTAATATTTCTATCTTATAATTTTCAGTGCGCTGTGTTTGAAACCTGCGTGCGTTGCTCCCAACGGAATAGCCGCATTCCCGGCACACGGCGAACCGGCACTGTGTCGATTCCGAAGGCCTCACCGCTGTTTGGACCACAAAAAACGACCGCCAGCGGATCGCCCAATCCGCTGACGGTCTCACCACTGGGAGGAGGCAAAATTTTCAGGAAGTTTCGGCCTGATCTTCGGCAAGCCCCAGCGCGACCCACGGGGCTGGGGAGAGGGGTACATAGCCTTTGGCCTGGGCTGCGGCATCAAGATGGATGAGGCCCAGCGCAATCAGGTCATAATCCACCGCCTCGGTTCTTTCGACCAGATTCAGACACGGCAGGTATTGGCGGCATTTTTCACAGGTGTAGATTTGCTCATGGGCGTTGTCGGACAGGGAAAAACGCGTCAACTGCTTGTGGTCCTGGTTCCCGCAGCCTGGACAGACCACGCGCACGAAACGCCAGCGGTGTGTGCAAATCGGGCAGTGGTGCCAAACCTCGCCACTCTTGGAAACCAGAAAATCAGACGGGTCGGGATGGTTTTCCAGAACCGACACGTCAGGGTCTGATCCGCAGACCGGACAGTAGGCCTTGCGCCAGAGCTCCACAGGTGCCAGGGCGGTCAGGGCCTGCTTGTGGGCGGCGACGCAGGGGGCATAGGCCGCACGCAGGGCAATGAGCAGAAAATCGGG
>JAAYCS010000136.1 GCA_012729655.1 Desulfovibrionales bacterium | reverse complement strand
ATTCATATGTGCTCCTTGTGGGCGCGCCGTATCGGTCGGTTGCAGTGTGCAGGTTCCGGGGCCATGAACCTTTTCTGTACGCCAACTTTTACCAATCCTCCCCCGCCTGTCCAGCTCTGCCTTGGTCTGGATGGAATTTTTCCGGGAATCACTGCAGACCGATACGTGTCACCCTCTGGAAATTGTTGACCAGAATGTAGCTGTCCACCTTCAGTTCCATGACCGCACTGCCCGGGGCCGAGGCAAAGGACAGCATGTCCGGGTGCTTTTGGGCAAACAACGTGACTGCCTGGTGACGTCGTTCGCCATCCAGTTCCGTGGCAAAGGCGGTTACGGTCAGGGCCTGGGCCGTGGATGGATCGGACGGGTCGTTGCGCGACGTGCTGACCAGGAAGGATACGTTGGGGTTGGAGCTCATGTTGTCGTATTTTGTGGTCTGCCGGGGGGTGACGACAATCAGGGTGCGCAGATCCCCGGCAACGGCAAAGGCCATCTGGCTGCACAAGGGAATGTCCATGAAGCAGGTGCAGAGCACACCTGAGCGCTGTTCGCGCAGGATAACCTCCAGGTTCGCGCGGATTTCGGGCTGCGCGATGCTGGCTTCCGAGAAACGCGGCTCTGTCATCAGAGTCGACATGACGAGACCTCCTTGGCTGGTTTTGCCGGACCGGACAGGATGGGGGCCCCAACCTTTCGGGCCAGGGCGCGGAGCAGACCGCGGAAGAGGGGCGTATGCACCGGGGCCAGCACGGTCCAATACACCATGCCCCACAGTCCTCTGGGCAGGAAGCGGGCGCGCAGGGTCAGGCTCGACCTGTCGGCACCGTGACCCTGGATGTCGAACTGAAGCAGGGCTTCACCGGGCAGTTTCATTTCGGCCACCAGGCGCAGCTGTCTGCTCTTGTCCGCCACCAGCACCCGCCAGAAGTCCAGGGCGTCTCCGGCCCGCAGCTCGTCGGGGTCGCGCCGGCCCCGGCGCAGTCCCGTTCCGCCGATGCATTTGTCTGCCCAGCCCCTGATTTTCCACAGCCAGTTGGCGTAGAGCCAGCCCTGGTCCCCGCCGATACGGACCAGGACATCCCAGATTCGGTCCGGGGAGGCGGCCAGGGTCACGGTGTGGGCCGATTCCAGCACTGTGCCCCCGGCATAGGGGGCATCCCCGCAGTCGGCCCATTCCGGAACGCGCACCGCTCCGGCGTCGGACCAGCAGGTTTCGACCTCATGCCGGCCGGTGCGGTCCAGTGCCCTGGAAATGGCCTCCTCGGCCGAGAGCAGGCGTGTGGGAATGATATCCCGGATGCTGTTTTCTCTGCACACGACCTTGTTGCGCAGGCCTTCGGCCAATGGGCGGGACAGGCTGGACGGAACCGGGGTGACCAGCTGGATCCAGTAGGACGAGAGGCGTGGAGTCAGCACCGGCACGGGAATGATGATCCTACGCCGCAGTCCGGCTACCCGGGCATAGACGTCAAACAGGTCGCGGTAGCTGAGGATGTCCGGTCCGCCGATGTCGAAGGTGCGGCCCATGGTCTCGGGGTGGTCCAGGCAGCCGGCGAGGTATTCGAGCACATTCGTCACGGCGATGGGCTGGCACAGGGATTTGACCCAGGCCGGGGTGATCATGATGGGAAGCCGGTCCACAAGGTAGCGCAGGATCTCGAAGGACGCGCTCCCCGAACCCAGGATCATGGCCGCCCTCAACCAGGTCAGGGCCGCTGGGCCGGAGCCCAGAATCCGGCCCACTTCCATGCGGGATTTGAGGTGAAGGCTCAGGTCCGGGGCGTCATCGCCCAGGCCACCGAGGTAGATGATGCGTTGCAGACCCGCATCCGCGGCCGCGTCGCGCATGATCTCGGCCGCCCGCTTGTCCCGGTCCTCGAAATTTCCCACTCCCGGATACATGGAATGGACGAGGTAGTAGACCGCGTGACAACCCCGCAGGGCTGTTGTCAGCGCAGTCCGGTCCAGGGCGTCAGCTTGGGTCAGTTCGATCCCGGGGTGGGTGGCGAATGGGCGGCAGCGCAGTTTTTCGAGATTCCGTCCCACGGCCCGCACGCTCCAATTCCGTTCGAGCAGGGTCGGAACCAGCCGTCCACCGATGTATCCCGTGGCCCCGAGGACGGCGATGATGCACTTGTGTTCCATATCGCTTCTCCAAAAGTTTCCGTGGGTCCAAAGAGGCCATTGATCGCCGTGCGCGACCGTCTTTACTCGCGCGGCCAGGCGCACTATGGGCTGTAAAACCGATGTTGTCGTTTCTTTCTGCGAGGTTGACATGAAGATACAGGTTTTTCCGGATCATGGCGAGTTGAAAGATGCGTTATTGCTCATGTTTCTGCCCGAAGGGGAAACCTGGGGCAAGGCGGATCTGCAATTGTTCCGGCGCTGGGGGGTCCGTCCGGAACAGGGCTTCACGGGCAAGGCCGGCCGTACCCGGTTCTGCTCCGGGACCAGAGGGGCCTGTCTCCTGGTGGGACTGGGCAGGAACGGGGATGCGGACCTGGAAGGGTTCCGTGCGGCAGTGGGTACGGCCGTGCGGGTCGCC
Source organism: Desulfovibrionales bacterium (assembly GCA_012729655.1). Classification (GTDB taxonomy): domain Bacteria; phylum Desulfobacterota; class Desulfovibrionia; order Desulfovibrionales; family Desulfomicrobiaceae; genus Desulfomicrobium. The sequence continues at coordinate 11,891 of JAAYCS010000136.1, read as the reverse complement.
GCCAGCCAGGAGATGCATTGTCTGGCCGTCGATGCGAGCCATTTGGCCCGTCTGGAGCTGGCCGAAGATCTGACCGCGGAGGGCATTATCGCGGCGATTCTTGCGGGCTACAGATTTGTGGCCTTCAAGTCCGAACCGGGCGAGGACGATGGTCCCGCATCCCTGCTGATCATCAGCAGGGATCAGGACATGGAGGCCAGGGTGGCCAGGGCCGTGGCCGTGGCCGAAGGTGTCTGTCTGGCCAGAGATCTGGTCAACACCCCGGCCAATGTGGCCACTCCCGAACATCTGGCCGGGAAGGCCCGGGATATGGCTGCGGAATTTGGATTCGGGATACAGGTTTTCGGGCCGGAGGAGATCGTGGCCATGGGCATGGGCGCCTTTGCCGCGGTGTTCCGCGGGAGCGACACGCCGGCCCGATTCATTGTTCTCGATTCCTCCCCCGGGGGCACGCAAAAGCCCCTGGTTTTCGTGGGCAAGGGGGTGACCTTTGACACGGGCGGCATTTCCCTCAAGCCCTCGGCCAAGATGCACGAGATGAAGGGTGACATGGCCGGGGCGGCTGCTGTCCTGGGGCTGTTCAGGACCCTGGGGCTGGCCGGCGGCAGTGCGCGGCGGGTGGTGGGCCTGCTGCCGTGTACCGAGAATGTTCCGGGCAGCCGAGCCACCAAGCCTGGAGACGTGGTCACGGCCATGAATGGCAAGACCGTGGAGATCCTGAACACCGACGCCGAAGGCCGGCTCATCCTGGCCGACGTCCTGGCCTACAGCAGCCGCTTGGAGCCTGAAATCCTTGTGGATCTGGCCACCCTGACCGGGGCCTGCCTGGTGGCCCTGGGCACCAAGGTGGCGGCGATTTTCGCCACCACGGCGGACCTGGACCGGCGCATCCGTGAGGGGGGCAGCCGGGTGGGCGAACGCTACTGGCCCATGCCGCTGTGGAAGGAATACGGGATTCCCCTCAAGAGCGAGGTGGCGGACCTGAAGAACATTGCCACCCGCGAGGGGGGAGCCATTTTCGCCGCCGTGTTCCTGAAGAATTTCGTGCCCGAGGGGGTGGACTGGGCCCATCTGGACATTGCCGGACCGGCCTGGACCGACGAGAATGCTTCGATCTTCCGGCCCGGCGGGACGGGGTTCGGAGTGCGGACGCTGTGGGAGCTGCTTGGGGCGTACGCGGAGCGGGGAGGCGAGGAGGAGTTCTGAGATTGCCGCGGAAGACGATTTGAGCGTTGGGCGGAGGGCGCGAGTCCTGGTCGGGGCGTCGCGGACGCGTCGAAACTTCCTCGCCGGCCTCGTAATGGTTCCCCGTCGCGTGCAGGGCGCGGAGGTTGCGCTCGGGGCGGTTGACGACGGGGAACCAAACGATGCTTGGTTCGGTCGGACAGTCGACGCGCCCGCGACGCCCCGACCAGGACTCGCTTGGGGCGGGAGCGGCCTGCCTTTCACAGGTGGAGATACATGGATCCTCGCCTGCGCGGGAATCCATGCCTTTCCTTCATGTTACGCATCAGGCGGGACCACACATGCGGCTTTTCATAGGCATCCCCATTCCTGAAGAATACCTGAAGATCATTGGCGAGGTGCAGGGCGTCTGGAGGAAACGGTTGGAATCGAAGGTTTCCTGGGTGCGGCCGGAGTTGGCGCACCTGACCCTCAAGTTTCTGGGGGAAGTGGACGAGGCCAGGGTCGCGGCCATCGTCCGGGCCATGCGGGCAGCGGCTCAGGGAATTTTTGAAATGCAGGGAAGAAAAGGCGGGTTTTTTCCGCCCCGGGGGGCGCCGCGCGTGGTCTGGGTGGGGTTCTCCAGGGGTCAGAAAGAGTGCGGGGCGTACTTCGCGGCCCTGGACAACGCCCTGGCCGGAGTGGGCTTTTCCGCCGAAACGCGGCCCTTCGCCGCCCATGTAACCGTGGCCCGGGTCAGGGAGGCGGTCCGGAGTGACGATTGGCCAGGCCTCGCCGCCGATCTGACGCGGGACTGGCCCGTTTTCGAGGTAAAAAACGTCGTGCTCTGGCAGAGCGTCCTGCGCCCGTCGGGTCCGGAGTACCGCAGGGCAGCGGAAGTGACTCTTGGGGCCTGAAATGGAAGAACCGGGCCGGAGAGATCCATCAAGCCCGGCCCGGTTCGTGCCATTTCCTGAAGTTCAGTTGCCCTGACCGCTCATTTCCTTGATGGCCTTGGCGTACGCGAGGCGCAGGTTTTCGAGGTACTGCGGGTCGGTCTGACCCTTCCAGGTACTCACTTCCAGGAAGCGTTTGGGGATTTTCACCTGGAATGGATCATATCCGTTGGCGATCCTGGCCTGCCAGCGCAGGTTTTGAATGCGGCTTCCCGCCTTGTCCAGCCCGTCAGCTATTTCCCGCCCCCCGAGAACCGTCAGACACTGACGAAGGGTGTCCGGATCGTAGACCTTGCGGGCGAAGAGGCAGGCCACCATGGAGGTCAGAACGACGCGCTCGCGTTCGTCCTCCAGCAGGAATTCGAGGGCCTTGGTCACGTCCTTGGGCGCGTTGGACTGGTCGTAGCTGTAGGCCCCGGTGTCCAGATGCGAATGTCTGAGTCCCAGAGACTGGGCCACGTAGAAGACCTCCCCCGTGGCATACCCGGCCATTTCCTGTCCCAGGACGCAGGCGAAGTCTTGACCGCCGTAATGTCTGGCCGCTGCCATGGTCCCAGCGGCCAGCAGCCTCCAGAACTCGTTGACCCCTCCGGCCAGCATGGGCATGGCCTTCAGATAGCCCTCAACCTCGCCGAAGCGCAGCCCGACCCCGGTCTGTTCCACGCTGACCAGCCCGTGTTCCAGGGCCTCGGTGGCCCACGCCAGGGCCACTCCGGCGCTCATGACGTCGAGCCCGACCTTTTCCACCTCGTCCATGACCGTGAGCACCTCAGGCGCTTTGGTCAGCCCGAGCATGGAACCCGTGGCGAAGATGGGCTCGTAGTCGTATCCCACCTGTCGGTAAAGATACTGGTTGTCCGCGTGGAATTTCTCGCGCACGAACCCGATGTGGATGCAGCCCACCGGGCAGCCAGAGCAGGCCGCGTTGCGGAGCAGGGTGTCGTCGGCGAAGCGCTGTCCGGAGATCCCGGTGATGCCAGGATCAGAAGTGGCTTGCAGGTTGCGCCACGGCAGGGCCTTGAGTTCGTTCAGGGCTTCCAGATTCGAGGCCGTGCCCAGGTTGTGGTACTTGCGCATCATGTCCGTGTCTGTCAGCTTGCGGAAGATGTCGGCGTACAGGGCGCTGTAGTCCTTGCCTGCAGGCAGGTCCTGGGAGCCGTTGCCTTCGATGGCGATGGCCTTCAGGTTCTTGGCGCCCATGACCGCCCCGCCGCCCAGACGCCCGAAATGGCGGTAGGTGTCCACGTTGATGCAGGCCATGGCGGACTTGTTTTCCCCGGCAGGACCGATGCGTATGATGGTCCGGTGTCCGGAACCCTTGAGTATGCTGCGCAGGAGCTTGCCCGTGGTCAGGGCGTCCTTGCCCCACAGGTAGCCGGCGTCCAGGAGTTCGATGACATTGCAGCCCAGGTGCAGAACCACAGGCCTTTCAGAGCGGCCGGTGACGATCAGGGCGTCCAAACCGGTAAAGCGCAGCGCCAGGGCGGACCGTCCTCCGGCATGGGACTCGGCGTATTGGCTGTGCAGGGGCGATGTGAAGGCGCAGACCGACTTGCTCATCAACGGGAAGAATCCGGTCAGGGGGCCAATGGCAAAAATGAGGGGTTGGGCCGGATCATCCCATGCCAGATGGGGTTTGGCCAGATCGAGATGGAGCCTGGCCGCCAGGCCAGAACCTCCAAGGCAGGTTTCCACCCCAGGCATGCTGCGGATGGCGGACCGGCCTGAGGACAGGTTCACTTCCAGAATTCTGAAGGTCGGAGAGATCATGCCTCCACCTCCCGCATTTCCAGGCAGTCGTGGGGACAGAAATCCACACAGCTCCCGCAGTGGATGCAGACGTAGGGGTTGCCCAGGCGGTCCAGGGCAATGGCCTCGACAGGACAGGCGGCGGCGCATTTTCCGCACTGGATGCACAACTTTTTCTGCTGGACGACCCCGCCGCCCTTGCGTGCCTTGAGGCTGCCCGTGGGGCAGGCCGCCGCGCAGGGAGGTGGATCACAGGTCAGGCAGACCTTGGCCAGAAACCCGGTGGACAGACCCCCTGAAGACTGGATGCGGATGCCTGCATTTTCCCAGGACAGGCATTTGTGTACCAGCCGGGCGCAGGCCAATGAGCAGGAATGGCAGCCAATGCATCGTTCCATGCGGGATGCGACAAGTTGTTTCATGAGTGTTTTCCGTTTCTGTGGTTGTGTGCGCCGGTTTTTGCCGAGCACGCGCGGAAGGAACCGTGCATCCCGCCCGCGAGTTCCAATCTTCAAACGCCATGGCTATCGGTCTTTGGAGCGGTTGTGAAGAGCAGGGTGCGTGGTATACACGTCGGCCAGTACATGAATTGAGCGGGCATCGGGAGGTGAACATGGCGGAGCGCGTTTTTTCCATCGTGACCAGACCGGACACGGGCGTGGAGCTGTACGAGCTTATCCGCAGCCATGTCCTGGACCTGCACGGCAGGGGTATGGCCAAGGTAGTTGGTTTTGATGTGATGAGCAACGGACGGGTCATCCTGCTCAAGGTGCGCGGCCCGGCCGAGGATGTCATGCCTGGGGACGAAGTTCTGGACTCGATCCTGGACCCTGCGTTCGTGGAAAAACTCGAAGCCCTGGCCCAGGAGCTGGTGGATGGGTTCTACGTGCCGTCTTTTGCCCACTGCGACTCAGAGTTCAGAAAACAGGGAGATCCGCCCAGGTAGTCCCGATCACAGCCGTCCAAGCTTTTTCAGCTGAATTTCCAGGCAAGAAATGGCCGCCGGCGTGACACCCGAGATGCGCCCGGCCTGGCCCAGGGTCCGGGGCTGGATCCTGGTCAATTTTTCCATGACCTCCCGGGACAGGCCCGGGATGCCGGCATAGTCCATGTCATCGGGCAGCATTGTCTGCTCCATCCGTTCGAAGCGGTCCACCAGCTCCTGCTGCCGGTCCAGATAGCCTTCGTACTTGGTCTGGATTTCCGCTTCCTCCAGGGCCTCCCGGTCGAATTGATCCAGCCCGGCCCAAAGGGGCACGAGGTCCAGGATAGAGAGCTCCGGCTGGCGCAGGAGCTCCTTGAGGCTGACCGCTTTGTGCGGGATTTTTCCGCCCATGGCTTCGACCTTGTCCCTGGTCGCGGCATCGGGCCGGACTTGCACGGACTCCAATCCGGCCAGGATGTTCCGCACCATTTGGCTCTTGCGCGTGTAGCGCCGCCAGCGGCCGTCATCGACCAGGCCAAGATCGCGGCCAATGGGGGTCAGGCGTTGGTCGGCGTTGTCCTCGCGCAGGAGCAGGCGGTGCTCGGCCCTGGAGGTGAACATGCGGTATGGTTCGAGGGTGCCCTTGGTGACCAGGTCGTCCACCAGAACTGCGATATAGGCCTGGCTGCGGGACAGGATCAGCTCGGTCTCCCCGCGCAAGGCGCGGGCCGCGTTGACGGCGGCCCACAACCCTTGGCCGGCAGCCTCCTCGTAGCCCGAGGTGCCGTTGATCTGTCCGGCCAGGTACAGGCCCCGCACGGCCTTGGTTTCCAGGGTTGGTCGGAGCTGGATGGGGGGGACGAAATCGTACTCGATGGCGTATCCCGGTCGGATGATCTGGGCCTTTTCCAGACCCGGGATGGAGGCCACCATGGCCTTCTGCACGTCAAGGGGGAGGCTGGTAGGGATGCCGTTGGGATAGACTTCGAAACTGTGCAGACCTTCTGGTTCGACGAAAATCTGGTGCCGGTCCTTGTCCGGAAAACGGGCGACCTTGTCCTCGATGGACGGGCAGTAGCGCGCCCCGGTCCCCTTGATGACGCCGGTGAACAGGGGGGAGCGGTCCAGACCGGCACGGATGATCTCGTGGGTCCGCTCCGAGGTGTAGGTCACATGGCAGGGCAACTGGGACAAAGGGATGCCCGGGCTGTCGAAACTGAAGGGCCGGGGCGGGTTGTCGCCGGGCTGTTCCTCCATGACCGAGTAGTCAACCGATGACTTGAGCAGTCTGGGCACTGTTCCGGTCTTCAGCCGACCCAGCTGCAGTCCCAGTTGGCGCAGGCAGTCGGACATGCCCCCGCTGGCAGGGTCGCCGAAACGGCCGCCGCTGAAATGATCGAGCCCCACATGGATGAGGCCCTGCAGGAATGTCCCCGTGGTCAGGAGTGCGGCCCTGCAGGGGATTGTTTCACCGAGGGTGGTGATCACGCCCGTGACCCGTCCACGGTCCACGGTCAGGGCGCGGGCCGTTTCCTGGCGCACGAAGAGGTTCGGACAGGTGAAGATGTCCTTCTGCACGACCTTCAGGTACTCCGCCCGGTCGATCTGGGCCCGGCTGGAGCGCACGGCAGGGCCCTTGCGGGTGTTCAGGATGCGGAACTGGATCCCGGCCTGATCCGCCCATTTGCCCATCATTCCGCCCAGCGCGTCGATTTCTTTGACCATTTGACCTTTGGCCAGTCCGCCGATGGCAGGATTGCAGGACAGGTGTCCGATGCGGTCCACATTGATGGTCAAAAGCAGGGTCTGCATGCCCATGTGCGCCGCGGCCATGGCGGCTTCGCATCCGGCGTGCCCGGCACCGACGACGACGATGTCGAAAACCTGCGGCACGGTGGGGGCGGTCATTGTCCCTCCTCCGGGCTGTCAAAGAGCAGGTGGGCGAAAACCCGGGCGTCGGCGATGGCGTTGGCGATGGATGAATGTTCGTTGGGCTGGTGGGCCGTGTTGAGGATGGTGGACCAGCACGCGGCCGGGATGCCGCGCCGCCGGAACGACGAGGCCACGGTTCCGCCACCGATGCCGATGATCCGTGGAGCGAGCTTTCGTTCCCTGTTCAGGGCCGTCTTCAGCCGGGTGACCACGGGGCTGTCGGGTGGCGTTCCCGGCGCGGCCTGTTCCCGGATCACGGGGGCGAAGGAGATGGATACACCACGCAGGGTCTCGACCTCGTCGCAAATGGCCCGGATCGCCTCCTCGATTTGGTCCAGGGAATAGCCGGGCAGGACTCTGCAATCCAGATAAAAGACATCCTGGCCGGGGATGGTGTTGATGTTGGGGACGTTGGCCTCCTTCTTGGTGGACGCGAAGGTCGACGCCGGGGGGTCGAAGAGCGGATCCTGCATGTCGAATATCGAGTCGAGGCGTTCAAGGGCCAGAATCAGGGCCGAGGCGCCGAGCAGGGAGTTGATCCCCTCCCCTGGGGTGGAAGCGTGGCACTGCCTGCCCTGCACCGTGAATTTGAGCCAGAGTACGCTTTTTTCGGCGATCTCGATTCCAGAACCGTCCCTGGTCCCGAAATCGGGGATGAGCACCAGGTCGTCGGGGCCAAAGATCTGGGGATGGTGGCTCATGATGTATTCCATGCCCTTGGCGTTGCCGGTCTCTTCGTCCGCGGCCAGCAGGATGCCCAGGGACAGGTCAGTCCGGGCCCTGGCCATTTCCAGGGCGCGCAAGACCAGAAGAACGCTGACCAATCCCTGATGGTTGTCTTCCACACCCCGGCCGTAAATCAGGTCCCCGTCGTGGCGCAAGACAAAGGGATCGCTCTGCCACAGGGTCAGGTCTCCCGCAGGCACGACATCGGTGTGCGCGATGAACCAAAGGGTATGCGGCCTCTGGCCAGGACGTCTGGCCACGAGGTTTGGACGGAATCCGCAAGGGACCCTTGAGTCCGGGGCCTGGATCTCCTGGCATGTCACACTGGGGAACTGGCGGAGATAGTCTGCCAGATGCCTCACCTTGGCCAATTCCCCTGCCCCGCCGTTGGTGGGACCGAGAGCAGGAATGGCCACAAGGGCCTTTTGCAAGAAAAGGAGTTCATCTTGACTGTTGTTGATGGTGTCCAGGATGTCGTGCAACATGGGCCTTTCCTTGTGGGATACGAGGGACGCGACGCAGCAGGGGGTGGGATTTTAAAGAAAAAAAAGGCAGGAAGATCCTGCCTTTGTGAACCTATCTGGAGGAAGAGCTCAACGACCACCCTTGGCGGAACGTTTGGATGCCTTGAGGGGGTTGACCTTGGTCTTGCCCTTGGCCGGCGCGGCCTTCATGTGGGTTGAGAAATTGCAGACGCCCAGTCTCCACTTCACTGCGGGCTGGGGATAGGTGCCACAGTACTTGCCGCCTTCGAATTCCTGGATCCGGTCGCAGCCATCACATTTTTCCACGATCTGGTTCATGAGAACGCCGTTCACCTGTACGCCGTCGTCAGTCTTGACGGCATTGCTGAAATCTACTGCCATGAGGCTCCTCCATCATAAGTATGACCTGAAATGCTGCCGCGTCCTTTTCCGGTGGAATATGGCGGCTATCAAGGATCACCGGAAACCTGATTTCTTTTTCGAATTGACGGATAAAGTCAAGCCTTTTTTTTTACCTGCGTCCGGCGCATGCTTGGCCAAACCACCAGGGATCCGTCATGCCAAACCACCATACAGGCTGCCTCCTTGTGCACGGCTACGGGGGGCGCCCCTTTGAGATGAGCTTTGTCGCCGACCGCCTGCGCACTGCGGGATATCATGTCCATGTCCCTGTCTTGTCCGGGCACGAGGATGACGAGGATGCATTCGCGTCGAGCACGTTTGCGGACTGGCTGGAGAGCGCCCAGGTCGGATTGCGAGCTGTCCGCGAGCAGTGCGAGCAGGTGGTCGCCGTCGGTTTCTCATTGGGTGGAACCCTGGCCCTGCACCTGGCGGCAGATCATCCCCTGGCTGGGCTGGTGACTATCGCCGCCCCGGTCTTTCTGTGCCGCCTTTTTCCTTACTGGGCGCCCGATCCACGGCTCTTTCTGACCGGTCTGGCACGTCATGTGTGCAAGCGGTTGCCTTCGTCTGTGCGCAGCCCGGAGTCCAAACGCATTGCCCCCTGGGAGGGATACGAGGGGGCGCATTTCACAGGACCCCTGCATTCGTTCAAGGCCGGTGCCGTATCGGTGCGCCGGAACCTGTTCCGTGTCAGAGCGCCCATCATGGTCCTGCATGGAGTCAGCGACAGGGCGGTGCACCCCGACAATGCCTGGGAGATCATGTCACACGTGTCCAGCCCGCGGCGGGAGATGCACCTGCTGTCCACGATGGAGCAGGTGACCAGCGGACACATGCTGACCACGCATGAAGAGACAAGAGAACGCGTCAGCGAGCTCGTTCTTCAGTTTGTCAAGGCCGTCACGGCAGAGGACAGCGTGGAGCGGTGATGCAGAAAACCGGGGCTGCCAAACGAGGGCGAAGGTCGGGAAAAGGGGTCCCTTGGCGCGGGAAAAACGCCACACCGCAACAGCCGGTTCTTTTGGCCACATTCAAAGAGGCTTCCCGGACGGTCAACCCCGGATGGCCGATCCCCTTCTAGCCCTTGTCTGACCTGTCCTGGACGTCGTCCCTGCTGAAATCGAGGATGATGTCGTCCCCCATGCTGTCTGCTTTCCGGCTCGTGCCTGCGGGAGGCAGCTCATCTTCCAAGGGTGCGAGCATTTCCTCCAATTCGGGAATGAAGAGGTCAGTCCGGTTGGGTTTGGACTGGACAGGGGGCTGGACGACCTGTTCGCCGAAAGAGGGAGTGATGTCCAACTCGACGACGTGTTCTGCTGACATTTCTGGACGAAATGCCTCGTTGTTGGTCTGTGCCCGTCCTTGGATAGTGGGAGCTGGTTCGGGCATGGTGAAGTCCAGGTCCGGGAACAGGGAGGCGTCAAGATTTTCTGCGGAAGTGCCCTGGGCGGAGGCCTGGGGGGAGCTCAGGTCCAGCACGTCGTCAGAGAGTGAGGTGCCAATGAAGCCTTCATGCATGCTTTGGCCTGCGGCTGAAAGCAATCCAGGGGCCGAAACTGTCTGGGAGGCGGCTTTTGCCGCAGAAAGCCAATTGTAACCGCTGGAAGTGATCCAATTGAGATAGAGAGATTTGCGGGCTTCTTCCCAGTCAGCTCCGCACTTGGGACATGTCTTGACATGGTCAAAAGAATGAAATTTGCATTTTTTACAGTACATAAGCGTTTCCTGAGCTGGCCCTGGTTGGTGTTGTTTTGGGATTCCTAAACACAAACACGCTTCTTATGCAAGATTGGGGGGGCATTCGGGAATGGTCTTGAATGGCATGTCCAGGCAAGATCTTGTCTGAGGACAGCAGCGCGGTTCCAATGCAGGACAGGTCACTGAATGTTGCGGGATGGGGAGCGCACAAGAGCTGCGTAAAAAAAGTCAAGGCTTATTTCCGCGCAACCGGTCTGCCATGATTTTTGTGGCGGCAGCGAAAATGCCGCAGACAATGCCCATAAAAAATGCCTTGACCGGCTCATAGCCAAACCAGCTCGCGATCATGCCGATGGATCCGCCGATGATCACTCCACGCAGTACTGCATGGCTGGGTGTATTCTCCTTTGAGCGTTCGTTCATGCTTTTCCCTTGACTGACCTGCGGGTCACGCGGTTTTTTTCTTTGCATCCGTGAGGGAGCGCAGTTGATGCAGGATGCGCTGTTTGTACAGCTGGACCACATCTTCCTTGGACATGATCATGTCCAGTTGTCGGGTGTGGATCAGGATGTGCCCCAGGATTTCGAGGTGGTCCTCGATGAATTGCTGATCGCAATCATCCAGCCTGGCGAACATGGCGTCTTCCCGGACCTTGATCTGAAAATCGAACTCGTCGAGGATTTCACCGACAAAGCGAGCCCTGCGCTCCCGGCGGTGGTAGTCGGCGGCTCCACCCTTGAACTGGAAGCGGATGTAGTTTTCACGGGAACGCGGACCGGCCAGGGCTTCCACGGAAGTGAAGTGGTACCCGAACCGTGACTGCAGATTGCAGAAGTGTTTGGATATCATGAAGTAGTTTTTTTCGGCGAATTGGGAAGCCATGGACGGCTCGAGATTGGAGTTGGTCGCGGACTGGAAGAGGACGGACAGGAAGCCCTTTCCGTCGATACTGGGTGGGCCTTCCCAGGGAAAAGCCACGATGCCGCGCCACAGTGCCAGCATGGGGATGGAAACAATATTGTCCAGGGGCACCATTTTGGATCCGACTTCCTTGCGGAACCCGTCATCGAGATTGATGACCCACCACTGCATGGCAGTGATTGTTTTGAGCTGCTTGCTGGATCTGGGTGAGAAGTTGTGGTCCCGGCCGAAGTTGAACATCTCCTGCACGGATTTTTCGTGGCAGAATCGGGTGATATCGTGCAGTGTTTGGCAATTGGATGCCTTGAACTCGAGCCCATCTGGATCGATCAGGTGCAGGGGGGTGATGAACTTGTTCACCCGCAACAGGGTCTGGAAGACCGAGCTTCCCTCCATCATGTTCGGCCGTTCCTGCTTCCGATCCAGGAGGGTTTCCTGCAATCCTTCATAAATGGCCATGTTGTCAGCATCCAAGGTGATTTCCTGGCCTGGCCTGAGGAGGTCCGTGGCTGAAGGCACGCCAAAAAGGGCAGGTATGTTGAACTCGCGGGAAACATTGGCCAGATGCCCGGCAATGCTGCCCTGTTCCGTGATGATCCCCTGGCACCTGTTCAGCACCGCAGCCCATTTCGGCGCCGCTTCGACACAGACCAGAATGGCTTTTTCGGGCAACACGAGGATGTCCACATCTTTTTTGACGACATGCACGAATCCATGGGCTGTACCTGCACTGGCTGTCTGCCCTCCGTGGATCAGCGGTGACACGCCTGGCAGCAGGTTCGGAACAGCCTGGGCTTCCCGGACATCCAGAGGGCGGGTTTGCAGGAGGACGAGACTGGCTTCCGGGGTAAAGGCCCATTCGATGTCCTGAGGCATTCCGTAGTGAGCTTCGATGCGGGAGGCCATGCGGGCCAGTTCGATGATTTGCGGAT
>JAAYCS010000135.1 GCA_012729655.1 Desulfovibrionales bacterium | reverse complement strand
GTTCCCACCTGGAGAACAGAAGGCAGGCCAGCCCGGCGCACAGCCACACCACACCGAAGAGCGCCCCCAGCCTGAACCAGTTGGTGTGCAGAATGAAGTTTTCGAAAATACTGCCGACCACAATGATCCCATAGCCCGGAGCGAGTATTTTGGTTTCAAGACTCCTCGCGTTCATTGATATCTCCTCGTCGCTGAAAAAAGATTGCCTGCATTGCCATTATCAACAATGAATCTTGTTAATATTTTTAATCATATTTGAAAAGAACTCCGTTCCGGTGAATCCGAACCGGTTCATACGCATGACTAACGGGTCAGTTGCCGGTATCGGATGCGTTTGGGCACAATCATGGATTGACCCGTGCGTCGTTTCAAATCTTTCTCGTATTCTGAATAATTTCCCTCGAACCAGACCACCTGGCTGTCGCCTTCGAAGGCCAGGATGTGCGTGGCGATGCGGTCCAGAAACCAGCGGTCGTGGGAGATGACCACGGCGCAGCCGGCGAAGTTCTCCAGGGCCTCCTCCAGGGCGCGCATGGTGTTCACGTCCAGGTCGTTGGTCGGTTCGTCCAGGAGCAGAACGTTGGCCTCTTTTTTGAGCATGAGGGCCAGGTGCAGACGGTTCCGCTCGCCGCCCGAGAGCATGCCCACGAGCTTCTGCTGGTCGGGGCCGGCGAAGTTGAACTTGCTGACGTAGGCCCGCGAGTTGATCTCGCGGCCGCCCAGGTTGATGGTGTCGTAGCCGCCCGAGACCATCTCCCACACGCTCTTCTTGGGGTCGAGCACGCCGCGGTCCTGGTCCACGTGGGCCAGCTTCACGGTCTGGCCCAGGCGGATGCTCCCGGCGTCGGGCTGCTCCTGGTCGGTGATCATGCGGAAGAGCGTGGTCTTGCCGGCGCCGTTGGGACCGATGACGCCGACAATGCCGCCGGGAGGCAGGGCGAAGCTCATGTCCTCGATGAGGAGCTTGTCGCCGTAAGCCTTGCGGACGTGGTCGGCCTCGATGACCACGTCGCCCAGGCGCGGACCCGAGGGAATGAAGAGTTCCAGGGTTTTGATCTTGTCCTTCGTTTCCTGGTTCAGCATGTTCTCGTAGGCCGAGATCCTGGCCTTGGCCTTGGCGTGGCGCCCTTTCGGGGACATGTTGATCCATTCCAGCTCGTGCTTCAAGGTGCGCTGGCGGGCGCTCTCCTCCTTCTCCTCCTGGGCCAGGCGGTTCTGCTTCTGGTCCAGCCACGAGGAGTAGTTGCCCTTCCACGGGATGCCCACCCCGCGGTCCAGCTCCAGGATCCAGCCGGCCACGTTGTCCAGGAAGTAGCGGTCGTGGGTCACGGCGATGATGGTGCCCTGGTACTGCTGCAGGTGGTGCTCCAGCCAGGCGATGGTCTCGGCGTCGAGGTGGTTGGTCGGCTCGTCCAGGAGCAGGATGTCCGGCTTCTGCAGAAGGAGCCGGCACAGGGCCACGCGGCGCTTCTCGCCGCCGGAGAGGACGGCGATCCTGGTCTCCGGCTCAGGGCAGCGCAGGGCCTCCATGGCCATGTCCAGCCTGGAGTCCAGATCCCAGGCGTCGACGGCGTCGAGCTTCTCCTGCACCTCGGCCTGACGGGCGACGAGGGCGTCCATCTCGCTGTCGCTCATGGGCTCGGCGAACTTGGCGTTGATCTCCTCGAACTGCTGCAGCAGGTCCACGGTCTCCTGCACGGCCTCCTGCACGATCTCACGCACAGTCCTTTCAGGGTCCAGCCGAGGCTCCTGCTCCAGGTAGCCCACGGAATAGCCCGGGGAGATGACGATCTGACCGTTGTACTCCTTGTCCACGCCGGCCATGATTTTGAGCAGCGAGCTCTTGCCCGAGCCGTTGAGGCCCAGCACGCCGATCTTGGCGCCGTAGAAGAAGGACAGGGAGATGTCCTTGATGACCGGCTTCTTGTCGTAGAACCGGGATACTTTCAGCATGGAATAGATGATCTTGTTCGGCTCATCGCTCATGAAAAATCCTCATATCGTATGCATGGTGTTGTTTGATTCAGCCAAGTCAACGGAAATGTCCCTGGAAAAAATTCCGGTTCAATGTCCGAAGCCTGGAATCTCAAGTTTTTTCTCAAGTTTGTGCAGCAGGAAAGAAGCCACGGTGACCAGGGCCAGGTAGTACACGCCCACGACCATGAATACCTCGCTGAAGCGAAAGCTCTCGCTGGCCACGATCTTGGCCTGGCCCGTCAGCTCGAAGCAGGTCACCACGTAGGCCAGGGACGAGTACTTGATCAGATAGACGATCTCGTTGCCGCAGCCGGGCAGGGCGCGACGGAAGGCCTGCGGGATGATGATCCAGACCAGGGTCGTGAAGGTCGAGAAGCCCAGGGCCTGGGCCGCCAGGACCTGGCCGCGCCGGATGGAGAGCAACCCCCCGCGGATGTACTCGGAGTGGTAGGCCGCGCTGCAAAGGGTAAACCCGAGTACAGCCGCGGTGTAGGGCTTGAAGTAGATGCCGATGCCCGGCAGCCCGAAATAGAGGATGAAGAGCTGGATGACCAGGGGCGTGCCCCGGAAGAGGGCTGCGTAGCCTTTGGCCAGAGGGGAAAGGAACCGCCCGCCGTAGGCCCGCAGACTCCCGACCACCACGCCCAGGGCCAGACCCAGCACGGCCGAGGGGACAATGAGGCGGACGCTCATCAGCACGCCCTCGTTCAGGGCCGGGATGAGCTTCTGCAGCAAAAAGGACAGTTCCTCGCTGATCACGGCGTGCAGACCTCGACGTCGATGATCTGGGAGCAGAAATCGAGGGTGCGCGTGCCCGAGCCCTCGGCCAGCAGATCCCTGGGGCTGCCCTGTTCGATGATGCGCCCCTCCTGCATGAACAGGACCTCGTCGGCCAGGGCGCGGGTGAAGCCCATCTGGTGGGTGGCCATGACCATGGTCATGCCGTTCTGGGCCAGGCTGCGGATGACGACCAAAACCTCGCTGACCAGTTCGGGATCCAGGGCCGAGGTGGGCTCGTCCAGGAGCATGACCTTGGGATCCATGGCCAGGGCGCGGGCGATGGACACGCGCTGCTTCTGGCCACCCGACAGCTCCGCCGGATAGAGACGGGCCTTGTCGGAGAGCCCCACTCGCGCGAGCTCGGCCATGGCCCGGTCCCTGGCCTCGGCCTTGCCCATGCCGCGCACCTTGCGCAGGGCGATGCTGACGTTGTCCACGGCGGTCAGATGGTCGAACAGGTTGAAATCCTGAAAGATCATGCCCACCTGCTGACGGAAGCCGCAGAGCTCGCGGGCGTTGTGCGGGTCCACGTGGCGCCCTTCCAGTTCGATCTCGCCACGGTCGGGCAGGATGAGGTAGTTCATGCACTGCAGGAGGGTGCTCTTGCCGCCGCCTGAGGGACCGATGAGCACCTTCATCTCGCCCTGGTACAGGTCGAGGCTCACAGACTTCAGGATCTCGCGGCCGCCAAGCCTGACGGAAATGTCCTGCACCCGCATCAGCGGGGTCTTTTGGTTGGTTTTCATGGTCTAGTGCACATACCCTTTTATTCTGACACGTTTCTCCAATACCCGCAGGGCCGCCACTCCGGCCCAGGTCAGGAGGAAATAGAGCACCGCCGCGCTGACGTAGAGGGGCAGGTGCTGGTAGGTTCGGGAGGCCACGAAGTGTGTCCGGGCCATGATCTCGCTGGCCCCGAGCACGAAGGCCAGGGCCGAATCCTTGAGGATGATGGAATACTCGTTGGACCAGCCGGGGATGGACAGGCGCAGGGCCTGGGGCAGGATGATGACCCGGATGGCCATGGAGTCGGACATGCCCAGGGCGCGGGCGGCCTTGAGCTGCCCCTTGGACAGGGACAGGATGGACCCGCGGAAAATCTGGGACTGGTAGGCCCCGCTGGTCATGCCCAGCACGATGGTCGCCGCGGCCACGGCCCCCAGGTTCAGGCCGATGAGATTGAACAGGCCGAAATAGAAGAGAAAAAGGAGCACGAGGATGGGCACGCCGCGAAAAAACCAGACATAGGTGTCGCAGATGAAGCGCACCGCTCTGCCGCCGTAGACCTGACCCACGGCCAGGGGCACGCCGATGAAAAGCCCCAGGAACATGGCGCCGAGCACCGCGGTGACGGTGACGGCGGCGCCCTCTATCACGAAAGGCAGGGCGTCGAGGAGGACGGTCAGGGTTTCGTTCATGTCCGGGGTGGGTCCTGCAGGGCCGGGCAGCGGCAAAAAAACGGGAAGGCCGGGACATCGCCGGGCCTTCCCATGGATTCATGCGGTGCCGGGCCTACTTGTTGAGGTGCTTGGCGATGAGCTGTTCCCAGTAGGGATCGGCCCTGAGCATCTCGAAGCCCTTGTTCAGTTTGTCGAGCAGGTCCTTGTCTTCCTTGCGCACGGCGGCGCCGAATTCCTCGACCTCGCCGAAGGTGCCAATGATCTTAACGGGCTTCTTCTTTTCGGCGTCGCGGGCCGGTGGGTAGTTCATGCCGGCGACTTCGATGCGGCCGTTGACCAGGTCCTCAATGGCCATGGGGGCTGAGTCGTAATACTTGATGGTGAACTTCCAGCCCTGCTTTTCCTTTTCCTCGGCCATCCACTTGGCCTCGGAGGTGCCGGCCTGCATGCCCACGGTCACGTTCTTGCCATAGATCTCCTCGGCCTTGAGGGCGGAATCCTTCTTGGTCACGAAGACGTTCTTCACTTCCCAGTAGGGCGCGGTGAAGTTGACTTTCTCGGCGCGCTCCTTGGTGATGGTCATGCCGGAGCAGATGAAGTCGATCTTCTTGGCCAGCAGGTTGGGGATGATGCCGTCCCAGTCCACGGGCATGTGTTTGACCTTGAAGCCCATCTTGGCTGCGATCCAGTCCACGGCGTCCACGTCGAATCCGCTGGGCTTGCCGCTCTGGTCCACATAGGCGAACGGGGGATAGTTGGCGTCTATGCCGTTGATCAGAACTTTTTCCGCAGCCAGGACATTGCCGGCAACCATGCACACCAGACAGGCGATCAAAAAGGCAACGCGTTTCAACATGCTTCCATCCTTTTGAAAACGTTTGACAAAACAGGGCCACTCCAGAACAAGAACATCATCAGTGGGCGGGCCGAGTTACCGGCCGGCTGACAGGAGGCTTTTGGCCGATGCCGCCCAGGCATCCGACACAGCCTGCGCTGCAACCAGCACAGCTGGTATCTTTATTTCCCGAAAATCGCAATGTTCCCGAACCAAGCCGAATTGTGATGGAAAATCAAAAAAAAGCATATTGCTATGCGCTGACAGCGGTTTGTCTTTGGTCCACGGTGGCCACGGCCTTCAAGCTCTCCCTGCGCCATCTGGGCCCGGAACCCCTGGTTTTCTATGCCAGCCTGACCTCGGCGGTGGTTCTGGGCGGATTCCTCTTGGCCCGAGGCCGGGCGGGCGAACTCAAGGCCCTGTCCTGGACTGATGCGTACCCCTCCCTTCTGCTCGGCGCATTGAATCCCTGCCTCTATTATCTCATTCTGATCCGGGCCTACGATCTGTTGCGGGCCCAGGAAGCCCAGGCCATCAACTACACCTGGGCCATCACCATGAGCGTTCTGGCCATACCGATTCTCAAGCAGCGCATCCACGGACTGCAGTTCGCGGCCATCGGCCTGAGCTATTGCGGTGCGCTCATCATCTCCACCCATGGCGATCTGCTTGGATTCCATATGGAAAGCCCACGTGGCTTTGCACTGGCCATGGGCAGTACGGTCGTGTGGGCCCTGTTCTGGATTTTTGGAATCAGGGACAACCTGGATCCGACATTGCGCCTGTTCATGAACTTCTGCTGCGGCGTGGTCTACACCGGAATCTGGGCACTCTTGCGGGGGATTCCCTTGACCCCAAATGAGCCGGGCCTGCTGGGCGCGATCTATATCGGCATTTTCGAGATGGGGGTGACCTTCGTGCTGTGGATGAAGGCCCTGAAGCTTTCCCGCACCGCCGCCCAGGTCAGCAACCTCATCTATCTGGCCCCCTTTCTGTCCCTTCTCATCATCCATTTTTTGGTCGGGGAGGCCATTCTCCCCTCCACCCTCGCCGGGCTGGCGTTCATCCTGGGCGGTACTGCCACCCAGAAGCTGGCGGACAGGAAGAACCAAAACAGAACCTGAACGAAGAAAGCAGCAATCATGCGCCGAAAAAACCTGCTTTCACATCTGCGGGAATCTCTGTTAAAGATGAAGAACATCTTCAATGCATTGCCGGGAGCCCGAGCATGACCACCCCACACCCCTCTTCCAATGTGCAGCTGCTGTCCCGCAACCCCATTTTCACTCCTTCCATGAACGTCTGGGGCTACGAGATCCAGACGGCGGCCCATGTGGCGGCGGATGCACCGCCAGAACCCGACCAGCCCCGCGTCGGCAACGCCGTCATTTCCGGAAGTTTCGTTGGTCTGAACGCGATCCTGGCTCGCAGCAAAAAGCTTCTCTTGGCCTACAGCGCGGACCAGCTGCATAGCCAGATCCCGCGGGCCCTCCCCCCCAAATCATCCATCGTGCTGGTCCCGCCAGAAAGCCAGGGAAGCCCTGGCCTGCGCAGCGCATTGGAACAGCTCGCCGCTGAAGGTCACGGCATCGCACTGGACTGGGACAAGGAGGTCACGCCACACGCTGCTATCTTGGGGGCAGCATCCTTTATTTGCCTGACCAGCCCAGACCAGGCCAGAACGGCTGAACTGGCCACGATCCTGGCCCTCGGCAAAACCTGCATTGCCCGCCATGTGCACAGCAGGGAAGCGCTCCATCGCCTCAAGGGCCACGGGGTGGGCCTGTTCCAGGGCCGTTTTTTCAAGGATGCGGAAATCATCCCGGGCAAGAAGCTGTCCTCCCATCAGAACTCCCGTCTCGGCATCATGAATGCTGTCATGCAGGGCGGGGACGACCTGGACAGGCTGGTCCAGCCCGTTCAATCCGACGTCAGTTTAAGCTACCGTCTTTTGTCCTACCTCAACTCACCGTCCTTCGGATTTGTCCGTAAGATCAGCACAATCCGCCAGGCCATCGCCATGCTTGGCTGGAGCCATGCCCGCAACTGGCTGTTGGCAGTCCTCCTGGCCGACATGGCCCAGGGAGACCAGCAGAACGAACTCCTGCATCTTTCCCTGCAGCGCGCAAAATTCCTGGAACAAATGGTGCAGACCTACGATTACTGGGGATTCAAACCGGAGGAGATGTTCCTGTTGGGAACATTCTCCCTCTTGGACGTCATCCTGGGTGTGTCCATGCAGGATGCGCTGGCCTTTCTGCCCTTGAACGACACCCAGAAAAGAGCCCTGTGCGGCGACAAGACCAGCGAATACGCTCCTTTTCTGACCCTCATGGCCGCCTTCGAGGACCAGGATCAACGGCAACTGGACAAACTGGCTCTGGATTTGAACATCAATCCCGATGCTGCCCGACACATGTTCCATGCATCAGGCGCCTGGGCTTCCTCCGTGCTGGAGGCCACGCCCGGCGCCTGATGCAGCCCGCTATGGCAAGGGAGCAACCTTCCAGATGTTCCGGGCATATTCCATGATCGACCGGTCGCTGGAAAACTTGCCCATGTGCGCCGTGTTCAGGATGGACATCCGCGTCCAGGCGCGGGTGTCCTGGTAGGCCTGTTCGACCTTGGCCTGTGTGGCCACGTAGTTTTCATAGTCGGCCAGGACCAGGTAATAATCCCCCTGAGCCAGCAGGGAATCAACAATGGGCCTGAACAGGTTGGGCGCTTCAGGCGAAAAATAACCTGTGGCGATCATGTCCAGGGCGTTTCTCAATTCCAGCGAATTTTCGTAGACCTGCCAGGGATTGTAGCCGCTGGAACGCAACTGGACCACTTCGTCCTCGGTGTGCCCGAAGAGAAAGAAGTTTTCTTCACCGACCATTTCCCGGATTTCGATATTCGCCCCGTCCAGCGTGCCGATGGTCAGCGCCCCGTTCAGGGCGAATTTCATGTTGCCCGTCCCCGATGCTTCCATCCCGGCCGTGGAAATCTGCTCTGAAAGGTCCGCGGCGGGGATGATCCGTTCGGCCTGGGACACGCAGTAATTGGGCAGAAAAACCACCTTCAAGACGTTGCCCACGGCATGGTCCGTGTTGACCATCTGTCCCACCGCATTGATGAGCTTGATGATGAGCTTGGCCTGAAAATATCCTGGCGCGGCCTTGCCGGCAAAAAAGACCGTGCGGGGAACGTGCTTCTCACCGCTTTCCTTGCGGATGCGGTTGTAGAGCGTGATGACGTGCAGGATGTTCAAAAGCTGGCGTTTGTACTCGTGAATGCGTTTGACGTGCACGTCAAACAGGGTGCCGGGATTGATACCCACCCCGAGCTTGCGCAGCACATACCGGGCCAGGAGCTTTTTGTTGCGCGTGCGCACCTCCTGCCAACGCAACTGGAACTGCTCATCGTCGGCGAATTCGGCCAGCCCTGCCAACTGGTCCAGATCGTAGACCCAGCCCTGGCCAACGGCCGATGAAATCAGTTCCGCAAGGGCCGGATTGGCCTGCAGGAGCCAACGCCGCGGTGTGATGCCGTTGGTCACGTTGGTGAATTTGCCCGGATAGAGGGCATGGAAGTCCCGGAACAGCCTTGTCTGCAGAATCTGGGAGTGCAGTTCGGCCACGCCGTTGACCGTATGGCTTCCGATGATGGCCAGGTGGGCCATGCGGACCTGCTTCTCCTGGCCCTCGGCAATGATGGAAAGGGAACGGAGCAGGTCGGTGTTGCCGGAAAAACGCTGCCCCACATCGTCCAGAAAACGCTGGTTGATCTCAAAAATGATCTGCATGTGCCGAGGCAGAATCCGGCCCACAAGGTCCACGGACCATGTTTCCAGGGCCTCGGGCAGGACTGTGTGGTTCGTGTAGGCAAAGGTCTGTCTGCAGATGTGCCACGCCCTTTCCCAGGTCAGGGCCTCCTCGTCCACCAGCAGGCGCATCAGTTCCGCAATGCTGATGGCCGGGTGGGTGTCGTTGAGTTGAACCGTGACCTGGTCAGGAAAACAGTCGAAGGAGGAGTAGTTGTTCTTGCGGAATCGTCGCAGGATGTCATGAAAGGTGGCCGCGACGAAGAAATACTGCTGGCTGAGGCGCAGCGCCTTGCCGCGTGGGCTCTGGTCGTTGGGGTAGAGAACCTTGGAGATGTTTTCGCTCTCAACCTTGGCCTGCATGGCACCGATGTAGTCACCGCGGTTGAAGTATTCAAGGTCGAAATCCCGGCTGGAAATGGCCTTCCACAAACGCATGTTGGTCACATGGTCGTTGTGATAGCCGGGGATCATGATGTCGCAGGCCATGGCCATGACCGTCTCCGTGTCCACCCAGCGGAAACGCTGATGCCCTGCACTGTCTTCGTACGCCTCGCTGCGTCCAAAAAAATGCACCGTGAACATGAAATTCCCGCGCCGCACCACCCACGGCGAGTCCTGGCGCAGCCAGTTATCGCTTCCTTCCTGCTGATAGCCGTTGACGATGGTTTGATAGAAAATCCCATAGTCATAGAGGATCCCATATCCGTAGCCGGGAATCTTGCAGGTGGCCATGGAATCCATGTAGCAGGATGCCAGACGACCCAGGCCGCCATTGCCCAGACCAGGGTTCCATTCCTCTTCCAGCAGTTCGTCCAGATCCATGCCGAAATCCCGGACCGCCTCCCGGCATTCGTCCTCGATCCCCAGGGACTGGATGTAATTCATCAGGAATCTGCCAGGGAGAAATTCCAAGGACATGTAGTACACACGCTTGGTGATGGAATCATAATAGGAACGCTGTGTCTCCAGCCACTTTTCCACAAGCCGATCCCGCACGCTGTAGCACAGGCCCAGGTAGTAGCGCTCTTTGCGCGGAGGGAAGGGATCACTGCCAAGGGTCAGGGCCACGTGTCGCTGGATGTCGTTCTTGAGGGTCTCGACGATTTGGTTCTGTTCCGCTGTGGTCATCATGCCTCCTTCACTGTCTATTAAAAAAATCATAGCACACGAACGCACCAAGGCAAACCCGGACCTTTACAGCCCGAACGGACAGATTAGAGAAAGAAAAACAAGGAGAATGCCATGATCTCGAACCGAAGGCTGACAGGCTTGTGGGTACTGATCTTCCTTTCACTGCTCTCCTGTCCACGCCAAGGAGGCGCCATGGAAAACATGCCCAAGACAGAGCACGAGTGGCGGCAAGCCCTGACCCCGGAACAATTCCATGTCCTGCGTCAGAAGGGGACGGAGCCGGCCTTCAGCGGAAAATTCCACGATCATCATGCCACCGGAACCTATGTCTGTGCTGGATGCAAAACCCCCCTCTTCCATTCCAGTGCCAAATTCGATTCCGGGACCGGGTGGCCCAGCTTCTTTCAGCCCGTGAATCAGGACAATATCGACCTGCGCGAAGACACCTCCTGGTTCATGGTCAGGACCGAAGTGCTCTGCAAGGTCTGCGGCGGACACCTGGGCCATGTCTTTCCGGACGGTCCACCCCCGACAGGGCTGCGCTACTGCATCAACTCCCTTTCCCTGGATTTCCGGCCAGAACCATGACGCAGGCCGGCGACCAGCCACGCCCGAAAACGCGTGCGCACCCCGGATCGTTGATGAACGTCCTGATCTGGTCTGCTCGGCAGTTTGCTGCCCCGGGCAGAACAGATCAGAGCTGGCGGCTTCATGGCATGTTTGATTGGAGCGTGATCGTTTCCCCGGCCACCATGAACTTGCCCCTGCCAAGGTGATGGATCGTCTGCGGGTTCCTGACTGCAGGGTCGATCCACGCCGCGATGACTTCGAGAACGAACAGGCAGTATCGTTCCACCATCCCCGTATCCGCCACCCGGCACTCGAGGCTGGCGTAGCACTCCGCGATGAGCGGCGCGCTGATCTGTCTCGCGGGTTCGGGTGTGAGATGAAACGCGACGAACTTGTCCAGGTTTGCACCGGAGGAGTTGCCGCAGGCCACGACCTTGTCCGCCATCTGCACGGTGGGAATGTTGATGGCGCACTCGTTGCTCATCCGCAGCAGCCCGAAGGAGTGATTGCGATCGCTGATGACACACCCCACCAGCGGCGGCTCGAACTCCATCATGGAGTGCCACGACATGGTCATGACATTGGATCGCCCCTCCCAGAGGGTGGTAAGCAGGACCACGGGTCCGGGCTCGAGCAGCCTGTAGACCTCGGACAACGGCAGCGCTGTTTTCGACATACTGGACTCCCCTGCCAGAAATGATGCACAACCTGCCTCCCGCGTATCCGGACAAGCTGGCTTTTGGAAGCAGCGATTTTCCACACCGCATCGCCAGCAAGGACTCAGGCACGTTTGCACGCTGGACCTTAATAAAATTATCAATTTAAATTAAATAGATAAGCGTTAAATGTGCATCATGGACATATTTTTCAATGCCGTTAGTGGATATTTTTCGTACACTGTTTAGCAAATGAATCGCATTCCAGATCCCGCCCAGGTGAAATGCCGGATCTGAGGACAGGAGGTTGATGATATGAAATGGCAGGGAAGGGAAGAAAGCGCCAATGTGGAGGATCGCCGGGGGCGCATCATCAGGGCCGGAGGGGTCGGAATCAGCGGCCTCGGGCTGGTTGTGGCCGTAATCTACATGCTCATGGGCGGCAATCCGCTGGATCTCCTGCAGATGACCCAGCAGCAGCCCGCACGCTATGAAGAGTCCCAAGGCAATTACCAGGAAACCCCGGAAGAGATGCAACTGCGGAAATTTTCCGCTGTTGTCCTGCGCGAGACAGAACACGTGTGGCACGATGTGTTTGCCAAAACCGGCCGCCGTTACGAAGAGCCTACCCTGACCATCTATTCAGGAAACGTGCAGTCGGAATGCGGGGTCGCCTCTGCCGGGTTCGGCCCATTCTACTGTCCCCTGGACAAAAGGATCTACCTCGACCTCAATTTCTACAATGAGATGCGCCACAAGTTCAACGCTCCCGGTGATTTCGCCATGGCGTACGTCATCGCCCACGAAGTCGGACACCATGTGCAGAACCTGCTGGGCATTCTCGGAGAATTCCATTCCCTGCGATCGAGGGTAAGCCAGGAAGAGTTCAACGCATACTCCGTCAAACTGGAACTCCAGGCGGACTACCTTGCCGGGGTGTTCGCCCACTATATCCAGAACAAGAACCTGCTGGACCAGGGTGATTTCGAAGAGGCCATGACAGCGGCCAGCGCAGTAGGCGACGACACCATTCAGAAACAGACCCAGGGGTATATCATCCCGGAAAGCTTCACCCATGGCACGTCCAAGCAGCGCATGGGCTGGTTCAGAAAGGGTTTCGAGGTGGGAGACCTGTCCCAGGGGGATACGTTCCGGTGAAATCAGTGCCCTGATTTTTGGGTGTTCGTCGCAAGAGGTGCGTTCGTCCTCTGCAACATCTGACGGCCTCGAGAAAAAAGATTCCGGTCAAGGGAAACGCATGAAGAGATCATTTGTCCTTTCTTTCGTTCTGATTTTTCTCTCGGCCGTCTGCTGTTTTGCCAATCCCCCGGACACGCTGGACATCCATCTCTTCTATGGAGAGGGCTGCCCCCACTGCAAAAAGGAGGAACTCCATCTCCAGCTTCTGGAAAAGAGGTTCAGCAACCTGAAAGTCCACAGGTATGAAGTCTATTACAACGACAGCAACATGGAGCTGTTCCGCAGGATAGCCAAAAGCCTGGAAGCGGATGTGAGCGGGGTTCCTTTTCTGGTGGTCGGGAACGAATACGTTGTGGGCTTCGATGAAACCACAACGCCGGGGATCATCACCGCAAAAATTGAAAAGTGCCTGGCAGGCCCCTGCCCAGACTCTTTTCAGATCACGCTTGAAGGAAGGGAAAAAACCGACCTGGCCCTGAATGCCAGCGCAACGCCTGCAGAGTCCTCCTCCGCACAAAAGGAAAAAATCATCCGCATCCCGCTGCTTGGAGAGATAGACGTCTACTCCTTCTCGCTTCCGATGCTGACCATTGTGATGGGGTTTCTGGACGGATTCAACCCCTGCGCCATGTGGACGCTCCTCTTTCTGATCAGTCTGCTGCTGGGCATGAAGGACAAGAGGAAGATGTGGATCCTGGGCACGGCATTCATCGCTGGATCAGCCCTGGTCTATTTCCTGTTCATGGCTGCCTGGCTCAACCTGATCCTGCTTCTGGGCCTTGTGCTGTGGATTCGGATCACCATCGGTATCCTGGCGCTGGGCAGCGGGATGTACAGCGTCAGGGACTTCTGGGTGAACAAGGAGGGGACGTGCACCCTGTCCGGCAATGTACGGCGTCAGCAGATCTACGAAAAAATAAAGGCGATCATCAACCAGCACAGCTTTGTCCTGTCCCTCTGCGGTATCATCCTGCTGGCCTTTATGGTCAATCTGATAGAAATTGTCTGTTCGGCCGGATTTCCGGCCATCTACACCCAGGTACTTTCCCTAAACGAGCTTCCGTTGTGGAAGTACTATGCCTATATTGTCCTGTACATCGTCTTCTTCATGATCGACGACTTCTTTGTCTTCGTCACCGCCATGATCACCTTCGAGATCACCGGCATGACCACAAAATATGTCAGGTACGCCCGGCTCATCGGCGGGCTGACCATGCTGATGATCGGCATCCTGCTCATTTTCCGCCCGCAATGGCTCATGTTCGGCTAGGCCGGACCAGGAATTGCTGACTGGCTGTGGGCCCTGTCAGGACATCTCCGGCCAGGAAAGTCTCCCTGCGATGAGATCGTCTTTGCGGGCCCTGGACAGGGACTTGATCCAGCGCTCCAGGGCCAGAGCGGAGGATTTCCGTCCGACATGCAGTGAAAATGCAAGCGCCAGCGGCTTCCTGCCGCGCAGGTATTTCGCGGCCCTGGGTCCGCCCGATGCGTGCTCGGCCAACCGCCTGTCCACGTCGGTGGTGATGCCGGTGTACAGGCTCCCGTCGCCGCAGCGCACAAGGTACACGAACCAGTCCGACACGGCTCATGCCGACAGGGTCTGCAGCACGGAAAAGAAATGCAGGGTGCTCCCTGCAACGACGAAAAGATGCCAGATGGCATGACTGTACGGCAGGCGCTTCCAGACATAAAAAATGACGCCCAGGGTGTAGGCCATCCCGCCCAACGCCAACAAGGTCAGGCTCGACGTTGACAGGGTTGCCGCCATGTCCCGCATGACCAGGACACACAGCCAGCCCATGCCAAGGTAGATGGTCAGCGACAGGCGTTTGAAACGGTACACGCAACAGCATTTGAGCACCACCCCGACCACGGCCAGACCCCAGATGACCCCGAATATCGTCCACCCCACTGTTTCGCGCAGGCTGACCAGCATGAATGGCGTGTAGGTCCCGGCGATGAGCAGAAAAATGGCACTGTGATCCAGGGTTTTCAGGATGCGTTTGGCCCGGGGCAGAGGGATGGCATGATACAGGGTGGACGCCAGGTACAGAAGGATCAGTGTCGAACCGAAAATGGAAAAACTGACCACGTGCCAGGTGTTGCCCTCGGATACGGCTGCGACGATGAGCACCACCAGGGCGGCAATGGCCATCCCCATGGCGACGGCGTGGGTGATGCTGTTGGCGATCTCCTCGCCGGGCGTGTACTGCGGAACGAATTTCTCCACCATGTTCATGCCTCTGGCCTCCTCGATCATGATTCAATTCACGACACGGGATTATCCCCGACCGACTCGCGGTAGGAATTGTCCACCTCCGCCGCAAAGTCGTTGATCCAATGGATCCTGTCTGCGCGACACTGCAGCTCCGAGGACACGCCATCCCGAAAGACCACCAGCTCGATGCTCTTCCCCTGCTCGGAAAGATGCTCGATGGCGTCGAGCAGGTCTGCATCCCCTGAAGACAAAAGCAGGCTGTCGTAATTGCGCTGGTGGACGAGGGACAACGTGGCGATGCCCACGTCCACGCCCTTCTGGATCTCGTTGAAGACCCTGTGCGTCACGTCCCCGTTCTGGTTCTGGCATTTGAGCTGCACCTTCTGCCCGCACTCCTCGCAGTAGGCCTTGTCCGCCCTCTGCTGCCGCAGGCTGTAAAACTTGGTGATGATCTTGGGGCCGAAGGGGGGACCGCTGCGCAGCCAGCGATGGAAATTGTCCTGGGCATCGCTGGGCGGGTTTGGCGAGGAATTGAGATAGTAGGCCCGCCAGATGGAACCGCTCAGTTCCAGATACTGGCGCAGCTTCAGGTAGCTGAACTCATACCCGCTGCGCACACTGTGGCGCGCGTTGAAAAGATATCCGGCATCGATCAGCCAGAGCCTGCGTTTCTCAGTCATGCATCCCCGTGACGATTGGAATTGCAACCGCACACACCTAAGCGGTGAATGTCGGACCGAACCTCTCCCCAGTCAGGCACATGCCCCCCCCGGGGGTGACCACGAAGGTGTTCTCCGTCCCGACCATGCCCAGACCGTCGATGCCGATCTTGGGCTCCAGGGCCAACACCATGTTTTCCTGCAATGGCTGTTCAAACGAGGGGGCGATCACCGGCCATTCATCGATGGCCAGGCCAATACCGTGTCCCAGAAAAGCGACCTTGTTGCTGCCCAACCCCATGAAACCCTCGCCCATATTGTTCTGCAGCACGATCTTGACGCACGCGCGGTACAATTCCGCCGGAACAGCCCCCGGCACCAGACGGCTGGCCAGGAATTCCTGGATCTGCAAGCAGAAATCCTGGGCCCGGTCGGCCTTCTCTGGAATGCAGGTTTCGTCCTGCCAATAGATCTGGGTCTTGTCCGTATGATAGCCCTCCAGGCAGAATCCGCAGTCGATGGCCAGGGGCTCCCCCTTCTGCCAGACCTTCCCGGCGTAGCCCATGAACGGCAGAACCGGATGGGTCCCACGCAGGCCCAGGGGGCCGTTGAACACGCTGGGGTAGTTGGCCGAATCCCCGGCCGAGACATGGCCGAGGAAAATCTCCTCTCCCGCATTCTGCATGCGCATCATGCCCTGATGTCCGTACTGATAGAACGCATCCCACACGGCCAGGGCGATTTCCCGCTCGGTCATGCCCGGATGGATGAGTCCCGGCAGGGTATCGTTCAAAGCCTGGTCGTGACGGGCCCCGGCCAGACGCATCTTGTCCAGTTCCCAAGCGGTTTTGACGGCCCTGGTCCAGTTCAATGCCGCGTCCCCGGACACAAAGTCTGCACCCGGCAGTTTGGAGCGCAGAAGCTCACCCATGGACCAGGACAGTCCCGTCATTTCCACGGCCACCTGTTCACCCAATGGCAAACCGGCCTCCTGGAGAAGGCCAGGCAGCTGCGCATACGATTTGTATTCCAGAATGAGGGAGAGAGGGGAGTCCAGCCGGGAGCGCTGCAGGCCTTTGCGGCACAGCAGGATCGGTTCCCCTGCCATGGGCACCCACAGGACCCCATTGGCCCATGACCCGCTCAAATAGTAGATGCCCAATCGGGAAAAAACCAGCAAGCCCGAAGCATTGGGACACAGGGACTGCAAATGCCCCCGCAAACGGCCAACACGATTCTGGACCTCCGCCAGAGGCATCTGCTCCAGGGAAAGGAAATTCACTGCTCCACCTCGCACAGGGTATAGTCCATGGTTCTACGTCTGGGAGTGAAACCGGCCCGTTCCACCAGACTGCGCAGTTCCCGCTCAGGGAGTCGGAAATGGACGCCTGTGGCCGCGACCACATTCTCCTCCAGCATGGTCGAACCAAAATCATTGGCCCCCCAGAACAAGGCCAACTGGCCGACCTTGGGCCCCTGAGTGACCCAGGAGGCCTGGATGTTGTCGATGTTGTCGAGATAAAGGCGACAGAGGGCCAGGAATTTCAGATATTCGTGGGAAGAGGTTTCTGGCATCTCCATGCGCGTATTGCGGGGCTGGAAGGTCCAGGGGATGAAGGCCGTGAACCCTCCGGTGCGGTCCTGCAGGTCGCGCAGGCGGTCCAGATGTGCGATGCGCTGTTCAAACGTCTCCCCCTGGCCGAACATCATGGTCGCCGTTGTCCGCATACCCAGGGAGTGGGCCGTCTCCATGACCGAAAGCCACTGCCCGGACGTGCATTTGCGCGGCGAAACGCGACGGCGCACTTCGTCCACCAGGATCTCAGCCCCGCCTCCTGGCACGGAGTCGAGCCCGGCCTCCCGCAAATCTGTTAAAATGTCCGCCACGGACCGATGTTCGCGCTGGCTCAAAAACCAGATTTCAGAAGGGGAAAATCCGTGCACGGCCACCTGCGGGAAATGACTCTTCAGGGTGGACAGCAAGTCCGTGTAGTAGCCCAGGGGCAGGTCGGGGTTCATGCCGCCCTGGAGCAGGATCTGGTATCCCCCCACGTCCACGGTCTCCTGGACCTTGGCCAGGATCTCCCGGGTGGGCAGGACATAGCCGCCCTCTTCGCCCGGGCTTTTGAAAAACGCGCAGAACGTGCAGCCCGACACGCAAACATTGGTGTAATTGATGTTTCGATCCACAATGTATGTCACGATCCCCTGGGGGTGCATGGCCAGACGGCGCTCATGGGCCAACGCGCCCAGGGAGAAGACAGTATGCATGTCCCAAACATAGCGGGCCTCATTCGCGTGCAGTCGTTTCATGGCTCTTCCTTCATGTACAGCGGGATGGGCAAGTGCTAGCTTCTGGCCGGGCAGATGGTCAAGGCCCTTGCCAAACCTTGACCCTTGTGGTTCAAGACGGCCACACGAGGGAAATATGAGCATAACCGTATTCGACTGCCAGATGTGCGGACATTGCTGCCACGGCCAGGGCGGCATCGTGGTTTCTGCGCCCGAACGCCAACGCCTGGCAGAATATCTGGGCCTTTCTGAAGAGGATTTCTGCGCCACCTACACCCAGACCCAGGACAAGAAGCTGGTGCTGCGCAGCCGCGGGGACGGGTTCTGCATCTTTTTTGACGCTGTCACGGCCTGCACCGTCCATCCCGCCAAACCC
The DNA here is from genome assembly GCA_012729655.1 of Desulfovibrionales bacterium. Classification (GTDB taxonomy): domain Bacteria; phylum Desulfobacterota; class Desulfovibrionia; order Desulfovibrionales; family Desulfomicrobiaceae; genus Desulfomicrobium. The sequence continues at coordinate 9,680 of JAAYCS010000135.1, read as the reverse complement.
GACGTCTGCCGGGCCTGGCCTTTCTTCAGAGGCAATCTGGTCGACGCGGTGAGCTGGGAAATGGCCCAGGACTATTGCCCGGGCATCCGTCCCGACACGGGTCACGCTGAATTCGCCCGCCAGGGTAGAGCCTACCTCATCGAAAACAAACTGACCAAAAACGGCCGCGAGGACGAGGCCAACGCCCTGCACCTTCCCGGACTGACGGACAAGGACTGATGCGCCTCTCCGAATGCCGAGCCCTGCTGGAAGTTCCGCCTGACGCCGACCTTGACGAGATCAAGGCCAGCTACCGCAAGCTGGCCTTCAAATACCACCCCGACCTGCACCCCGGAGACACCCAGGCGGCCCAGCGTTTCAGCCGTCTGAACCAGGCCTACGTCATCCTGAAAAAGAACCTGGATGACACCACCGACCCTTCCGGGAAAAAGGTGTATGACGCGGAAACCATCCGCCAGGAGGAGGAGGACAAGGTCAAGGGGGGGAAACCCCGGCGGCCGAGCGCCTTTTACGCCAGACAGGAGGAAGTGCTCAAAGACATCCTCAACGACCCGTTCGCCAAGCAGGTGTTCGAGGACATCTTCAGCAAGCTCAAGCGCGGGGTCGATCCCAACGAACCCCGGTCAGGAGAAGGCCAGGGCAAAACCCCCGGTCTCCAATGGGAGCGCCATCCGTTGAGCCTTGATCGGGGACGGAGTTTGGTCAAGGCCCTCAAAGATTGGGCCATTCGCCAGCTCGACGACCACCAGACTGTGCACATGCCGGCCCGCAATCTGATCCCCGGCACCACCCTGCTTGTGCAGATCAAGCACCGTTTTGACCCCGATCCCAGAAGCATCGAAGTCACGCTGCCGCCCGATTTTGTCGTTGGCCGCCCCATCCGCCTGACCGGTCAGGGTCGCCGGATCGGCCAGTGGCGCGGGGATCTCTACCTCCGCCTTCTCGCCAGGTAGCCGGCCAGGCGGCATCGGCTGAATACGTCGGGTGTCCGCTGCAGCCCTCCTTGAGCACACTTGTGCGCCTTGTGGCCGGTCCTGATCTCACGCAAAAGGGATGGGCGGACATCAGTCGGACTAGCCCATGGGCTCCTCAAGCAAACTCTTGCCTGTCATCTCCGCCGGCTGAGGCAATCCCAGGATGTCCAGGATGGTCGGGGCCACATCCGCCAGTCGGCCATCCCGGACATGCACGTTTCTGGACCCTACATAGACAAAGGGCACTGGGTTGAGGCTGTGCGCGGTTTTGGCATTGCCCGATTCGTCGAGCATGTCTTCGGCATTGCCGTGGTCTGCAGTAACCAGCAGGGTTCCCCCGAGGCGGGCCAACGCATCCACGACCAGCCCCAGGCATTCGTCCACCGCCTCGCAGGCCTTCACTGCCGCAGCAATGATCCCAGTGTGTCCGACCATGTCCAGGTTGGCGAAATTGCACACCACAAAATCATACTGCCCGGATTCAAGGGCATCCAGCAGGGTCCCGGTGACCTGCCGCACGCTCATCTCCGGCTTCAAATCATAGGTGGGCACCTCCTTGGGAGAAGGTACGAGTTTTCGCTCCTCGCCTGGAAAGGGCGTCTCCACGCCGCCATTGAAAAAATAGGTCACATGGGCGTATTTTTCCGTTTCTGCCGTGCGCAGCTGGCGCAGGCCGTTTTCCGATACGACCTGTCCCAGGATGCGGTCCATGCTTTCTGGCGGAAAAAGGACCGGAAAATCAAAGTTTTTGTCGTAGCGGGTCATGGTCACGAAGCTGCTGAAGCGGACCCTTTTTCCGCGTGCGAAACCCGTAAACGCATCCTCGGTCAGGGCCCGGGTCAACTCTCGGGCACGGTCTGCCCGGAAGTTGTAAAAGAGCACCGCGTCACCGTCATTGATCAGGCCGGAAGGTGCGCCATCCCGCACTACCACCCGGGGCAGCACGAATTCGTCATTCTCCCCGCTGGCATAGGCGTCCTGAACCGCCTGTGTCGCGCTTTCAACCAGCAGGCCCTGACCCACGGTCAAGGCGTTGTAGGCCCGTTCAACCCGCTCCCAGCGCTGATCCCGATCCATGGCATAGTAGCGGCCAGTGACCGTGGCTATGCGCCCCACCCCCATGCGGGCCAGGGAGGCTTCGAGTTCCTCGACATACCCCCATCCGCTCCGGGGCGGGGTGTCCCGTCCGTCAAGAAACGCATGCACGCAGATGTCCGAGATCCCCTGGTTGGCCAGGGCCTGCACCAACGCCTCCAGATGGTTTAGCATGCTGTGCACGCCGCCATCGGAAACCAGCCCCAGGAAATGAACCCGGCCCGTGGCGGCCTTGGCCTTTGCAGCCAGGTCGAGGAGCGCAGGATTTGTGGCCAGGCTATGGTCTTCGATGGCCATGTTGATGCGCACGATGTCCTGGTACACGATGCGCCCGGCGCCGAGATTGAGATGACCCACCTCGGAATTGCCCATGAGCCCGGCGGGAAGGCCGACATCCAGCCCCATGCACTTGAGCTCCCCATGGGGATGCTGGGCAAACAGGCGGTCCATATGCGGGGTGGCGGCCAGGCTGACGGCGTTGCCCGGTCCTGACGCAGCCTTGCCCCAGCCGTCCAGAATAAGGAGTACGCAAGGTCTGGTCATGGCTGTGGCTCCGTCTCGTTTTCAGTCAGGGCAAAGGCTGGCGCCTTGGCATAGAGTCCCTCCACGTTATACAGGGAACGCACCTCTTCCTGAAAAATGTGGACGATGACGTCGTTGCAGTCGACCAGCACCCATTGACCGTTGCGGAGGCCTTCGACGCCAAGAAGCTTCCAGTTCTTCTCCCCAAGTCGCTGCATGAGTTCATCCGCCAGGGCCTGGGCATGCCGGGCCGACCTGGCCGTGACAAAAATCATGGCTTCTGTCAGCGGGGAGAGCCCCCGCACGTCCAGAGCCTGGATGGCTGTTCCTTTTTTCTCCGCAAGCCAGGTCACATACTGACTGATTTTATCTTTCATAGATTTCCGCTTTTCGCTCCGTGAGGGGTGTCAAAGATGAACGCCGCTGGTCTATGTCAATTCCTCCTCTAGGGCAATGAGGCAAACCTTGACGAATGGCGCCGGGCAAGGCATTGCATCCAGCATGCATGCGAGTGCCTTTTCCCCCATTTTTCCCATAGTTACCGGCCCCTCACGGGGATGGGCCACGGCGTAGCGCGCAGGAGTGAACAATTCTCCATGCCGTGGACAGCCCCATGTTCGCGGCTTTTCTTTTTCAACGGAGGTTAACCATGCTTTTCGATGTGTCGAACGAAACCATGCCCAGGGAAGAGCTGGATGCCCTGCAGTTGCGTCGACTCAAATCCATGGTCGATAGGGTGTACTACAACGTGCCCTTCTACCAGAAACGATTCGATGAAATGGGCATAAAGCCGGAACAGGTCCGCTCCCTGAACGATCTCAAGTACCTGCCCTTTACCGAGAAGCAGGACCTGCGCAACAACTACCCCTTCGGCCTCTTTGCCGTGCCCCGGGACAATGTGGTCCGTGTCCACGCTTCCTCCGGAACCACGGGCAAGGCCACGGTGGTCGGCTACACGCAGCGCGACGTGAACACCTGGGCCGAGCTGATGGCCAGGTCCCTCATGGCCGCAGGGGCCACCCGCCGCGACATCGTCCACAACGCCTACGGCTATGGCCTCTTCACCGGAGGTTTGGGCATGCATTACGGCGTGGAGCGACTGGGCGCGACCATCCTGCCCATCTCCGGCGGCAGCACGCGGCGCCAGGTCATGCTCATGCGCGACTTCGGCTCCACCATCCTCTGCAGCACGCCCTCCTACGCCCTGTTCCTCTACGAATCCATTCTGGAGGCAGGGATCAGCATCGCCGACATGAAGCTGCATACAGGCATCTTCGGGGCTGAGCCCTGGAGCGAGAAGATGCGCGCCGAAATCGAGGACAAACTGCAGATCAGGGCCCTGGATATCTATGGTCTGTCCGAAATCATGGGGCCAGGCGTGGGCATGGAATGCTCTGACGCCCAGGACGGCCTGCATATCTGGGAGGACCATTTCCTCATCGAAATCATCGATCCCGATTCAGGGGAACAACTCCCCATGGGCGAAACCGGAGAACTGGTCATCACCACCATCACCAAGGAAGCCCAGCCCCTGATCCGCTACCGCACCAGGGATATCACCCGCATCAACCCCATTCCCTGCCGTTGCGGCCGCACCCACCGCCGCATCTCCCGCATCCAGGGCCGCAGCGACGACATGCTCATCATCCGCGGCGTGAACGTCTTCCCGCAGCAGATCGAAGCCATCCTGCTGGAAACTCAGGGCATCGCCCCGCACTACCAGCTCATTCTGAACCGGGAGGGCAGCCTGGACACCCTGGAAGTCAAGGTCGAGGTGGACGAAAAGCTCTTCTCCGACGAAATCAAGCATTTACAGCGGATAGAGGGCAAGATACAAAAGAACATCAAGGAATTCCTGGGCGTCACCGCCAAGGTGACCCTCTCCGAACCCAGGAGCATCGAGCGCTCCGAAGGCAAGGCCAAGCGCATCATTGACCTGCGCAACTCCTAAACACCGGACAGGCGCGTCAGACTCCGCGCCCCCAACCCTTGAACGGGAGGAATCATGAAAGTCGAGCAGATTTCCGTTTTTCTGGAGAACAGGGCCGGCCGCCTGGCCGAAGTGACCAAGACCCTGGCCGAGAACAGTATCAATATCCGCGCCCTGTCCCTGGCCGACACATCGGACTTCGGCATCCTCCGCCTCATCGTCACGGACAACGAAAAGGCCAAGGAGGCCCTCAAGGCCAAGGGGTTCACGGTGGGCCGGACCAATGTCGTGGCCGCCGAGGTCAGCGACCAGCCGGGAGGGCTGCATGCCATCCTGGAAATGCTCAACGCCGGCGGAGTGAATGTCGAGTACATGTACGCCTTTGTGACCCAGAGCGGCCGCAACGCCATACTCATCTTCCGTTTCGACCGCACGGACCAGGCCATAGAGGTCCTGCACAAAAACAATGTCCGCATCCTCTCCGGAGAGGAACTCTATTCCCTGTAGGCGTCCCCGGGCCGGTCCGCCGGCCCTTTTCTTCCCCGCCTTGCTCTGCTCCCTGCGTCCATCCTGCCCCGTGGCCTTCCTGGAAAGTCCGCAACGCCCCCTGCAGGTCCAGGGATCGTTGATCCCCGCGCTTTCGTGCATCGGGCAGGACATCCATCCGTCAGAGCATTTCCTCCATCTGGGCAAAGAAATCCCCGCGCTCAAAGGTCGGCCCGTATGCCGCCTCCAGACGGTCCAAGCTCCCGAGAAACGCCTCCCATCCTTCGATCTCCTCGATTTTCCTTTTGTCGCTGAAGATTTTGAAACGCGTCCCCCGTGGACATTTGGTCATGTTGATCTCGAAGCTGTGCCCCGGAGTGTAGACCGTCCAGTAGGCCGACCAACTGGTGCGGTCCCCTTCGGTCTTCTTGAATTTTTCAAAGTATGCTTCGAACACCTCGACGATTTTTTGTGCATCCATGTTTTCCTCCATCTGAAAAAGGGGCAATGTTTGCATAAGGATCCATCCCTTGTCTGGCCAGACGCCTACTCCCAAGCGCATTTCCTGCTTTCCCAAATTGGCCTTTGACCCAGGTGGCGATAATTGGTAGGACCAATTTTACGAGGAACTCCAGTGATCGCCCCACTCCGACAAAAACGCCTGTACGAGGAAATCACGGCGCAGCTGCGAAAGCTGGTGCACAACGGCGCGTTTTGTCCCGGCGACCGTCTGCCTCCTGAACGGCAGTTGGCCCACATGTTCAAGGTCTCCCGCAATTCCGTGCGCGAGGCCATCAAAAGCCTTGAGCAGCAAGGGGTATTGGTCAGCAAACCAGGAGCCGGAACGTTCATCGCACCCACCAGTCAGGCAGATCTCACCACTGCCCTGGGGGAAGCATTCGCCCGTGAACGGCATCGACTGGCTGATATTTTCGAGCTTCGCCTCCTGCTTGAACCGCAGATCGCCTCCCTTGCGGCCCAGCGGGTCACAGACCAGGACCTCGCCCTGCTCGGGAACCTCATGGACGCCTATGCCGAGGCCCTGGCTCAAGGCCAGCCCGTTCGCAGGCTGGACCAGGAATTTCACGACGCCATTGCAGCGGCAACCAAAAATCAATCCATCACCTTGCTCATGGAACGGATGCAGGGCCTTTTGGAGGAAAGCCGGGACGAGGCCCTGCAATCGCCTGACAGGAACCGGGAGTCTTTGGAAGGGCATCGGCGCATTCTGGACGCCCTGTGCCGCACGGACCCTGACGATGCGAGGACCGCTATGGCTACCCATCTCATCCACACTCGCGGTCGTGTCTTCAACTCAAACCTGGAGATTGAACAATGAAGGATATTCGCAAACACGCTCGGGACCTGATGAGCGGGTATTGCCGGGTCTGCCCCGTCTGCAACGGGAAGGCCTGTGCTGGGGAAGTGCCCGGCATGGGTGGACTGGGCACGGGATCGGCGTTCATGGCCAATGTCGCGGCCCTGGCCCGGTACACCTTCAACATGCGTCTTGTGCATGAGATCAGCGAGCCTGACACCCGCGTTTCTCTCCTCGGCCTGGATCTCTCCCTGCCTGTGCTGGCCGCGCCCATCGGAGGCGTGTCCTTCAACATGGGCGGCAAGCGCACCGAAGAGGAATACATCACCGCCATCATTGACGGCTGCAGGCAGTGTGGCACTATCGGCTGCACCGGTGACGGTGTGCCGCCCTTCATCCACGAGGCCGGATTTGCTGCCATCTCCAGGGCCCAAGGATGGGGCATACCGTTCATCAAACCCTGGGAGGACAAGGAGCTCTATGACAAGCTCGCCAAGGCCAGGGATTGCGGGGCAGTGGCCATCGGGATGGACATCGATGCCGCCGGACTGATCACCCTGCGCAAGATGGGCCGGCCAGTCACGCCCAAGTCCTTGGATGCATTGCGGCAAATCGTCGCCAAAGTGGGCACGAAATTCATTCTCAAAGGCGTCATGACCGTGCAGGACGCCGAAATGGCCCTGGAGGCCGGGACGGACGCCATCGTCGTGTCCAACCACGGCGGCCGGGTGCTGGACCATACCCCTGGGACAGCCGAAGTGCTGCCCGGGATCGCCGGACGCCTGAAAGGCAAAATGGACATCCTGGTGGACGGAGGCGTGCGCACAGGGGCAGACGTGCTGAAGATGCTGGCCCTGGGCGCCGATGCAGTCCTCATCGGGCGGCCTTTCAGCATTTGCGCCATGGGCGGCCTGACCGACGGAGTGGCGGCCTTCATCGAATCCCTGCGCACGGAGCTCATGCAGGCCATGGTCATGACCGGCACGCCCAGCGTGGACAAGGTTTCGGACCGCATCCTGTACCGCAGCTGACCTGAAGTGAACGCTGAAAAAACGAACGGGCCGCATCCGGCCCGTCCGCGCTTCATTCGACGTATTTGAGCCCTGTTTCGTAAACAGGCAGACCCCGCTCGGGAATCTTTCTGGTCCAGCACACGGCCATCAGGTAGCGCTCGAATTCCCCCAGGGAATCCCTGTCCGGACTGTATCCTTCCAGGGAGAGTTCCAGCCGGACGCCATCCTCAATGGGGGTGCGGGTCCTCAGACACAGGCCGCCATCGCCGTAATTGATCAGCCTGGCGTAGAATGTCTGCTTTTCCCCTGCGTAGGTGTATCGCACCGGGACGAGACAGCCCTTGCGGATGTGGATCCGCTTGTTTTCAGACATGGACAGTTCTCCGCTTTGCCCTGGACCACCAGTTCGGCATTGGTCCCATGTTGATCCTGTGGGTGGCACTTACCTCATTCCGCGCCAAGTCGCAAACTGGCAAAATGGGCAGCGCCCTGAAATTGTACTTGCCATTTGTCCGGGCCGACTATAATAACCGACTTCGCTTTCGGGCACACCCCATAAGCGCTCATGGCGAGGTAGCTCAGACGGTTAGAGCATGCGGCTCATATCCGCAGTGTCGGGGGTTCAATTCCCTCCCTCGCTACCAAATAAAGTAAAGGACTCCGGCCAGTTGGCCAGAGTCCTTTTTTATATTCTTTCCATTTGGTCAACCATTGCAGGCGGACGTTAGCGCGAGTGATCTCCTTTATTCCTATCGCTGGTTCTATCGCTGCCTCAGTCGCTGGCTCTATCCTCCTCCCATCCACCTCCCATCCCCTCACAAAAACCCGAACATCCACAGCGGAATCCTGCGCCCCACGCCTATCTCGATATTGTCGAGGGCCAGCCAGGCGTTTTCCACCCCTTGTATCTGGCCGCCGTCCTTGCCTTTCCCGCCGATCTCGAAGGTCAGGCGGCCGTCGATCAGGAAATCACCCTTGGGGGCAACCCTGACCGTGTGGTCCGCCTGCAGCATGCTCAGGAAGAACGTTTCGCGGACAGCGCCCCTGTCCGCTGCCGAATGGCCGGAAAGGGCATGGTAGAGATTGGGGTTGTTCAGATAGATCTTCTCGGGCTTCTCCATGGCGCGCAGGCCCTTGTCGCTCTTGGACACGGTCAGCAGAATGCCAGCCTCCTCCAGAAATCCGAGATACGTTTTCAAGGTGCGCTCATCGCCTATCTCAAGCATGCCCTTGAGGGCTTTCATATCCGGGGTGAACGGCACCAGCCCTGCAACGACGGCCAGCAGTTTGCGCATCTTGCGGATACTCGCCCCGCCAAGGGCGGGATGGATGGCGGGCAGATCCACCTCCAGGGCGGCCTGGACCTGCTGGATCAGCGAGAGCTGGAACTGCGCCATGTCGGGATATTCCAGAAAATACGGATAATACCCGCGCGTCAGATAGTCGTTGAAAAGAGGCAGCACCTTGTGCCCGCCCTGCTCCAGTTCGTGGACAATCCGCTCCGCCGCCCGCTCATGGCCCTCTGCAAGTTCCGAGAGCGCCAGCCGGCCGAACTCCAGCCCGTGGACCATGCCGAGATACTCCCGAAACGACAGTCCCCGCATCCGCAGAACCAGGGCCCTGCGGCTCAGGTCATGGCTGCCGCGCACAATCTCCAGGGCCGAACTGCCCGAAGCGATGATTTTCAGACCGGGGAAGGTGTCGGCCATGCTTTTGAGTTCCATGGACCAGGATGGATATTTGTGGATTTCATCAAAGCAGATGACCTCCCCGCCATACTTGTGGAATTCATCGGCGATCTCATACAGCGACGAACGTGCGACCAGAAAATGGTCCGCCTGCACATACAAGCCCTTGCGCGTGAAAACATCGCCGCCACTGCCGGCCAGGAGGTGCTGGATCATGACCGTGGTCTTCCCGACCCCACGCGGGCCGACGATAATGTGAAATCGCCCTCCTGAAAGAACATCCTCGAAGAGAGGACGCCTGTAGGGGCGATTGCGGACGCGGATCAATGTCTGACTGAGGCCGAAAAGGTCGTCGAGCATGGCGATCTCCGGAAAGATAGGATTTGAATCCGATCGTATTTGAGCTTTATTAGGATCGCAATACTATTTTTTGCGGCGAGTGGTGATTGGGGGAAATCCTGGAAATACTGGGAAATACTGGGGTCAGATCTTGAATCTTGAATTATTCAACCTTCCTGATGATTTTACTGACCGTCGAATAGTGCAATCCTGTTGCGGCAGCAACGTGTGCCTGGGTGTATCCGTACACATGGCAGGCCTTGAGGATGGCTGCGTCACGCTGCGCACGGCCTTCTGTGCCCTGTAATATCTCCT
>JAAYCS010000134.1 GCA_012729655.1 Desulfovibrionales bacterium | reverse complement strand
TCAGCCCCAGGCTTTGGTACAACGTGCTCAAACAGAAGGAAAAAGACGGACAGCCGCCTCGTCAGGATCAAGGGTGACGCAAGCCACCGCCAGATCAGTCAGGGCCTCCATCTCCGGGCCGTGATCATGGCCCATGAGGTGAAGCAGGCCGTGAGCCAGTAGGCGCACGGTGTATTCGAAAGGATCCTGATTGTAGATGAAGGACTCCCGGACCAGAGTTTCTGCCGACAGAACCATATCCCCCAGCCATCCAGCCTCCTGAGCGGGGAAACTCAATACGTTGGTCGGGCCCAGACAGTCCAGGAAGGAGGCATTGAGGGCAGATATCTCGCGGTCATCGGCGATGCGCAGGCACAAGGCCCATTCCTCCAGGCCAAACACCTCGGCCAGGGAGCCGAAAATTCCCCCCAATTCCGGGGCGGACAAGGGAAAGCGGGGATCCGTCGCCACGTTCCGTATCAAATGGAGCATCAGCGTTTTTCCCCTTTGGCCTCCGCCGCTTGGCGGTGTCGGTCATACGCCCTGACGATGCGGCCCACCAGGGGATGCCGGATGACGTCCTCCTCTGTGAAATGAATCATGGAGACGCCCTGCACGCCGTGCAGGACCTCCATGGCCTGGATCAGTCCGGAGCCCACATGTGCCGGCAAGTCGATCTGAGTGATGTCTCCGGTGACCACGGCCCGCGACCCATAGCCCAGACGGGTCAGGAACATCTTCATCTGTTCTGGGGATGTGTTCTGGGCCTCGTCCAGAATGACAAAGGCGTTGTTCAGCGTCCGGCCACGCATGAAGGCCAGTGGGGCTATCTCGATGGCCCCGGTGCCGATCATCTCCTGCACCCGATTGTAGTCGAGCATGTCGTGCAGGGCGTCATACAGGGGACGCAGGTAGGGGTTGACCTTCTCGACCAGGTCGCCGGGCAGAAATCCCAGTTTCTCCCCTGCCTCCACCGCCGGTCGGGTCAGAATCAGGCGCTTGATCTTTTTCTGCAGAAAAAGGGACACGCCCACGGCCACGGCCAGGTAGGTCTTGCCTGTGCCGGCAGGACCGATGCCCAAGACAAGATCCACATCCCGCAGGGCATGCAGGTACTCGCGCTGCGTCACTGTCTTGGGACAGATGCTCTTCCTGGGCGAAACCGCAAACTGCGATTCCTGATAGTATTTTTTCAGTGGGGTGGATGGGTCACGGAGCATGATCCGCAAACTCTGTTCGATGTCCCGGTCGAAAAGCTGATATCCTGTGCGGACAAGTTCATAGATCTGCGCAAAATACCGGGTCACCAGGGCAACCATGACCTGGTCGTCCCCCAAAATGGCCAGTTCGTTCCCCCTGCTCTCGACCCGCAAGCCCGAAATCTGAGCCACGATCTCCAGGTGGGCGTTACCCGGACCGCACACCTCCCTTGCAAAATCCACATTCTCAAATCGTATTTCCTGGCGTTCCATGTACCCCCTTGCCACAATACTGCTGTCGGTCAGTGAATTGAAAAAATGTCCTCGTCTCCCTGCCCATTTGCAAATCCCCCTGGAGTTCCGTATGGGACGAATTCCATTGTCTGACCCAACGGCAAGGGGACACTGCAATTCCGGACGGACATGAGCAAAAACAAAAAAACGCAAACGAGCAATCTGCCGGCCGTCAGACCCGAAACGCGACTCGCGTTTCAAGAGGCCAAGGGCATGGTGGGGAAGGCCATCGTAACGGCTATCAAGACCAACCTGGCTTTTCTGGCCTGTTCAGGCCTCTACGCCTACCGTTCCGGACAGCGCTTCTGGGAGCAAAAAGGGAGCTTCTGGTGGGCCAGAGCCCGGGCCTTTTCCAAAACCGCCTATCTCGCCCTGCAGGAGGACGCCTTTGGTTCCGACATTCAGATCAAGACCCTGGACCTCGACCGCGTTCTGGAGGAAGGAGAACCCATCCTGGCCATTCCCGCCACACCTGACGCTGTGGATGACCTGATCGTCAAGAAGAGCAGGGACGGCCGCAAAAAACGGTAACCCCTATCCGCCAATGGCGGTCATGGCCCGATTGCAGACCTGGGTGCGCTGCCTGTCCCGCAGCAGGCGGTAGCCCATGGGTTTTTCCCGGTTGGCCCGCTGGAACAGGTCCAGCAGTTCGGCCGTGCCATGGCCTGGACTGCGCAGAATGGCCCGCACATCATATTCCTGATCTGAAAAAAGGCAGGTCCGCAACTTGCCGTCGGAGGTGACCCGAAAGCGGTTGCAGCTGTCGCAGAAATGGTGACTGACCGCGGAAATGACCCCGATCCTCCCACTTCCTCCCGAAATCCGGTACATGCGGGCCGGACCGCTGTTGCGGGAAGCCTCGCGAACCTCATCCAGAGATACCAGTTCTTCCACCGCCCTGATGATCTCTTCGGCAGGCCAGTAATTGTCCTGGCTCCACCGGGACTGATAGCCGATGGGCATGAACTCGATGAAGCGCACGTCCACCCCATGGGTGCAGGCGAAATCGACAAACCCGGGCAGTTCACCGTCATTGACCCCTTTCAGGGCCACGACGTTCACCTTCACACGCAG
>JAAYCS010000133.1 GCA_012729655.1 Desulfovibrionales bacterium | reverse complement strand
CGCCGATGACGATGGTTTCCCGGTCGTTGACCATCATCTTGGTCTTGGTCTGCTTCGTGTCGATGTCCCGGCCGTCGCTCTTGGGGCTGTCGTCGCTGATCTCCAGATCCAGGATCAGCTTGTTGTCCGGGGTGATCTGCGGGAGGACGGAAATCTTCAGCACGGCCTCTTCGTACTCGGTGGTGGTGCCGCCGCTTTCCGATTCCGTGGCCGTGGCCAACTTGGTGCCCTGGGAGATCTCGGCGCGGTTGTTGTTCAGGGTCAGGACCCTGGGCGAGGATATGGTTTTGACCAGGTTTTTCTGCTCGCCAAGCTGCAGGGAGGCGTCCAGGGTGAACAGGTCTTCGCCGAGGAATTTGCCAATGGTCCCGCCGAGGGTGATGCCGTTGACAGTGTTTACCTGATTCAATCCGGTCGACACGAAATTCCCCCGCCACTGCTCGCCGGGCATATTGGCCCCGGTTTCCGTTGCGTACTCGGTCCCCCATTTCACGCCCAGGCTGCGCTGGAATTCGTCGGTGGCGTAGACCAGGCGGGCTTCGATCATGACCTGGCGTTCGGCCCGGTCCAGCTTCTTGATGAAGCTGTTCACCCGGCGCAGGGATTCTTCCGTATCGTTGACAATGAGCATGTTCGTGCGCGGATCGGACGTCACAGCGCCCCGGGGCGTGAGCAGGGATTTGACCTTGCCTTCGAACTCGGCTGCCGTGTTGTAGTTGATCTGGATGTATTCCGTCTTCAGCGGGGCCAGATTCTGCATGCTGACCTGGGCCTGGATCGCCGCCTCGCGGGCCTTCTGGATCTGGGCCCGTTCCGCTTCGAGCTTGGCTGCGGTGGAAACGCGCAGGATGTTGCCCTTCATGACCATGCCCAGGTTCTTCTGCAGGAGAACGAGGTCCAGGGCCTGATCCCAGGGGATATCGACCAGCTTCAGGGAAATCTTGCCCGAGATTTCATCATCGAGGATCAAATTGTAGCCGCTGATTTCCGATATGAGGCGCAGGACGTGCTCGATGTCGGCGTCCTGCAGGTCGATGGATATTCTTTCTCCTGTGTAGTTGGACTTCATGCCCGGAAAGAGGGTGTTCAGCTCAGGGATTTCGTTGTCCTGGTCGGCGTCCACCTGGGCCATGGGAACCAGTTTTTTCTGGGGGGTGGCGACGCCGGCAGGCTGTCGCGCAGGCATGCCCGTTTTGAGCAGGATGGTGGTCTCGTCCCCCTTGCGCGCAACGGAAAGGGCAGGGCTTTTCGGTCCGGAGAAAAGGAGAAACGCATTGCCGCTCTCGTCGTTGTGGGCGCTGACATTTTCCACTGCGGAGCCAAGACGGGTGAGGTCGTATTTCTTGAGCAGTTTGTCCTGGAAGCGGGCCTTGTGGAAGACGAGCCTGAAATTGTCGCCCTGTTCCGGGGTCACCTCAAAGGGAAGACTGGAGTAGGTGACGACCTGCAGCGCACCGCCCTTGGGCTGGAAGTTCAGGCCGCTGATGGAGTTCGAGGGAAGTTGCGGGGCGGGGATGTTGTCGGAAACGAGCATCAGCCTGCCCAGGGTGTCGTTCTGCTTGGAAAGGAGGAATTTGCTTTTGGCATTCAGGGCGATGGAAAGGGACTTGACCTTGTTCCCGTCCATATCCTTGGTGATCTGCCGGACCAGGGACGTTTCGTTCAGGGGCACGTCGAAATCCGCAACGGCAGGGGTGAAAAAGACGACGATGTTCTGGGATGAGCCATAATCCGCATAGATCTGCGATGCGGCATCCACCGGAATGTCGATGATCGTCTTTCCCAGGGT
>JAAYCS010000132.1 GCA_012729655.1 Desulfovibrionales bacterium | reverse complement strand
TGAAACCACCTTCGATGCGATCTGGCAGATCATCGCACCTTACACCACGGAAAATGACCAGCTCCGTTATGATCAGGGCAATGAGGGATCGCTTGATACGTCATTCGTGAACAAGATTCCGACGCCATATTTACTCAAGTGCAGGACCGCTCTGACGGCTGCAATTGATAGTGCTTCCAGAGACGATGAAAGCCCGGAGGAATACAGTTATCGATGGCGCATGATCAGAGATCACCTTCACGCCTGCCATCTCTATTACTCCAGCAATTCCATTCTCATTCGTCCTCTTATAGCGCCCACCAAGAGCTTTGCGCCGTTTCAGAATGCGCGGCAGCGCATTTATATGTCCGCGACTCTCGGAGAAGGTGGGGATCTGGAAAGAATTTTCGGGCGTAAGAAAATCGAACGGATACCTGCTCCAGAGGGCTGGGATAAGCAGGGAATCGGTCGACGTTTCTTCGTGTTTCCTATGCGGAATTGGGATGAAGCGGCTTCATTGAGTCTCGCGATTTCCTGGACTACGAAATTTGACAGAGCACTCGTCCTCACCCCAAGCAACCGTGATGCTGATAAAGTCAGAGAAGCCATTGGAGCACTTCCGGCGACGCAGGGTCATACCCTCTTTGACGCCGCACAATTGGAGGCGTCGAAGAAATCATTCACCCAGGCCGGTTCCGCCATTGCGGTTCTGGCGAACAGGTATGACGGAATCGATCTGATCGGAGACGAATGCAGATACCTGATTATCTATGGTCTTCCGGAGTCTACAAATCTGCAGGAGCGCTTCATCATCAGCCGCCTTGGGGCCTCTGTTCTCTTCCAGGTTCGCATCCGCACCAGGATAACTCAGGCGGTAGGAAGATGCACACGTTCATCAACCGATTACGCGCTCGTGGTTATCATCGGCGACAAGGTGCATCAGTATTTCCACATGCCGGAAAAGCGAGAAACACTGCATCCGGAACTTCAGGCCGAAGTCAATTTCGGTGTCGAACAATCAAAAGTCGATAATCCGTCTGAACTGGGGGATAACATCGACATATTCGTTGCCCACGGGCCAGAGTGGAAATCGGCTGATAACCATATATTGGAAACGAGAGACGAACTGACTCAATCGCCCATACCATCGGCAAGTCCGCTCGGGAACTCTGTGGTGCATGAAGTGAAATTTCACGATGCCCTTTGGTCCGGCGATTTTGACAGCGCTCTCTCTTCCGCAAAAGACGTGTTGGCCAGCCTTGCCGGTGGGCATGACCTGAAGGGATATTCTGCTCTTTGGAACTACCTTGCTGGCTCAGCAGCCTATCAGGCGGAGCAAGCACCGGTAGCTCAAGAACATTTTTCTGCTGCCTTTTCATGCGCCAGTACGTTGCCATGGCTCAAACAGATTCAAAAGCTGCTCTCCAACCAGACACAGGAAGCACCCGTCGATGTCATTTATGGAGAGCGCATCGAGCGTATAGAAGGAGTCCTTGAACGGTTTGGAAAGTCCGGCAGCGTAAAAATTGAAAAATATTTCCAGGCCATCCGGGAAGGGCTTTCAAGCACGGAGGCGAAGGCGTTTGAAGAAGCGCAAGTCAAGCTCGGTCGCCTGCTGGGCTTTGAATCGGGGAACACTGAGCGATCCGGCGACCCGGACCCGTGGTGGATCTTTGGGCGACAGGGCGTTGTTTTTGAGGATTACACGGCAACCGGAGAGAATCCTGTCGTCTCAAAAGAGAAAACACTTCAGGCCAAGGCCCATCCGGACACCCTCGCAGCAGAACACCCAGGAGTAAGTTTCTCGGTCGTGTTCTGCTCGACATCGGACAAATTACATTTTGCTGCGGAACCTCATACGGGCGATGTTTTTTACATCAGCGTTGAAGACTTCAAGAAGTTTTCAGAAGAGTGCATGGCAACAATGCGAGTGCTATGGGACTCTTTCCGGTCGCCTGGAGTTATTGAATGGAGGGAGCTTGCTGCCCGCAAGCTGGCCGAAACGAAACTGGGCAGCGATGACATTCTGGCACGTTTGACGAGCAGAAAACTTTCCTCATTGGCAGGAGGCGGACAGAAATGACCTACTTCAATGAGGAAAATACGGTTGAACAACTCGTGCTGGACACACTGTCTGACCGGGACAATCAATGGTGCGTTGCCGAACCGCAAGCTGATTATCTCGATTCACACCTCACCCTTCAGATTTCAAGCCTTAAATGGCGTTTTGTGGCCGCCGAGGAGCTGCCCCGTCAGCATTCTGACGTGCTGGTGGAGTCGATGGTGCGCGACGCCCTCATCCGCCTGAACCCGGAAATCAAGGCCCAGCCCGACCGCGCCGACGAGGTGCTCTACCGCCTGCGGACCATTCCGCTGTCGGTACAGAGCGAAGGCCTGGTGCGGGCCAATGAGCTGTTTGCCGAATGGCTGCGGGGCGAGAAGTCCATGCCCTTCGGCGAGCGCGGCGAACACACGCCGGTACGGCTGATCGACTTCGAGAACCTGAGCAACAACGATTACGTGGTCACCAACCAGTGGGTCTATCCGGTCAAGGAAGGCGGCCGCCGCTTCGACATCATCATGC
>JAAYCS010000131.1 GCA_012729655.1 Desulfovibrionales bacterium | reverse complement strand
TGAAATGGGGTGTCCCAGGGTGGTGACCTGCGTGGCCGGGTCCCTGAAGGGGAGGATCAGTTCGGAAAGCATTTCGGGATTGAGGGCCGGTTCGTCACCCTGCACATTGAGGATGACACTGTCAGGACCGGCCTGCAACTTGCGCGCGGCTTCCAGCACCCGGTCCGTGCCGCTGGCGTGGTATGGGCTCGTCATCAGCGCGGGCATGGCCAGCTCCTGGGCCGCGTTCAGGATGCGTTCGTCATCCGTGGCCAGGACAACAGACTGGACCTGAGGGCAGAGGGAGGCGCGGTGCATGACGTGCCAGAACATGGGCTTGCCGTGGATGAGGGCCAGGGGTTTGCCTGGAAATCGCGAGCTTTCATATCTGGCCGGAATGATGGCGATGACGTCAGGCATGGGAACTCCGGGGAAAATGGTGAATAATCAGAGCTGCGGACGCGGCCGTGGCCCCCTGCCGGGAGCGGATGTAGGCGAGGGCCCTGTCCCGCACCGCTGGTCGGCTGGGCGCTGGCTTGACAAGTTCCTTGGCCAGTTTGGAGATGTCGGCGTTTCTGAACACCAGGTTTTCGAATATGCCGTCCCCGACCCAATCGAAATTGCGTGTATGGGGCCCCACGACAGGGAGGACCCCCTGGGCCAGGGGTTCCAGGAAGTTCTGACCTCCAAGCCTGGCCAGGCTCCCGCCAACAAAGGCGCGGCTGGCCAGCCCGTAAACCATCCCCAGTTCCCCGAACCTGTCCCACAGGACCACGCTGCCGGGTGTGGCCGCAGTGCCGAGTTCACTGCGCAACACAGAGGGAATCCGAGCCATGGCAAGACGGTCCGCCCAGGCCTGTATGCGGCTCATGTGTCGGGGAAAGATCCCGACGACACAGTCCGGCTGCTCGGTCAGGAGGGACTGGAGCAGGGTGAGGACCATGGATTCCTCTTCCTGGCGCACCGATCCGAGGACCAAAAAAGGGGCATCCTGCGGGATCAGGGCGGCCAGGGGGTTGTCCTTCCGGTCCAAAAAGGGTGTGCCCAGGGCCCGGTCGAATTTGATGTTGCCCGTGACGCGGGTCTGGACTGGGCCGAAAACCAGCCTGAAGCGGAGGGCGTCCGCCGGGGAAATGGCGCCGATGGCCGCCGGCGCGCAGGCCGCCAGAAGGGGGCGGAGCCAGAGGTACCCGGCCAGGGATGCGCTGCTCATGCGGGCGTTGATGAACACGACAGGGATAGCCAGGGCCGCGCAGGAGAGGAGCAAGCCAGGCCAGATCTCGGTTTCAAGCAGGATGACCACCCGGGGTCGAACGCATTCCAGCATCCGGCGCTGGAGCAGAGGGAGGTCAAGGGGGAACATGCGGATGGCAAGCCCCTGCTTGTCCTGGATTCTTTCGAGAACCTCCCTCCCCTGCGCCGTGCATGTCGTGGCCAGGATGGAGCAGTCCGGCAGATGGCGGACCAGGCTGTCCACCAGGGCGCATTCCCCTGCTGAGGCCCCTTGGACCCAGATTTCGGCTGGTCCGGGGAGGTTCAATCCAAGGCGCTCCTTCCATCCCAGGCGCATGCGGGTCCAAAGGAAAAGCGCCGGGCCAGCCATGCACCAGAGCAGGGTGTACAGGAGGTTGAACCCCAGCCGCAGCCCCGGGTGAAGGCGAGGCATCAGGATTTCTTGCGCAGGCCCAGTCCGATGAGCCGAGCCAGGAGTTGCTCAAAAGGCAGGCCCACGGCCTGGGCCTCCTGCGGCAGCAAGCTGGTGGCGGTCATGCCGGGCAGGGTGTTGACCTCCAGGATGTACGGCACGTCTTTGTCCGTGACGATGAAGTCAGCCCGGCTGTAATCGCTCAGTTCCAGCGCATCGTGGGCAATGCGGGCCATACGCTGAAGGGTGGCGGTCAACTCCGGGGAAATGGGAGCGGGACAGACTTCTTCCGACGCTCCGGCGACATATTTGCTTTCATAATCGAAGAATTTTCCATGCTTGGGGCGGATGAGGATGGGGGGCAGGGTTTCGCCCTCCAGCACCCCGCAGGTCAATTCCTGGCCGTGGATCAGGGTTTCGGCCAGCAGGTCCTGGCCTGCGATTTCCGGCTGCAGAAGATAGGCTTCCAGTTCCTCTTCGGATCTGATCACACCCACGCCAAGGCTCGACCCGCCCGTGTTCGGCTTGACCACCAGCGGAAAGGGCAGCAGAGGGCGCCATTCGGCCACATGACTGGCGGGCACGAATTCCCAGGCTGGCGTGGCCAGCCCGGCGGCCTCGAAAATCTGTTTGGACACGGCCTTGTTCAGGGCCAAGAGTGAAGACCGGGAATCCGAGCCCTGAAAGGGCAGGCCCATGCGTTCCAGAAGACACTGGACCAGCCCATCCTCCCCGGGAGAGCCATGCAGGTTGATGAAGGCGAAATCTTTGCCTTGGGCCGCGGCAGGGAGACCACGCAGATCCCTGGCGGGATCGAACAGGGTGACGGTGTGGCCCAGAGCCTGCAAGCCTTTTTCTATTTGCCTGGCCCCGCTCAGGGCGACTTCGCGTTCACCCGACCAGCCGCCGGCGATCAAAAGGATATGCATGGATGTCTTCCTCCAAAAAGATGCTCAAAAGGTGCTCGAGTTCAATGTTCTGGCGTCTGGACCGCTCGATCCAGCCCCGGCTGCGCTCGTTGGTGCCGTATCGATCCATCAGGTCCGCAAAACGTTCCTCAACGCAGACCAGGGCGTCGTGTCTGACCCTTTTGTCCGCGTAGATGATGGCCAAAGGCAGAAAATGCATGTTGAGATCCAGCTGCCCTGGCCAGTACACGTGGTGCATGACGCCCTGGGCGATGGCCGGATTCCTGGTCAGCTCCATGGTCCAGGCCGCGCCAATCTGGCTGTGGTTGCCGCCGTGGACAATGGTGTAGGTCTTGCCCAGGTCGTGCAGGAGTCCGGCAGCGCGCACGGCCTGCACGAAGTCCGCGCCGGGCAGGTCCGTTGTGTTTCCCCGGCCACATTCCACGGCCAGCATGGCCAGTGTCGTGGCCACCTCGGCCACCAGCTGGCTATGCTGTTTGATATTGTCGAGCATGTCGCACTGTTCCCACCATGTCCGGCAGAGCGCATCGGTGGGGATGGAGCCGGATAAGCCAGTGGCAATGGGGGAGAGGGGGATTTCCTGCTGGGTCATAGTTCTGGCTCGGGAAGAGTTCATTGACACGGAACAGACAGGGATTTAGCAACAGCGGTGACAAAAAGCAAAGCGGGAGATTTGGCTCATGTGCTTGGCCGTTCCAATGGAAGTTGTCAAAATTGATGGAAAAACAGCTGAAGTGCAGATTGCGGGCACGTATCAGAACGTGCGGCTGGATGTGTTGCCAGAGACTCTGGAGGTGGGAGACTTCGTCATTGTCCACGCTGGATTCGCCCTGACCCGTCTGGACCGGGAGGAGGCCATCGCAACGCTGAAACTTTTCGAGGAAGGACTGAACATTGCGCTTACTTGACAATTTCAAGGATCCCCAGCTGTGCAAGGCGTTGCTGGAACGGATTCATTCCGAACTGGACGGGGAGCTCCGCTTCATGGAGGTATGCGGAACGCATACGGTCTCCATTTTCCGCAGCGGGGTGCGCTCTCTGCTGTCCGACAAGGTCGTGCACCTTTCAGGGCCCGGCTGCCCGGTCTGCGTGACCCATGACAGCGAGGTGGCCGCGTTTCTGGACCTGGCCGGCAGGGACGCGGTCATCACCACATTCGGGGACCTGATGCGCGTGCCTGGTCCGGACAGGAAGACCCTGAAGGGGGCCCAGGCCGAAGGGGCCCGTGTCAAGGTCGTCTATTCCCCGTTCGATGCCTTGAAGATCGCCCAGGACAATCCTGGCGACAAGGTCGTGTTCCTGGGCGTGGGTTTCGAGACAACTGCCCCGGCCATCGCCGCGACGGTCAAAGCCGCCCGCGAGGAGGGGGTGACCAATTTCTCCGTGCTCTGCTTCCACAAGCTGGTCCCGCCGGCCCTGGAGGCATTGGTGGGCGATCCTGAGTTGCGGGTCCAGGCGTTCCTCCTGCCCGGGCACGTCTCTGCCATCATCGGCGTGGAGCCGTATCGCTTTCTGGCCCGGAAGCACGGGCTCCCTGCGGTCATCGCGGGATTCGAGCCTGTGGATATTCTGCAGGCCCTGCACCTTTTCGTGACCATGCGCAAGCAGGGGTGTGTTGACGTGGTCAACGCGTATACCCGGGTGGTGTCAGACACCGGCAACCCCAAGGCCATGTCTGTCATGGACGAGGTTTTTGCCCCCTGCGACGCCCTGTGGCGGGGCATCGGCATGATTCCGAACAGCGGTCTGGCCGTGCGAGAGGAGTTCGCAGCCTTTGACGCCATGCGCGTCTTCGGTCTCACGTTGCGCGATGTGCCTGCCATCAAGGGCTGTCGATGCGGCGACGTGCTCAAGGGCAAACTCTCTCCGAACAAATGCCCCCTTTTCGGCAAGGCCTGCACGCCGGCCGCGCCGGTGGGACCGTGCATGGTTTCCACCGAGGGGTCTTGCGCCGCATACTATAAATACCATGTCTAGGCGGCCCTGAATGCTTCGCGGCCAGGACGATCTTCAGCACTTCAAAGGGGATGCGTGTGGAAAGGGTTCTTCTTGACTACGGCAGCGGCGGCAAGGCTTCGCACAGGCTCATCGGGGAACTGTTCGTCAGGCACCTGGGCAACGAGGTCCTGAACCGCCTGGATGATGCGGCTGTCCTGAACATCTCCGGCCCCATCTCCGTCAGCACCGACTCCTTTACCGTTGACCCCATCTTTTTTCCCGGAGGCGACATCGGAGCTCTGGCCGTGCACGGCACCGTCAACGACGTGGCCATGCTCGGGGCCCGGCCCCGCTATCTGACCTGCGGGTTCATCCTCGAAGAGGGCCTGCCCATGGCTGACCTGGAACGCATCGTCCAGTCCATGGGACGGGCCGCCCGCGAGGCCGGGGTGCTGGTCGTCACGGGCGACACCAAGGTCGTGCCCAGAGGGATGGTGGACAAGATCTTCATCAACACCACCGGGATCGGCGAGATTTTCGTGCCTGTGGCGCCCAGCGGGCATCGGGCCAGGCCTGGCGACGTCATTCTGGTCAGCGGATTCGTGGGGGACCATGGCCTGGCCATCCTGTCCCGGCGTGAAGGGCTGAACTTCGATGCGCCGGTGCTTTCGGACTGCGCCTCGCTGAATCATCTCGTGGTCCGGCTGTTGGAGGCGGTTCCCGAGGTGCATGTTCTGCGTGACCCGACCCGCGGCGGTCTGGCCACGACCCTGAACGAGATCGCCGGACAGTCCGGCGTGGAGTGCCGGATCTTCGAGGACCGCGTGCCGGTCCGGCCCGAGGTCAGCGGCGGGTGCTCCTTTCTGGGGCTGGATCCCCTGTACCTGGCCAACGAGGGCAAGTTTTTGTGCATTCTGCCCGCAGAACATGCCAGACAGGCCCTGGATATCATGCAGGCCGACCCCCTGGGCCGCGACGCGGCCCGCATCGGGGAGGTGCGGGCCGGACACCCCGGCAAGGTCGTGCTGGAGACGCCGCTTGGGGGCACCAGGCTCATGGACATGCTCGAAGGCGAACAACTGCCGCGCATCTGCTGAAATGGCGTTTCCCAAGACCTACGTTGCCATCGATTTCGAGACCGCGGACGCCCAGCGGGACAGCGCCTGCGCCGTGGGCCTGGCCAAGGTCCGTGACGGGTCCATCGTCGACAGACTCTACGCCCTGATCCGTCCGCCGCGTTCCCGATTTTCGCCATTTTGCGTCGGCGTGCACGGCATCCGCTGGTCCGACGTCAAGGATTGCCCGGGCTTCAAGGACTTCTGGATCGACAACGCCCAGTTCCTGGAGGGTGCGGATTTCCTGGCCGCCCATAACGCGCGTTTCGACCGCGCGGTGCTCGGGGCCTGCTGCGCCATGGCCAGTCTGCCCGCGCCACGCCTGCCCTTCGTCTGCACTGTGGACCTGGCCCGCAACCAGTGGGGACTGCGGCCGACCAAGCTCCCCGACGTCTGCCGCTATCTCGGTCTTGAACTGAATCATCACAATGCCGCGTCCGATGCCGAGGCCTGCGCCCGCATCGTCATGGCCGCAGTGGTTGAAAACCCTCGCTGCCTCTGCCCGTTCGGGGTCTAGGGCGGTTTCGGCAAAGCGGTATCACGGAGAACGTATGCCCCTGACCCAGGCCCAGCTGCGGGCCCATATCTATCTCGTCATCCTGGACAAATTCTCGAACAGCAGGGAGCGCCGCCAGGAGGCCCTGACCGAATACCTGCTGGTGACCATGCCCAACGTGCCGGAGGATGCCGCCCGGCGCCTGGCCGAACTCATCCCGGACCTCATGCCAGACCTGTATGCCAAGTGGATCGGCCAGTTCGCGGACCGGCTGTTCGAGACCGTGCCCGGCGAACAGCTGCAGCATCTCTGCGACGGCAGCGTGGAGAACAACGCTGCCCTGGGGCTGGTTTTCCTCATGTTCATGGAGTCCGAGCGCATGGAGAAGGAGGCAGAGGAGGATCTGCGGGAATACGCGGGCAGGTATTCGGGCAGCGAGGACATGGGTGATCTGGTGGCCGCCTACCTGCGTGGCAAGGTCGATGCCCTGCGGCAGGAGGTCGGAGGCTCGGTCAAGACCACGGCTCAGCAGACAGGCTCATGACCTGTGCATGTCACTTCTGGAAACTTCCCTGTAATTCCGATAAATAATCTCTTTCCCTCTCCCCTGCAGCTCAGGACCGCCTTTTGCGGCGGGTCCCAGCCGCATCCGTCGCACGTGTTGCTGGACGCAACCTGCTGGTCCAACAGCTCGGGCGCTCATTCCAACGGGTACAAACGCGACAACGCGCGCACGAACGTTTCTGGCTGTTCCGGGGTAATGAGCCACGGCCGTTTGCCAGTGCAGTCGAGCCACACGTACCCGTCTGTACGCGAGACATACATTTGAACGACTCCCCGCCGCTTTGTCCACAGCCAACCGAAGCCGCCCCAAAGTCCACCGGCACCGATTCGCACGCCCCAGCCGATTTCCCTTTTCAGCTGCTGTACGTCCATCAACCGCACATTCGAAATGTCCTCCTGGGCGATCTCACGGCGTTTGAGGGGCCAGCACACCTCGATCCCTCCGCGATGGACGATGAACCGGGTGGGGCGGAACCAGAGCCAAATCCAAATGTATGTGGCGGTGAAGAGCAGGGTGATTAGGGTGAGTTCGGTGAGGACACTTGTCAGGTAGAGCGCGGCAATGAGGAATGTGGGTGGCAGCGCCAGAAGAAACAGCGTGCATGTCCGACTCAGCGGAGACATCGGGGCCAGCCGAAAACTCGTGCCTGCTTTGTCATCTTTCATAATGCAGCTCAATGTTGAAGCACGTGTCAGCACGGATGAGCCTTGATTGCCGCCTCAAATCTCAATATGTCAACGCAATACCTTTGTTTTTTTGAATAACATGGACGTTTCAGCCTCTAACGCTTGATTTTAACTTTCCTCGAAAACGTATCGTGTCTATCTTGAGGCCATTCCACGTTCAGATGTCGATCCGGTTTGGCCAACCCTGGATGAAGCCAGAACACAAAAAGCCCGCCTAGGCGAACCTGGACGGGCTTTGTCGTTACTGGGGAAGTCGCGGCTTAGGCGAAAACCTTCTCGAACTTGGGCACGACGTCCTTTTTGCGGGACATGACCTTGGGCAGCCAAGCCTTCCCGTCGACGGGTTTGACGCTGAACGCTTTCTCGACCACGGAGGGGTCGTCGGAGGCGATCAGGATCTCGGAGCCTTCCTTCATAATGTCGGTCAGCAGCAGGAAGATGGAGTGGTTGCCCTTCTCGGCCTTCAGCTTGACGATGTCGGCGGCCAGGTCGGCCTTGACGGCGTCGAGGATGGACAGATCGACGACTTCCAGCTGGCCGATGCCGACCTTGGTGCCGTTCATGTTGAAGTCCTTGTAGTCGCGCAGGACCAGCTCGCGGGCCGGGGTGCCTTCAACGGCGGACTTGACCTTGAACATTTCCATACCCAGGGCGGCCAGGTCGGATACTCCGGCGATCTTGGCCAGCTCGGCGGCGGCTTCCTTGTCGGCCGGGGTGCAGGTCGGGGACTTGAAGATGACCGTGTCGCTCAGGATGGCGCACAGCATGATGCCGGCGATGTTCTTGGGAATCTCGATGCCGAAGTATTTGTACATGGCGTTGAGCACGGTGGCGGTGCAGCCCACAGGCCAGATCCAGCATTCCAGAGGGCTGGAGGTGGTTAGGTCGCCCAGTTTGTGGTGGTCGACGATACCGAGCACTTCAGCCTGCTTGATGTCTTCGGGCAGCTGAGCCAGGTCGGAGGTATCGACCAGGAAGACTTTTTCACCGGCATAGGACGTTTTGACGGCCGGAGCGGCAACGCCGAACTTCTGCAAGATGAACTTGGTCTCGGGGGGCAGTTCGCCCTGAGCGGCCGGGGTGCAGGCGACACCCAGCTTGCTTTTCAGGTCAGCCAGGGCAATGGCGCTGCAAATGGTGTCGGAATCGGGATTCTTGTGACCGAAAACAAAAACGGACATGGTATTCCTCCTACAAGGGTTTGTTGGCGAACAAATAGTTTGTGCCAAATATCACAATTATTCGCGGTTGCCAAGTCCTAACTTGGGGCGTCACAAGGTTGCGAAGACCCCGAGGACGAAGGTGACAGCGGCGCAGGCGTAAGCTTTGCGTATGCGCAGAGACAGAATCGCTCCGCAGCAGGCCAGGATCCAGAGCATGGGCCAAGTGGGCTGGGGACTGCTTCCAAGCCAGGGCTGGGCTAACCGCAAGAGGGGCAGCAGGGGGGTGACGCAGAGCAGGAAGAGGCCGAAATGGAGGATTGACTGCTCCACGACCGCCCTGATGGTCAACGTTTCGGGCCTGTAGGCATGGCCGGGGTGTCGGCGGTTCCAGCTGAGAAGGGCATTGTAGCTGAGATTCTGCCTTTTGCGGTAGCTTTGCTCGACCCATGCTCCGATATAGGCCAGCGGCAGGGTGCCGACAAGAATGATGCTGGTCAGACGCATATCCGCCCCAGGCAGGCAGGCCAGCAGGGTCAGGGTCGCACTCAAGGTCAGCAGGGATTGTGGCGGGATGAAGGTCCCGGCCGGAAAAAGATCAAGCCAGAGGAGTTCGAAGAAAATACCGACGCTGACTGCCGGGTGCAGGTTGAAGCTGAGCAATGCCCAAATGAGGGAAGCGAAAAAAGGGCGCTGGATGAACCCGATGTTCAGGGCAGTCCGGGTCAGGGAGAACAGGGCAAAAAAAAACCGCCCCCGGTCAGGAGCAAAAGGTCAGTGAATGTGATCATGGACGGGAAACGCTCTGGTGATTGATCATAGATGTATCCTGGCCGTGGCCGAGGGGACGCAGCGAAAATCGAGTTCAACCCCGTGGTCGCTGAAATACTTGAGACAGGCCCGATCGTCTGGGCCCAGGGCGATGTATTCGCAAATCTGCTCCTTGCCAGGACCATAGTGCAAATTGCCGATGTTGACCACGGAAAAAGCCACACCTGCGTGGTGGGCTGCGCGGGCGTCTGCGCAGGTGGCGAAAAGGACGAGCATGTGCTGGCCAGGGTCTTCCGTCTGCAGGCGTTCAAGCTCCGCGGCGACGTTTTGCAGGGGACAGCACAGGAATGTGACGCCGCTGGGCACAGCCAAGCTCATGATTTCCTGGCGCAGTTCATCTGCAGCGAGATCGTCGTTGGCCACAACCAAAGTCTTGGCCCGGACATGGGGAAGCCATGCCTCAATGACCTGGCCATGAACCAGGCGGTTGTCAATGCGGAACCATTGCACGGCTTCAGACCTCGGTTATTTTCCGGGACAGAACCTCGCCCGCCACGACAATGCCCTGGATGGCTGCGTTTTTGGCTTCCTGGGCCAGTTCATTCAGGCTTTTGTTGCGCGAACCCAGGATGCGGAGCAACATGGGCAGGTTGGCCCCGGTCAGGACGTCAACTTTGCCGGGTTGCAGAAGGGAAAGACTGATGTTGGAAGGGGTGCCGCCGAACATGTCGGTCAGGATGAGCACGCCTTCGCCGGTCTCCATGCGTTTGACTGTGTTTTTCAAGTCTGCAAGAAGTCCGCTCATTTCCACGGTGCCCTCCACGGCGATATGGGCGCATTGCTCCTGCGGGCCCAGAATGATCTGCGCCGCTTCCAGCAAATGTTTGCCGAACTGGCCATGAGTCACCACGATCACACCAACCATCATTCCTCCGTACATCAACCTAAACTCAAGTGACGATGTTCCACAGTTACTGAATAATTCCCCTTACGCAGATGGGCAAGGACCGCCTCGGTCATGGCCACGGACCTGTGCCTGCCGCCGGTGCAGCCAAAGGCCATGGTCAGGCGGTAGCGGCCTTCGGCGGCGTACAGGGGCAGGGTGAAATCCAGAAATTCGAGAAACCGCCGGACGTATTCCCTCCCTGGATCCCCGCCCAACACGTACTGCCCAATGACGTTGTCTTTCCCGGACAGGGGGCGCAGTGCTTCATCAAAATAGGGGTTGGGCAGAAAGCGGAGATCGGTGATCATGTCCGCTTCGGCCGGGGCGCCGTATTTGAAGCCGAACGAGATGAGGTGCACGCGCATGCCCTGGGCGTGGGAGGACAGACCGACCCATTTGTCCTGGATGATCCTGCGCAGGTCATGGACTGAATAGTGCGTGGTGTCGATGACCACATCAGCCAGATTGCGTATGGGATCCAGGATTTGCCGCTCCCGCTCCACGGCCTGTTCCAGCCCGAGGCCGCCGGTGGCCAGAGGATGGGGGCGGCGGGTTGTGGCGTAGCGGCGCAACAGAACCTGGCTTGATGCGTCCACAAAGACAACCGTAGGGCGGAGAGAAAATTTGTGGATGTCTCGCAAGGCCTGCTGCCATTGCCCGGCAAAATCAGGTTGGCGAAGGTCCATACCCATGGCCAGGCCCGACTGCTCTCCACTTCTGGAACTGAGGAAGAGGTCAATGAGAGCCGGCGCCATACGAGCCGGCAGCCCATCCACGCACAAAAAACCCAGGTCCTCAAAGACGTTCAAGGCCGTGCTTTTGCCCGATCCGGACATGCCGGACACGACGACCACATTTTTCTGTTCAGTATGCATGGATTTCTCCAATCCCCTGGAGCTAGACTTCCTGCAACAGCTCCCACAATCCGTCCTTACCCACGGAGGTGATGAAGTTGCGGCGGAACGTGTCGTCCTTGAGCAAGCGGGACACGCTGGCGAGCAGTTTGAGATGCAGGCCAACAACGCTGGACGGGGCCAGGACAGTGAAGAAAATGTTGGCTGGACGGTGATCGAGACTGGCGAAATCCACGCCCTGGTGGCTGCGGCCGACAATGATCAAGACGTTCTTGATGCTGTCCATTTTGCCGTGGGGGATGGCAACCCCGTTGCCAATGCCCGTGGTTCCGAGTTTCTCCCTGTCCATGAGGATTTCGGTCACATGCCTGAGGTCGAGATCAGGATATTTGACGGCCAGGACGGAAACGAGTTCGGCCAGGACCTCGGATTTGGTCCTGGCCGACAGGTCGGAAATGATCAGATCCTTGTCCAGATAATCCGCGAGCCTCATCCCTTACACCCCGGGATCGATCAGGCCGAAGTCGCCAGTTTTGCGGCGATAGATGACATTGACCCGCTCATTTTCAGCGTTCAGGAAGACCAGGAACTCGTTATCCGTGTTGCCCAGCTGCATGGCCGCTTCCTCGACGACCATGGGCTTGGGCTCAAAATGGTCGGTCTTTTCGATATTGGGCCTGCGCCTGCCGGCCTTGTCTTCTTCAAAGGTGAGGATGTCCATGCGCACGGTTTCGCCCATACCCCGTCTCTTGGTCTTGTCCTTGTCCCGCAGTTTGCGCATCTGGGCTTCAAGTTTGTCCCAGACCATATCCACTGTGGAGTACATGTCCTCACTGTCTTCCCGGGCAGAGATGTGGAGGTTTTTGCCAGTCAGTACGATATCGGCGATATGCCGGAACTTTTCCACTTCGAGGTTGACCTGGAGTTCGGTGTTCTCGGCCCCGGGCATGAATTTAGCCAGCTTTCCGAACCGGTCCCTGGCGTACTTCCGCAAATGGTCAGAGGGGTCGAAGTTTTTGAAGTTGAAGGTAATCCTCATGGAAGCCTCCTCGTGAGTTGTTGGTCAGCCCTGATCCGCCTTGGCTCGCCCAGTGGCGGAGGGGCGGGGTGTCAAAAAACCTGCTTGCGTTTGGATGAGGAGTCGATGCCCAGCACAGCCCGGTATTTGGCCACGGTCCTGCGCGCGATGTTCACATCCAGTTTTTCCTTCAGCACCGCGGCGATTTTTTCATCGCTGTAGGGTTTCTTGGGATCCTCCTCGCTGACCATCTTCTTGATGATGGCCTTGACCGATTCCGAGCCCACCTGGGTGCCGTCGTCCAGCTCCAACGCGGAGTTGAAGAAAAATTTCAGTTCGAAAATCCCATGCGGCGTGGCCACGTACTTGTTGGTCGTGATGCGGCTGACTGTGGACTCGTGCATCTCGATGTCATCGGCCACATCCTTGAGAATGAGCGGTTTGAGTTTGGTCACGCCGTGTTCAAAAAAGCCGCGCTGGAATCGGACAATGCTTTCGACCACTTTATACAGAGTTCTTTGCCTTTGGTGCAAGCTCTTCATGAGCCACATGGCCGAACGCATTTTATCGTGCAGGTATTCCCGGTCCGGGCCTTTGACCGAGAGGCTCATGTCGTCCATGTAGTAAGGGCTGAGCTGGAGTTTGGGCAGCCCGTCATCGTTCATGACAATGACGAAATCTCCCTCGTATTCATACACAAAGACGTCGGGGCTGACATAGACCGTGCTCTCGCTCCCGTAACTCGCTCCGGGCATGGGGTCCAGGGACTGGATGATGTCCAGGTAGGCCTTCAGATCTTCCATCAGGATCTTGAACTTGCGCAGAAGGGGCTTGTAGCGCCGCTTTTCGATATCCTCCAGATGTTCGTCCACCAGGGACAGGAGAATCGGGTCGTCCTGCCCGAGCATTTCCAGCTGGATGAGCAGGCATTCCCTGGGAGAACGGGCCGCCACGCCCACAGGGTCGAAGCGCTGGATGAGCCGCAGTACCGATTCGACTTGACTCTTGGGGCTCAGCGATTCCGAGGCGATGGCTTCCACGGTGGTGGTCAGATAGCCCTGGGAATCGAGGTTTCCGATGATCATTTCCCCGATCATTTCCTCCTCGTCCGTGATGTTGGACAGGCAGAGCTGCCACAGGAGATGTCCTTCCAGAGACGGCTTTCCGGCCAGTCTGGCCTCGTAGGACATCATTTCTTCCAGGGCTTCGGTCTCCTTGTACTGGACTTGCTTGGAGGTACTCGAAAAATCGCCCAGATAGTTTTCCCAGTCCGCATTGCGCATCAGGTCCGCGTCGTCGTAGGCCACGTCAGGACGATGATCGTCGGTCTGCACAGGCGTCTCCGACTCCTCGGAGACATCCTTGGGGGCTTCTTCCAGCATGGGGTTTTCCAACATTTCCTGCTGCACGGCTTCGAGCAGTTCGAAGCGGGACAGCTGCAGCAACTTGATGGCCTGCTGCAGCTGCGGTGTCATGACCAGCTGCTGCGTCAGTTTGAGGTTTTGTCGGAGTTCGAGGCCCATAAATTCGTAATGATCCTGCGATGGCGTACAAGGTGAAACGGGGCGAGATGCCGGAAAGAAACCTGCCACAGATCCCAGGGGCTGGCAATCCTTGGAGATATACCCCTACAGGCTGAAACCCTCCCCCAGGTAGACCTTGCGTGCTTTCGGGTCGGCGACGATCTGGGTCGGGCTGCCGCTGAGAATGATGCGACCGTCGTACACCAGATAGGCCCGGTCGCAGATCTGCAGTGTTTCGCGGACGTTATGGTCGGAAATGAGCACGCCAATTCCCTTGGAGCGCAAGTTCTGAATGATGCCCTGGATATCGTCCACGGCCAGGGGGTCGATGCCGGCAAAGGGTTCATCCAGGAGAATGAATTTCGGGTCCTGGATCAAGGCCCGGGCAATTTCAAGCCTCCGGCGCTCTCCACCTGAAAGATATGCGGCCAGCTGACTTTCCAGGCGGCGGATGCCCAGTTCCTCCAGGAGGCGGTCCGCTGTCTCGCGCTGGGCCTTTTTGGATTGACCCGAATATTCAAGAATGAGCTCCAGGTTCTGGCGCACGGACAATTTGCGGAAGATCGAACTTTCCTGGGGCAGGTAACTCATGCCTTGCCGGGCGCGCCTGTGCAGGGGCCAGTCCGTGATGTCCGTCTGATCCAGATGGACCGTCCCCCGGGTCGGCTTGATGATGCCGGCCAGCATGTAGAACGTCGTGGTCTTGCCAGCCCCGTTGGGGCCAAGCACCCCGACCACTTCCCCCTGGAGGACCTTGAGATCGATGTCGTGGACAACGTCACGGGTTCCGTACCGCTTGGCCAGTCCCTGACCGGTCAGGCTGATCACTGTCCGAGTCCCCCCTTGCCGGCGGGGGTGATGAAAATGGCTTCCACCCGCTTCTTGCCTCCGATCACCTCGCTGCGGTTTTCGTTGACGTACAGCTTGATGATCTCGCCCTGGATTTTGTTCCGCCCTTCCATGAGCACGGGATTGTCCTCCAGGGTCAGCAGGTCGGCTTTGGCGTCGTACGTAGCCTTGCCACAGGTGCCGGACCGGTCGTTCTCGGACTTGAGACGGACATTGCCCTGGGCGATGATTTTCTTGATGGAGCCCTGCTGGTCCGTGATGGGAGCAGTGGCGTTGCCTGTGTTTTTCTGCCGTTCCAGCAGGACGGTCAGGGTCTCGGACCACATCTCCATGTTGTCCCGGACGACATGGACGTTGCCGGTAAAGACCACCTGGTCTGCTTTCTGGGAATATTCCATGGCATCAGATGTGATCTTGACCGGGATGGACTGGGCTCCCCAAGCCGGGATGGCTGCGGCAAGAAGGACGAAAAGAAGAAAAGAACGCATGAATACCTTCGTGTCAGTTTAAGGTGACCCGGACATTGCCCTGAGCCAGAAAGTCGCCGGAATGCAGGAAGTAGGTCAAAAGGTCTGTACGGCCCTGCATGGTTTTGCCCTGGATTTCCACCTCGCCGGTGAGGACCAGGGTGCGGTTCTGACCCTCGTAGTCCAGGAAATGCGCCCGCATCTGGTAATCGCCTTGGCTGGCGTTCACGCCTTCCCACATCCGCGCCCGGTCTTTTTTCTGCCAGACTTGCCCCTTGGGGGCCATGACCCGGATGGGGGCGCCATCGCTTTCCCCCCAATACGTAATGAGCGGGTCGGTCAGGATCAGTTCGTCCCCGGCCTCGGCGTAGCTGGCTCCCGCAGCCTCCAGGTCCCAGGTTTTTCTGCCGTCCCGGCCCTGGCTCAATCTCACGCCGTGGAGACTCAGGTCCACATCCAAATTTTCCGTGATGTTCTTGTCCGGCTGCTCGGGCCAAAGCACGTATTTCCCCAGGACAAGGGCCCCGGCCATGAGGCCGAGGGCGGCCAGCAGGACCACGACGCGCTTCATGCGTGCAGCCATTCCTGCCACAGGGTTTCAAGTTTGTCCTGGGCCCGGAGGATGAATTCGATGGCTTCCCGAACAGCGCCGTGGCCACCCTGGGCCTGTGTGGTCCATGCGGCCAGACGTTGGATCTCAGGCCGGGCATTGGACACGGCGATGGGCAGACCCACCTTGGACATGGGCGCGGCATCGACCCAATCGTCGCCGACATAGGCCATGTGCGCGAAGGGAATGCCCGTTTTTTCGGCGATATCAACCAGAAGCGGGATCTTGCGGTGATGTCCAGCATAATAGTGCCGGATGCCCAGTTCCGTGATCCTCCGGCGCACAGCCGGGGACTCCAGGCCGGTGATCACGGCGAACTCCAGGCCAAGGGCTGCGGCCATCTTGATTCCCAGCCCGTCCTGGACATTGAAGCGTTTTATGGCGCAGCCCGAGAGGTCATAGTAGAGGCCGCCATCGGTCAGCACGCCATCTACATCCAGGACTACCAGGCGGATATCCCGGGCAGCCGTTTCAGCATGCATGGGGAATGCTCCATATGGCCGCAAGTTCGGTCAGCAGGGCGCGGGCTTTGTGCAGGGGCCAGGAGTTGGGGCCGTCGCACAGGGCCTTGTCCGGGTCGGGATGGACCTCCATGAACAGTCCCTGGCATCCGCAGGCCGCGGCGGCCCTGGCCAGGTATGGGACGAACTCGCGCTGTCCGCCCGATGCCGTGCCTTGTCCTCCGGGCAACTGCACCGAATGGGTGGCATCAAAGACGATGGGGCAGCCCAAGTCCCGCATGATGACCAGGGAGCGGAAATCCACGACCAGGTTGTTGTAGCCGAACATGGAGCCCCGTTCGGTGACCCAGATGCGCTGGAATCCGGCGGAACGGATTTTTTCCACCGGCCCGCGCATGTCCCATGGAGCCAAGAATTGGCCTTTCTTGATGTTCACGATCCGTCCGGTGCGGGCCGCGGCCAGCAGCAGGTCGGTCTGGCGGCAGAGAAAGGCCGGAATCTGCAGCACGTCGGCAACTTCGGCCACCAGGGAGGCCTGACGGGGTTCATGGATGTCCGTGATCACGGGCAGGCCAGTGCGGCTTTTGATTTGGGACAGCCAATCCAGTCCGGTGTCCAGCCCAGGGCCCCGATAGCTAGATCCCGCCGTGCGATTGGCCTTGTCAAAAGAGCTTTTGAAGACAAGGGGCAGACCCAACTCCGCGGTGATGGCCTTCAGTTCCGTGGCGACGGTCATGGCCAGGTCCAGGCTTTCCAGCACACACGGGCCGGCGATGAGGAACGGGCGGTCAGCGACAAGGTCTGCACAGTCGATCATGATTCGTGCCCGGATTTCTTGTTGGCCAGGGCCGCGTGGATGAACTCGCGGAAGAGAGGGTGGGGCTGCATGGGTTTGGATGTGAACTCCGGATGGAACTGACAGCCCAAGAACCACGGATGATCCCTGATCTCCACGATTTCCACCAGGGTCTTGTCCGGTGACAGACCGCTGAAGATAAGGCCCGCCTCCTCGAAGCGGTGCTGGTAGGCGGTATTGAATTCATACCTGTGGCGATGGCGCTCGGACACCTCGGCGGTGGCATAGGCCTCGAAGGCCTTGGTCCCTTTTTCAATGACGCAGGGATATGCCCCCAGCCGCATGGTTCCGCCCTTTTCGCTCGTCATGTCCCGACGCTGCACGCACTTTTTGCGGAAGTCGAACCATTCCTTCATGAGGTAGATGACCGGGTCCGGCGTGGTCAGGTCGAACTCCTCGGAATTGGCCTTGGTCAGGCCCATGACGTTCCGCGCGTATTCGATGACCGCGCACTGCATACCCAGACAGATGCCGAAAAAGGGGATCCTGTTTTTCCGGGCATAGGTGATGGCAGAGATCTTGCCTTCCACGCCCCGGATGCCAAAACCCCCGGGAACCAGGATACCGTCGGCCTCGGACAGACACTCTGCCACGTTGGCGGCTGTGACCTCCTCGGAATTGACATAGAGGAAGCGGATGGCCGCGTTGTTCGCCACGCCACCGTGGGTCAGGGCCTCATGCAGGCTCTTGTAGGCCTCCTTCAGATCCACGTACTTGCCGACAATGGCGATGGTAATATGGGCCTTGGGATGATGCAGGTTGTGGACCAGGTCCTTCCAATCCTGCAGGTTGGGGTTTTTGGCGGCCAGCCGCAGGAGGATGGCGATTTTCTGGTCCACCCCTTCGTTGTAGAGGGTCAGCGGCAGTTCATAGATGTGGTTGACGTCGATGGCCGTGAAGACCGCGTCCTTGTCCACGTCGCAGAACAGGGCGATTTTGTTCTTGATGTCCTCGCCCAGGTTGACCTCGGACCGGCAGAGGATGATGTCCGGCTGGATGCCCAGGCTGCGCAGCTCCTTCACCGAATGCTGGGTAGGTTTGGTTTTCACTTCTCCGGCGGTCTTGATATACGGAACCAGGGTCAGGTGGATGTAGAGGACATTGTCCCTGCCCAGGTCGGCTCGCAGCTGGCGGATGGCTTCGAGAAAAGGCAGCCCCTCGATGTCGCCCACGGTGCCGCCGATCTCGACGAGGCTCACGTCCAGATCGTCGCTGGCCATACCCAGGATGGAGGATTTGATCTCGTCGGTGATGTGCGGAATGACCTGCACGGTCCCGCCCAGATAGTCACCGCGGCGTTCCTTGGTGATGACGGTGTTGTAGATCCGGCCCGAGGTGTAGTTGTTGCGCTGGTGCATGGGAATGCCCAGGTAGCGTTCGTAATGGCCCAGGTCCAGGTCGGTCTCAGCCCCGTCATCAGTGACGTAGACCTCCCCGTGCTGGAATGGGTTCATGGTCCCTGGGTCGACGTTGATGTAGGGGTCAAGCTTCTGGATGGAAACCCGAAGGCCCCGCGCCTTGAGCAGCGCGGCGATGGATGCGGCCGCCAGTCCTTTTCCCAGGGAGGAGAGCACCCCTCCGGTTACGAAAATAAATTTGGTATGCATAGCTGCCTCGCTCTTCTGAAAAGTTCGCATCCTGTCCCAGTGTCCGGCGGGATCTGCGTGGCCCACAAAACAAATGGGCCACCTGCCGGCAGCCCGAGATTCGACACGCTCCATGTCCGCTGAGACCTTTGGCAGCGGAGATTTTGCTTGTCAAGCGGCCCTGGTGTTCCTGCACATGCCGCGGAGAGGCATACCAGAATGAGGACGGAGTGCAAAGCGCTTGATGAGACCAATTTCAGGCTTGCGCCGGCCCTGCTTGGCCTGTAATGGGCTCTGGTATTCGACATATCGGGCGGCAACGGACGTTTTTTCGGAGGAACGATGGCGCAGGTCAAGACACTGGTGATCACCGGATACGGTACGAATTGCGAACGGGAGTGCGCTTTTGCGGCCGACCAGGCCGGTTCGGACCTGACCACCGTCGCCTATTTCTCGGACCTGACTGCG
>JAAYCS010000130.1 GCA_012729655.1 Desulfovibrionales bacterium | reverse complement strand
CGCAGTCCACAGACGCACCACGTTCTATTCCTCCACGTAGACCCTGGTGATGGCCACCGGCTCCGTGGGCACGTTTTGGTGAAAGCCGAAAGACCCCGTGGGCACCTGGGCAATGGCATCCACCACGTCCATTCCTTCTTTGACCTGGGCAAAGACGGCATACCCGAAGTCTCTGAGCCCGTGATCAAGGAATGCGTTGTCCCGCAGGTTGATGAAAAACTGGGATGTGGCGCTGTCCACGGCCTGGGTTCTGGCCATGGACAGGGTGCCGCGCACATTTTTGAGGCCGTTATCAGCCTCGTTTTTGATGGGTTTGCGGGTCTTCTTCTCGCTCATGGATTCTGTCATGCCGCCGCCCTGCACGACGAAATTGGGGATGACCCGATGGAAAACGGTCCCGTCATAAAAGCCTTCCTGAACATAGTTCAGAAAGTTCTCGCAGGTCAGCGGGGCCTTGTCCGCAAAAAGCTCGATCTTGATGGTGCCCAGGGTTGTTATCATCACAATCATGGTTGTTCTCCTCAATAGTGCAAGATTTAGTATCAAGTCCCTGCCGGCTGGGGATGTGCGGTCTCCTTATGCCCTGTCTGGTCTGCTGGACAACAGAACTGCACACCAACGTTTTCCGGCTCAGAGAAACCGCTCCAGAATCAAGGCGTCTTCTCCGCTGTCGGCGTAGTATTTTTTGCGCAGCCCGACCTGCATGAATCCGCACCTTGCGTACAGGGCCAGGGCTGGCCGGTTGCCCCGGCGAACATCCAGGACCACCCGTCCCACGCCAATCATGCGGCACCGATCCAAAAAACAGTTCAGCATCGTACCCCCGACAGCCTGTCTCCGCAAATCCTGCCGTACGGCAAGATTGACTATTTCCGCCTCACCGCCCATGCTGTAAGCCGTTATGTAGCCGCACAACGCATTGCCCTGAAAGGCGCCGACGGCTATGAAGGATCCCTGGCCCAGCAGGGTGAAAAAACGCTGCTCGTCCCAGACATTGTCAAAGACTGCGGCCTCCAAGGCAGCCAAATCCGGGGCATCAGCGGGAACCAGGACCCGCAGTTCGAGATCCTTAACTTGCGTCATGAGCTGACCAGAACAATTGAAAAACACATGGCCGCAGAACAAACCTCGGAAAAAATCTACATTGTGGATGCAGAAAACCGCCCTGTGGCGGTCATGGACGCTGAGCAGGTGCACCGGCAGCGTCTCTGGCACCGCGGCGTCCTGCTCATCCTGCTGGACCGGTCAGGCCGGCTTGTTCTGCGCAGACTGGGCAAAAACCATCCCCTCCACCCATCCAGATGGGATCTTACGGGAAGCGGCCATGTCCTCTGGCACGAGGCCTCGGAAGAGGCCGCCTGGCGGTATCTTCCCATGGCCGCCCGTACAGCAGGCCCAGCCCTGTTTCATCGGTGCACCATGCACGAGGGCGTAGGAACCGGGCTGGAAATCGTGGACGTCTTTCATGCCCATATCCCGGATCCCGTTGCAGGCACACTGGCCAGAGATACGGACTATCTGCTCGTGGACCAGGACGAACTTCACGCCCTGGCCACATCATACGCGGATCAGCTCACCCCAGCCCTGCTCGACGTCTGGCGAAACAGCCCGGATACCCTGTCTAGTTGATATAGACCTTGGAAAAAGTCGCCTCGTCCTCCAGACTCCGGCCCGTGCCCCGCACCACCGTGGTCAAAGGGTCATCGTCAATGTGCACCACCAGGGAGCTTTGCTGGGTGATGAGCTTGTCCAATCCCTTCAAAAGTGCTCCACCGCCGGCCAGAAGCATCCCATTGGTGGCGATGTCGGCCACCAGCTCCGGAGGGGTTTTTTCCAACGCCCTGCGCACTGCGGCCACGATGGCCCCCACGGGCTCCTTGATGGCCTCCCGGATATGGCTGTCCGTCAGGGTGATGGACTTGGGATTGCCGTCCACCAGATTTTTGCCTGCCACCCTGTACTGCAGAGGTTCGGGCAGAGGAATGGCGGAAGCGATCTGAATCTTGGCCGCCTCGGCCATGTTCTCGCCGATCAAGAGCTGGAATTCGTCCTGCACATACCGCTGAATGGCCTCGTTGATCTCGTCCCCGGCAATGCGCACGGACTCCGAATATGCCACGGCCGAGAGGGAAATAACGGCCACCTCCGTGGTCCCACCGCCGATGTCCACGACCATGTTGCCCCGCGGTTCATCAATGGGCAGCCCCGCGCCGATAGCCGCAGCCATGGGTTCCTCGATGAGCTTCACCTCCCTGGCCCCGGCCTGCAGTGCCGATTCGATGACCGCCCTTTTTTCCACCTGGGTGATGCCGGCCGGCACGCAGATGACCATGCGCGGCTTGACGATGCGCATGCCGGTGATGACCTTCTTGATGAAATAGGCGATCATTGCCTTGGTTACCTCAAAGTCGGCAATGACCCCGTCCTTCAGAGGCCGCACGGCCCTGATCCGCTCCGGAGTCCGCCCAAGGTACTCCTTGGCTTCCCTGCCCACAGCCAGGATGGTCTCATTGCGCACGTCCAGGGCAACCACCGATGGCTCGTTCAAGACGATTCCGTCCTTGGGCGAGTACAGAAGGGTGTTGGCGGTGCCGAGATCCATGGCCAGATTCTTGCCCAGAAATCCGAAAAGTTTGCTGAAAAACATCGGTATCCTTCCTAGTCGTTGACGTCGTGGTTGTCAGGTTCAGGCCGGTCGCTGTCCAGATCAGCCGGAACGGGGGGAGCGAATTGCTTGACCCTGCTTTTCAGGTATAAATTTTCCAGAAAAAGAGCCAGATAGTCTGCAGCCATCCTGGCAAACGAGCGGATGTCCTCCCCGATGACCCGTCTTTCGCGGTCCCCGAAAACCAAAACCCCCCGGCAACGCTTGTGGACCTTCAGCGGCAAGGCCAGCAGCGTGTTCAGGGTCGGGACAGACACATCGCGGCCAAAAAGGGGAATGCGACCCAATTCGCTCTTGCCATCCCCGAACATGACCGGCTGGCTCTTCTTGAAGACCCATCCCAGAAGTCCGCTGCCGGTGCTGAAGGTCTGGCCGACGGCAGCCGCCTCGGTCATGAAGGGCCTGTTGCTGCCTTCGAGCATGTAGTTGTGCCCCCATTCGTCGCTGACCACCAGAAACGTGAATTCGTATCCACTGGCCCCGGCCAGCAATGCCAGGTAATGGCTCAAAAAATCCGACCACGTAGGATGACTTTCCCGCAACCCGTAGACCTGTTGCAGTATGCGGTAGAGCTGTTGCTCGCGGAAGGAGGTTTCGGCATCGCCCATGTCCTTCACTATGGCAAACACGACCTGGGCAAAGAGCGAGAGGACCCGCTGGTTCTTGTCTGTGAATGCGTACGTGCTCTTGCTGTCCATGCACAACGCGCCAAGACCCTCGGGGAGGGGGCAGCCCACGAAGACCTTGATCTGCTCGTCCTGCCCGGACCCGTAATAACCCAGGAAAGCGTTCTTCTGGTCAAACTTCTCGACCAGAAGGGGCTTGTTGTTCTTCAGAATCCAGCCGACCAGGCCGTGCCCGGCCTCGATGACGAGATCTCTTGGTATGGAATCGCCCAAACTGAATGAGGCGCTGAGGTCAAAGCCTCCCTTGGCGTTGCGGCAGAACAGGACCACGGAATACGCGTCAAACACGCTCCCGATACTTTCCAGCAGTCTGTCCAGGGATGAATATCTGGTCATGGGGTTCTCGAACACAAGGATGCCGTCTTGGAGGCCAAGGCCGGATACGGGCATATAGGGAATGAGGCCGGGCAGCAACCACCGCAACAGGGGAATGGGTGGAAAATCCTGTTTACGGGCACCTCAAAACATGCCACACAGTCTACACACAACCCCAACAAACACAATGAGATAGTTAGCCCCATATGAACTGGAAAAACGCTTTCGCCAGGGTCCCGTCGTTGCGTACAGCGAAAGACGGATTGCTGATCCCACACACACCTCTGCGCAACATCGATGATCTGCGGACCTTCCTGGATTTTGTGCACATAAAATTCTGTCTTCTGAAGCCTTTTCAGGAAATCAGAAACTATCCCGCTGTCGATGCCCGGGACCTTTTGCCATCCTTTGAACCCTTTCTCACCGAATTCCCCGCACTGCCCGGTTTTTCCATGGTCGCCCTGAACCGGACCCTGGATTATTTCAACGAGGTCTTCCAGTTCGACCTCCTGCATACCTGCCGGGACCCCGATCAGACTGTCCAGGGCGAAATCTGCGTCCTGGAACACTCCCTGCAAAAAAAGAATGCGGAATGTTTCCTGCGCCACCTGCCCCGGGAGCAGCGGGAGGCGTTCAAGTCGGACACGACAGACATCCAGGTTTCGGACATTGACTGCTATTCTCTGCTCATCCACTACCTGAGCCACATGGACCGGGCCCATGTCCTGTCCCTGGATCGGGACGGCCAATATTACCTGTCCGGGATCTATGCATCCCTTCCTTCGGACCTGGACACGGAACTCAAACGATTCGGAATCAAGGCCCGTAAATTCCACCCCAATGACAATCGCCTTTATGAAAAAAACCGCGAGTTTGTTTATCAATTCCTGATGGAGCTCTATGGATACCCCATCTCATCGGAACGCAAGACGTCGGCCGCCATTTTTTCACGGCGGCTGCACAAAATGGGAGAACGGTTTTTGATCAAGGTCCTCGGCCAATCGGACCGGACCATCACATCCATCTTCAGCACCGACGCTGGCAGACCCTATCCGCAGGTCGAAAAAATCGCCCTGGTCCCCGTGGAAACCCGGGGCATGGATGTGGTCAGCACCCTTGAACGCGGCGGCTATTTCGTGGACGCCAAGAAAAGGATCGTCATCCTGCGCGTCGTGTACCGGCAGCACAAATTCGACGCCAACAACGTGCGCCAGGATCGGGCCTTGTCGGTTTCCAGACAGGAAATCGTCCACCCCCTGACCGGAGAGGTGTGCACGGCCATCAATCTGATCAAGGACTCCTATTCCATGAGCCTCAAGCTCAACGACATTGTGCGCGGCGAATTCACCGGCCGGGTGGTCTTCAAGGGAAACGAGGTCGTGGAGAACACGGAAAGTCACGAAAAGCGGCTCAAATTTCTGCATTCCTGGCTGACCAAGCACCAGCGCCGCATGATCGGATATTCGGACGAATTTTACCGGGATATCGTGCGTGTCCTGGATGGCTACCTGAACAATCCCGACGTGCGCGATGAATTGTCGGGACTGCACGACCTGCTGCAGGAAGTCTCCTCCAACTACAGCTACATCCAGCAGGCCAGGAAAATCCGTCAGATCGAGGAACTCAAAGACCGCCTGCACAAGGGCAAGAAAATTTCCTACCGCCACATGCTGCAGCTGACCACGGATCTCATGGCGGACCTCCGTTTCGAAGCGACAACGTATTTCGACACCCTGATCCGCAAGGCCATCTATTTCTCGGAGACCATCCTGAATGACCGCTACCTGATCAGGTCCTACATCCAGCCCAGGGAGGACCAGCTGACCGACAATGGGTTGCAGATCCGTAAACTTTACCGGCGCCTCGTTTCCCTGGTTGACGAACTGAAGGCCATACGCAAAACAAGGACCGACGCATGAACATCCAAACCTTCAACAGCAGGTAGAATCCATGTCCGAGTTGCTCACCACCCCCCTTCATGCCTGGCACAAAGAACATGGGGCCAGAATGGTGCCTTTCGCGGGCTGGGACATGCCGGTCCAGTATGCGGGCATCCTTGAAGAACACAAACACACCAGGACCCAGGCCTCCATTTTCGACATTTCTCACATGGGCGAATTTCTGCTCAGTGGAGATGGAGCCACCGCGGCCCTCGCCGGCATCGTGACCCACAACCTCGCCACCCTGGGCGTTGGCAAATGCAGGTACGGCTTTCTGCTGAACGAACGGGGCGGCGTTCTGGACGACCTCATCGTCTACCGCCTGGAAACCGACAGATACATGCTCGTCGTCAACGGGGCCTGCATTGAT
This sequence comes from Desulfovibrionales bacterium, assembly GCA_012729655.1. Lineage (GTDB taxonomy): Bacteria > Desulfobacterota > Desulfovibrionia > Desulfovibrionales > Desulfomicrobiaceae > Desulfomicrobium. The sequence continues at coordinate 9,298 of JAAYCS010000130.1, read as the reverse complement.
TCGGACTTTGCTTGGATCAGGTCCCGTCTGCCAGGCGGCCTGACCTTTGAGAACAGGAGTTTCGAACTGGCCAAAATCGACCTGCAGGGGCCTGCCGCCTTTGACGTGCTCTCCAGGACCATCCCCGGGGACTGGGCCACACTGGGCTATTTTGGCTTCCGTGAAGTGGAATTCGACGGGTTTCACCTCATCGTCAGCCGGACCGGGTACACGGGCGAACTCGGGTATGAACTTTACCTGCCTTGGGACAAGGCCGAAACGATGTGGTGCAGGCTCCTGACCGACAGTGCTGTGCGGCCGGCCGGCCTCGGCGCCCGGGACACCTTGCGCCTGGAGGCAGGACTGCCTCTTTACGGACAGGACCTGGACACGGACCACACGCCGGTGGAAGCCGGATACGGAGCCATGATCACCTCGGAGGCCGAGTTCATCGGCAAATCGGGTTTGGCCACGGTACGCCAGCGCCTGATCGGTCTGCGCATCGATGGACGGCGGAGCGCCCGCCATCATGATGACGTGTTTGTGGACCAGACCAAGGTCGGCGTAGTCACCAGCGGATCCATCGCCCCGAGCCTGGGTTACTGCGTGGCCATGGCCTATGTCCGGGCCGACATGGTCGAAAGCGTCAGCTTCACCATCAGGGGTCCCCGGAACACCCTGGAGGCGGTCAAGGCGGATATGCCTTTCTTTACCGCCGGCACTGCGCGCAAAAAGCTGAAACCCTGACCATGTCCCGGCTCAATTCCTTTTATCTGGCTCCTGCCCTCTGGCAGGAGCCTTTTCGTCTGCACGGCGAGGAGGCCCACCATCTCCTGCGCGTGCTCCGGGCCAGACCCGGGGACACGATCCGGCTCTTTGACGGGCTGGGACGATGGGGATTTTTCCGGGTGTCCCACGCAGGAAAGAAGGACGCAACCATGGACCTTTTGTCCGTGCACAAGGCCGATGTTCCCGCCTATCCCCTGACCTTGGCCCTGGGCTGGTCCAAAGGCACGCGCCGGGGTTTTGTCCTGGAAAAGGCCGTGGAACTGGGCGCGACGGCCATCTGGTTCTGGACTGCCCGCCGCTCCCAGGGGGACATCCCGGATACGGCCAAGGAAAGCTGGACCCATCAGCTTGTAGCCGCCGCCAAGCAGTGCGGAACAGCCTGGCTGCCGCAGATCCGCACCTTCACAGGGCCGGCGGAGATGATCCAGACTGCCGAGGTCTGCGGGTCCCGCATCCTGTGCTGGGAGGAAGCACCCCAGAGGGCGATGCTCGGTCCTGACGATCTGGTCCGTGAAAACGGGGCCATCGTGATCATCGGGCCGGAGGGCGGTCTGGATGGCCAAGAGGCCGCATTCTTTCAGGAACGCGGATTCAGCCCCGCATCCTTGGGCCGACGCGTTCTGCGCTTTGAAACAGCGGCTCTGTATGTCCTGGCCATGTACGCCTGGGCTGCGTCCAGAACAGCTGATGACCAAGACCGCCCATGAGATACGTTGCGCCGGCCTGATGCCTTATCCGGGAATCCGTGATCCCCTTGACGGAATTTCATATGGATTTATTGGCATTTGCACTGACATGCTAAAATTAATATAAGTGCGGACATCTTTGGTTCCTGAATCCAAAAACCGCTTGCAACCAACATCTGAAAAATAGAGGAGCTCCCATGCGCACAGCTATCTTCTGGCTCTGTTTACTGATTCTGCTGCCCACCGGCACGGCCTTGGCCCTGGAGGCTTCCGAGAGCCCCAACGCACATCCCCTGCCCGTCGGAAGCACCATGCCTGACCTGCAGCTCATGGGCAAAATAAGTCCTGAACTCCTGGCCACCCTCGGTTTGCAGGGCAATGAGCCCTACCCGCTTTCGAACATCAAGGCCAAGACCATCATCCTCGTGGCATTCAGCATGTACTGCCCCCATTGCCAGCGCGAGGCCCCGGCCTTGAATGAGCTCTCCGCCCTGATCAAAACCAAGGGGCTGGACAAGGACATCAAAATGATCGGCGTCGGCATCGGCAACTCCGACTTCGAAGTGAACGTATTCCGTGAAAAATACGCCGTAACCTATCCGCTCTTTTCTGACCCGGACTTCGTCACCAACAAGGCCATAGGCGAAGTCGGCACACCCTATTTCTATGTGTTGAACATGGATCCCAAGAACAAGGAAATTAAGGTCGCTCACACCTTGCTCGGGCGCATGGAGTCGGTTGAAGGGTATCTGGACCAGGTCGTCAAGGTCAGCGCCAAATAGGGGATAGATCATGAATCAGACAGTGCGCTTTTGTCTCATCTCCCTCCTCCTGATGATGCCTGCCCACGTCTTTGCGCAGGGTCCGTCCATCCCCAAGGAAAGGATCTTTCAGGTCGGCACGCTGAAGGCCCTGGACAGCACGCTGAAGGTCAAGGTCGGGGACCCTGCTCCGGATTTCTCCCTGCCGACCGTTGACGGGAAGCACCTCAGCCTGAGCCAGTTCAAAGGAAAGAAGAATGTCGTTTTGTCATTTGTTCCTGCAGCATGGACTCCGGTCTGCTCCGGGCAATGGCCCGGGTACAACATCGTGCAGGACATGTTTGAGCAGGCCGAGACGCAGCTCATCGGCGTGACAGTGGACAACGTGCCCACCCTGCATGCCTGGATCCAGGAAATGGGCGGAGTGTGGTTCCCTGTGGCCTCTGATTTCTACCCCCACGGCAAGCTGGCCGGTGCCCTGGGCATCCTGCGCTCGACCGGCGAGGCCGAACGGTCGCTCTTTCTGATCGATAAGCAGGGCATCATCCGCTACATTGACGTGCATGACATCAACTCCAGGCCGGACCTGGGCCCCCTGATCAAGGCCATGCAGGCTTTGAAGTAAAAAACCCCATGAGCGACGGACACAACGTGCTGTCGTCCCGACCTTCCCCTGCCCCTGCTTCCTGGAAGCGGGGGCGATTTTTTCCCATCACCCCTCGGCCCTGTCCGTGAAAATCGAATCCAGGCTATCCCGGGCCGGCCCTAACCGGCAATTTTTTGCCGCCATGAACCGTACAAAGGCAGAAGATGAAGCCAGAAGATCTCTGGCGGGGCACTCAAGCCAGCTTCAGCTCATACTCGGCCAGCTTGTAGCGCAGGGTGCGGGGAGACACGGCCAGGATTTCAGCCAGTCTGGCCTTGCTGCCCTCGGCCTCGGACCACGCGCGGACGATGGCAGCCGCCTCGGCCTGGCGCACGGCTGCCTCCATGGTCAGGGCGCCGCGACCAGGATTCACGGCTGGCAGCCCCGTGGCCAGGCGCATTTCCAAGGGCAGGTGACAGGGCTCGATGACGGGCTCCGTGCACAGAAGGACAAGGCGCTCGGTAAGGTTGCGCAATTCCCGCACGTTCCCGGGCCAGGGATAGGCGCACAGCGCACCCAGGGTGGCCGGTGAAAGGTGAACATCGGGCTTGTGATACCGATGGCGATACATGGCCAAAAAATATTCCGCCAGGGGAGGAATGTCTTCGGGACGCTCGCGCAGGGGTTCCAGGGTGACGGGAATCACGTTCAGGCGGTAGTAGAGGTCTGCCCGGAATTCCCCGGCCGCGACCATTTTCTGCAGCACGCGGTTGGTCGCGGCCACGATGCGGGCGTCGAACGATTGCGTCCTTTCCCCTCCCAGCCTCCGAAAGGTCTTTTCTTCCAGGACACGCAGGAAGTCGACCTGATTGGGCAGGGGAATCTCTCCGACTTCGTCCAGGAACAGCGTTCCATCGGCGGCCAGTTCGAAGCTCCCCTTGCGTTGGCGCTGTGCACCTGTGAATGCGCCTGCTTCATGGCCGAAAAACTTGTCCGCGAAAAGCTCCCCCTTGAGCACGCCGCAGTTGACCGGGACAAACGGTTTGGCACGTCTCCCGGAAAGCTGGTGCACCAGGCGGGCGAAGAGCTCCTTGCCCGTTCCCGATTCTCCGTAGACCAGGATTGTGGCGTCGGAACCAGCAACCTGGACCGCCAGACGATGAAGATCGCGCATGGCTTTGGACTGGTAAACGAATTCGCCGCTCCCCTCCTCGCTCCCCAGGGAAATGACCTCGGTTCTCGATGTCCATGTCGAGTCCGGCAAATTATTGCCGATCCTTGCAGCCACCTTCCCCGTGCCGACTGAATAAGAACCTACTGAGGGCTTCCGCGCCAAGAGAACTCCTTCTGCACATCCGGATTGTTCTGCGTATCTCCCGACGGCGTCATGGGCCCGTCCACATCCCACCGAAAAAAGCACCATTTTGCCGGATGCGGCAATTTTTTGCCGTCTACACCCTGGGCTTTGACACGTCAACCCGCACTTCACCTGCATCGACACGCTGGCATGCTCCTTGCCCTATAGAGCGCGTATGAGGAACGTCCCAAGGTCATGGAGATACATCAGGTAGGCAACGGAAACGTGTAAATGGGAGCGGAGCAGGAATGAAACTGAATGCGAATGCGAAGTGGATGAGAATTCTGGGAGGCGCCGGCTTGGCTGTACTCCTGTTGGCGACACTGGCCTGGGCCAGCAATGAAGCAGGGATCGCGGGGGAGGCGGCCAAGCAAATGGCGGAAGCAACTGGCACCTTCTCATCCCTGCCCTGGTGGGCATGGCCCGCCATCTTGCTGGTCTTCTGTTTTGTGCTGGGCATCATCGCCGTCCTGGCCGGCGTGGGCGGGGGAGTGCTCTTCGTGCCCCTGGTCAGCGGCTTCTTTCCTTTTCACCTTGATTTTGTTCGCGGAGCGGGTCTGCTGGTGGCCCTGGCAGGCGCATTGGCCGCAGGGCCAGGCCTCTTGAAACGCAATCTGGCCAGCCTTCGTCTGGCCCTGCCCGTAGCCCTCATCGCCTCCAGCTGCGCCATCGTTGGAGCTTTCCTGGGCCTGGCCCTGCCTGGCAACGTCGTGCAGATCTGCCTGGGAGGCACCATCATGGGCATTGCCATCCTGCTGCTGACCTCCAAGAACACGGCCCGTCCTGTTGTCACCAAGCAGGATGCCCTGGGTCTGGCCCTGGGCATCCAGGGCGCATACATGGAAGCCAACGGCGAGATCGTCGAATGGAAGACCCACCGCACCCTGCCGGGCCTCCTGCTCTTCATCGTCATCGGCATCATGGCCGGCATGTTCGGCCTGGGGGCAGGTTGGGCCAACGTCCCGGTTTTGAACCTGCTCATGGGCGCACCGCTCAAGGTCGCCGTGGGCACCAGCAAGTTCCTCCTTTCCATCACCGACACTTCGGCCGCCTGGGTCTACCTGAACCAGGGCTGTGTCATCCCGCTCATGGCCATCCCGTCCATCATCGGCCTGATGATGGGCTCCTTCGTGGGCGTGCGTCTGCTGGCCAAGGCCAAGCCGGCCTTCATCCGCTACATGGTCATCGGCGTCCTGCTTTTCGCGGGCGGCAAGGCCCTGGCCAAGGGTCTCGGCTTCTAACTATCAGCATCCAAGGAGAAAAAACATGCATAGACCCGAAACCAACGCCCCGGCCGAGCAGATCACGTATGCCAACATACTTTTTTACGGATGTTGGGGTGGCTTGGCGCTCATGATTCTTACGTATATGCTGTATGTCACGGGCATCATGGAGCCCTATGTATCCATGGAACTGGTAACCAGGTTCTGGTCCCTGCCGGTCCACAACTACCTGGCGGAAAACAACGTCCCAACGGGATGGGGTTGGGCGAGACTCCTCGGCAAGGGAGATTTCCTGAATTTCACAGGGATCGCGCTCCTGGGCGGACTGACCATTGTCTGCTACATCCCGGTCATCTTTGCCTATTTCAAGAAAAAGGACATCCCCTATGCAATTATCGCGTTCCTTGAAGTCCTCGTGCTTTGCTTTGCCGCTTCTGGCATCGTCGGGGGCGGAGCCCACTAAGGGAGTACATTGTGACGAAACGGTTTGAAGAACTGATCGGCTCCGACTGCCCGGACCTCCCGGCGTTGCTGGACAGCCTGCCCATGGGGATGGTTTTGCTCGATGGGCAGGGTCACGTGATCATGCTCAACAAAGCACTCGAGGAGCTGACCGGTTTTCATCGAGACGATGTTCGGGGTCTGCCCTGCCGGCATGTGTTGCGCAGCAGGGCCTGCGTGCAGGGCTGTCCCCATGAGCGCCCGGACGGTCCGGGCTCCAGCATCGAGACCGATTGCATCAACCGTCACCGCCGCAAGATTCCCGTTCGCATCACGCCAGTGCGCATGACAGACGACCAGAACCGCCCGGTCTGCATCCTTGACGTGGTGGAGGATCTGACCGCCCTGAAGGAAATGGCGGCCCGCCTGTCCCAGGTCACTGGCCAGGGACAGATCGTTGGCCGCAGTCCGGCCATGGAAAAAATCCTGCGTCTGGTGCCTGTCCTCGCCCAGCACAGCTCCCCCGTGCTGATCACCGGAGAGACAGGGACAGGCAAAGACCTGCTCGCCGAGTCCATCCACAAGGCCTCGCCCAGATCCCGTGAACCCTTTGTCAGGTTCAGCTGCGGCCCCATGCCCTCGGAACTGCTGGACGCCGAACTCTTTGGTCGCGCACAGGGCGAAACCGGAGAGCTCAAACCCGGTCGATTTCAGCAGGCCCAGGGCGGCACCCTGTATCTTTCCGAAATCGCGGACCTGCCCTTGACCCAGCAGGCCAGCCTGGCCCGATTCCTCGACGACGGCATCATTCTCCCGGCCGGATCGGCCAAGCCCATCAGGGTCAACGTCCGGCTCATGGCTTCCACAGCCGGTTCTCCTGAAAAACTCGTACAGGAAGGCCGCTTGCGGGAGGATTTTTTCCACCGCATTACGGCCATCCGGCTGCACCTGCCCCGGCTCAAGGACCGCGGGGAAGACCTCGGCTTTCTGCTGCACCACTTTCTTGCCCACTATGCGGCACGGTTCAAGAAAAACATCACCGGGATCTCGCCCAAAGCCCTGCGCCTGATCAGCTGTCACGACTTTCCCGGCAATGTGCGCGAGCTCAAAAACATCGTGGAATTCGCGGCCATGATCTGCACCGAGGACACGATCCGGATCGAGCATCTCCCGGGGCATCTGCCGGGGATAGCCGACAAACCTGTACCGTCCACGCCATCGCAGACCCGCAAGGGCCTCCGCAAGAGCACATAGGAGCATACATCCATGGAACGCCGCGTTCTCATCACCGTCGCCAGGGACGAAGTCGCCCCTCGTTTCGACCTGGCCACCGAAGCCCTGCTCCTGACTGTTGCAGACAGCGGAGAGATCGTCTCCCGCAAATCATTCCTCATGGCCCACGCCTCGGGCGACGAGCTCTGCGACCTGGCCCTGTCCCGGGACATCGGCACCGTCGTGTGCGGGGGGATTGAGGACGAATATTTTCATTATCTGCGCTGGAAGCGGATCGAGGTCATCGACTCAGTCATGGGGCCCCTGGAACCCGTCGTGAGCCGGCTGGCAGCAGGCGCGCTCAGGGCCGGGGACATTCTCTTCGAACGGAGTGTGACGGGAGTATGAAGAATATCCTGGCAGGCCCCATGGACGCCATCAAGGCCGATCTGGCCACCGAAATCACGTCTCCCGACCGCTACAAGCTTTTGCAGCGCAAGATCGTTTTGCTCATGGCTCTGGTCACACTTTTGCCGCTGCTCTCGCTGGCCGCCATCAACTATTACGAACACCAGAGCTCCATGTCGGCCGAAATCCAGGCCCCGCTGCGCGCGCTGGTGGGCAAGGCCAAGCACTCCTTCGAGCTGTTCCTGGCCGAACGGACCTCGGCCGTGAGCTTCATCGCTTCGGCCTATTCCTTTGAGGAGCTTTCGAACGACGCCAACCTGCAGCGCATCTTCCAGGTCATGCGCCGCGAGTTCACGGGGTTTGTGGATCTCGGCCTCATCGACACGCAGGGGAACCAGATCAGCTACGCCGGTCCCTACGACCTGGCGGGCCGCAACTATGCTGAACAGGCATGGTTCCGTCAGGTCCAATTCAAGGGCGCATATGTCAGCGACGTGTTTCTTGGCTTCCGTCAATTTCCGCACGTGGTCATCGCCGTCCGCCACACCACAGAGAGCGGCAAGTCCTGGATCCTGCGCGCCACCCTGGACACCATGCATTTTGACCGCATCATCTCGGCCATGGGACTGGAGCCCGGCAGCGATGCCTTTCTGGTCAACCGCCAAGGCGTGTTGCAGACAGAATCCCGCCAATATGGCCACGTGCTGGACGCGTTGCCCTTCTCCCTCCCCCCGACCAATTTCGAGGCCAACGCCCTGGCCATCCTCGACCCACAGGGTCGGGATATCTTTCTCGCCTCGGCCTTCATCGCGGACACGGATTTTGCTCTGGTCGCCATCAAACCCAAGCCCACGATCCTGAGCACCTGGTACACGGTGCGGGCAGACCTGCTTTTCATCTTTGTCACTGGCGTCGCCGTCATATTCCTGGCCGTCTACCGCCTTACCAGCGTGCTCATCAAGCGGCTGCAGGAGAGCGACGAGCAGCGCATGGGCGCCATCCATCAGATGGAGCATTCCCAGAAACTGTCATCCATCGGCCGCCTGGCTGCAGGGGTGGCCCACGAGATCAACAACCCCATCGCCATAATCAACGAGAAGGCAGGCCTCATGCGCGACATTTTGAACATGAGGCCCGAGTTCCCGGACAAGGAGAAATTCATCAAGCAGATCGAAGCAATTCTCCGATCCGTGGACCGCTGCCGAGGCATCACACATCGCATGCTCGGGTTTGCCAAACGCATGGACGTCAAGATCGAAGTCCTCGATCTCAACGCCGTGCTGTTGGAGACCCTGGGCTTTTTGGAACGCGAAGCCCAGTACCGCAACGTGGAACTGCGGCACAATCTGGCCGAGAACCTGCAAGCCATCTCCACGGACCATGGCCAGATCCAGCAGGTTTTCCTGAACATCCTGAACAACGCCCTGGCTGCGGTGCCTGACGGCGGAACCATCACCCTGACCAGCTGGGACAAGGACCAGAACTTTGTTGGCATCTCGGTGGAGGACAACGGTTGCGGCATGTCCGAAGAAACCTGTAAACACATGTTTGAACCGTTCTTCACCACCAAGAAGGAAAAAGGGACGGGCCTGGGCATGTCCATCACCTACGGCATTGTCAAACGGCTGGGTGGTGACATTCAGGTCAAAAGCAAACTTGGCGAGGGGACCACGATCACCATCATGCTCCCCAAAAAACCAGTGGAAGGGTAAGAATTATGGACATGAGCACGTGGAACATCCTGCTGGTGGACGACGAGGTCGAATTCATCACCACCCTGGCCGAGCGCCTGGAACTGCGCGGCATCAACGCCAGGGGCACCCATGACGGAGAATCGGCCCTCAAGGAAGTGGCTG
>JAAYCS010000129.1 GCA_012729655.1 Desulfovibrionales bacterium | reverse complement strand
TCATGTTCCTGGTCGGCGAAAGAAACACGCCGCCCATATGCATGAGTTTACTCAGGGGGAAATACGCGAGCAGAACAGAGACGAGGAACAGGTGGATGTAGAAGATCACGCCGATTCCCTCGGGAATCACCCACGAAAAGGTGACCAGACCCATGGTCAGCTGCTTGACGGAAATGATGTCCACCTTGGTGAAGTAGCGCATGAAAATGCCGCTGAAGGCTATACCGAGGATCAGGAAGAGCGGAAAGTAGTCCTGCACCTGGGAGATATAGCGGACCTGGGGCACGACGACCCGGCGCAAAAACAGATAGGTCACGGCAAGAACAAAAACGAGATCGGTCAGGTAGAGGGTGGGGGCTCCGATCTGGAGCAGGGAGTCCATGGTGTCGATTCCGGCAATGAGAGCCGGAACCGGCTCGGTGAAAAACCGCATATGCCGCACCACGATCACAAGAAAGCTGTAATGAAAGGCCAGCGCTCCCAACCAGAGCCACTTGCTTGAACTGTAGGTCACCTTGGTTCCTTCGTGCAGGTCAACCTTGGTGTTCCGGAACAGAGACCTGAACAACAGCACCTCGAGGATCATCCGCGTGACGACCCCGCCCGTCGTGGACGGATTCTCGATGGTGCTCTGCTTGATCCAGGGCAGAGACTCCTGCTGGCCGCAGGTGGTGGGAATGCAGAATGGCACCGCCGATCTGCCCCAGTCCACGACCCTCACACAGAACCCCACCACGAAAACCGCGACTGCCAGGAAGGGTATGTACAGCCCGAAGGCCTTTTCCATACCCAATGTCCCGGCGCCCACAAGGGCTATTGCCGCGAGGGCAAAGACCAGGAAGAGGGAGTAAAGAGCTTTCATGTACCTTGTACCTCGCTAAAGGGTTAACTCTGAAATATATTTAACGGACACTACCCCGTTATCTCCTCGTCCTTAAGCAGATTTGCCTTTTCCAGAAGCTTGTGGGTTCTGCTGTACAATTGATTGGCTTTCTGTTGCCACAGAACCTCGCGGCAATTCATGTAGAGATCAAACCCCAGCATGGTCAGGCGATCAACAGTCAGGTTCCAGTCCCGCAGCATGGCGTCCACAACATCAGGACCGGCGGCCTTTTCCAGCTCCCTGTGCACAATTTCCTTCAGCGCAGGCACGAAACAGAGGGCCACAGACGGAGAAAACCCCTGCACGGCCCGAATGCGCAGGATTCCGTCCAGCTCTTTGGTGCATTCGGCCACGTCTGCCCCCTTGGCCAGATTCAGAAACATCTTTTCGATATTGTTCCGGAACGTATGACCCACAGGGTTTGCAAACTGATTGGCAGATCCGGAAAAAAACTTGGCTCCTTCCGATGGATAGGTCTGAATGATGGCCTCCACCCATTGCGCTGAAATACCCCTGTGATTATCGACCAGAAATTTGCTCAGATCCATATTCACCTTAACTTTATGATTTTACAGAAACAAAAGAAACCTTCGCAACAGCATGGAACAATTGGGCATAGTTGCGCGGTTCTTAAATCAGCTCGGTTTCAAGGTCAAGCCATTTGTGAAAAATGAAACAAAGGCAATTCGCAAATAAATATATTAATTCAGCGTGTTGAATCATTGCGCCCTTTCGCCCACCCCTGCTCCTGGCCTGGCCATGACCTTCCCGCCGGCCCCTCCCTTCCCTGCGGACTAGGCATTCAGGGACGGTTGTGGTAGCTGCACGCACATTACATGAACAACGCTAGCTGCACGGCCCCCTGCATGAAATTACAATCTGTCCTTCTGTGCTGTCTCTGTCTTCTCCTTCTGCAGTGCCCCGCTGCATCCGCTGACTCCGCCGACCGGGCTGAAACCGAGTCATGGCGGCTGCTTGCGGACAGGACAGAGGCCAGCCATGACAACCAATTCGTCGAAGCCTTTGGCAACGTCGTGCTGGAGCGTGGAAGCGACTACATTCGTGCCGATTATGCCCGCTTTTATCAAGGGACCAGATGGGTATTCCTCAAGGGCGCAGTGGAGGCCAGGTTCCAGGGGGACTTTCTCAAGGCCGAGGAGGCGGAGTTCGACCTCAACTCCAATATCGGCTGGCTCAAAGACGGTCAGGTTTTCATGGAAGAGCCGCACATGTACTTCGAAGGGGCCATCCTGAAAAAAACCGGGCCGGAAACATACGAATTCCGGGAGGCAACCATCACGGTCTGCGACGGGGACAGGCCTGCGTGGTCCATCAAATCCGCCCGCGGGGACATCACAGTGGATGGATACGCCCATCTCTGGGCGCCCCGCTTCCAGATCCTGGATCAGCCTGTGCTCTTCTCCCCCTACGCGGTCATCCCGGTGAAAACCAAACGGCAGAGCGGATTTCTCCTTCCGGAAATAGGCTCCAGCGACCGCCTCGGCATCACCTATGACCAGCCTTACTACCAGGTCATCGACGAAGAACAGGACGTGACCCTGTACTCCCATCTGATGACATCCAGAGGGCTCATGCTCGGAGCGGAATACCGCCATGTCCCCGATATCCACACCAAGGGCATCTGGAAACTCGACTACCTGCATGACCTCGAGACTGAAGGTTCGTCCCTTTACAGCGACAATCCAGACATGGAGCGGGGCAACCGCAGCCGGTGGTGGGCCCGCGGCAAATTCGACGGTTATCTGGGTGAGCCGGACTGGAACCTCAAAGCTGATCTCGACCTTGTGTCCGACCAGGACTATCTTCGTGAATTTTCCAGAGGGTATTCAGGATTCAGCAAGTCCCGCCGGGATTTTCTGAAATACTTCGGTCGCGATATCGAAGACAATGACAGCGACCTGCGCATCAACCGTCTCTTTTTGAGCCGCAGCTGGGCCAATATCGGGATCCAGGGCCTTGTGGAATACACGCAGAATCTCGAATACGGAAGCAACAGCAAGCTTTCCAACAAACGCAGTGAAGACAATCCGACTGTGCAGCGCCTTCCCGAATTGAATCTGCACCTCTATCAGACGCAGCTCGCGGCAACTCCGCTGACCATGGAAGGAAGCTCGCAGCTTGCATCATTCTGGCGGGAGTACGGCACAACCGGAACCCGCATCGACGTTCACCCTGTCCTCGGCCTTCCTCTCCATTTTCAATACGGGTCGATCATCCCCAAGGCCGGAGTCAGGGGGACGAGTTACTTCATCCAGCGTTTTGAAGGTGATGACCAGGACGTGGAGACTGACGAGAGCACCCAGGCGCGCTTCCTGCCGGACTTCTCCGCCACTGCCTACACCGAGTTCTCCCGGGTGTTCACCCTCCACGAAGAACGCGATGTGGAGCTGGATCAGACAGATTCCACCTGGCTCAAACTCAAACATGCGGTCCAACCAAGGCTGGAATACACCTATCTGCCCTACGCGGATCAGGACAGACATCCCTATTTTGATGAAACCGACCGCATTGATGCCACCAACGAGCTGCGGTACTCGCTCAGCAACATTTTCACCTGCAAATCCGGACAACTGCGACCTGATCCGGCCAAACGCGGATCAACTGACATCAAGTTCGATTTTTTTGAACTGACCAGACTGCGTTTCGAGCAGGCCTACAATTTCCGCGAAGCCAGCAGGGAACACCAGATTGACGAGTATCCCAATCGTCCGTTCTCTGATGTTCTGACCGACCTGACCACCCGTCTCTCCCCCTGGCTCTCCCTGACCAACAAAACCTGGATCTCCCCCTACGAAGGTCAGGTCACGGAGCACGAACACTATCTGACCTTCGCCTACGAGGACCTCACCTACGCCCTGTTCGGCCTGGATTTTCTTGAAGAAATTGACGAGTATGAGCGGCAGGAACAGGAACGGCAACGCATTGCCAAATTCGGGGGCGCCATGAGCCTCTCCCCGCAGTGGAGCGTGGCCGTTCTGTACCGCGTCGACTACGAAGCCAGCGTGGATCTGGAAAAAGAAGTCGTCCTCCGTTACGACCACCAGTGCTTTTCCGCAGAAACTGCGTGGAGCCAGACCGAGGATGACAACCGGTTCGAGTTCCGCGTCATTCTGGCCCAACTGGGCGCTCTCGGCCGCTGAAAGATGGCGCACGACTCCGGTATCCGTCTTCTTCCCCCCGAATTGCAGAACCAGATTGCTGCAGGCGAGGTTGTCGAACGCCCGGCCAGCGTGCTCAAGGAGCTGATGGAGAACGCCCTCGATGCCGGGGCCACCCGCATCCGTGTCCAGATCAGGGATGGCGGACAATCCTCGGTTGTCATCTCGGACAACGGGTCGGGCATTCCCGCTGAGCAGCTCGAACTGGCGGTCACCCGCCACGCCACCAGCAAGCTTGAGACCCTGGAGGATCTGCAGACAATCCGGACCTTCGGTTTCCGCGGCGAGGCCCTGCCCAGCATCGCCTCTGTCTGTCGCTTCCACCTGGCCTCATCCTCCGGGGAGGACGGGGTCGGAGCCGCGTTGGAACTGCTCCACGGACGCCTTCTGGGCAGGACCGAGGTGGCCATGCCCCGCGGGACACGGATTGAGGTCAGCGATCTCTTTGCCAATGTCCCGGCCCGGCTCAAATTCCTGAAACAGCCGGCAACAGAGACGCGCAAATGCACAGACATTTTCGTGCGCATGGCCCTGGCCAATCTGCAGGTCGATTTCGAACTCCTCATCGGCGACCGCCAGGTCCACCGCTTCCTGGCGGGACAGTCCCTGGCAGACCGCCTCAGGTCCATCTGGCCCGATGGGATCATGGAGTCCGTTCACGACCTGCAACACACCGAGGGCGGCCTGCAGATCTGTGGGCTTCTGGGGGATCCGGCCACGGCGCAGGCCAGGCCAGACCGCATCCTGATCTATGTCAACCAACGGCCCGTGCAGGACAAAACCGTGCTGAGCGCTGTGCGGGAAGGATACCGCGGAAAAATCCTGGGCCGGGAGTATCCCCAGGCTGTCATTTTCCTGCATCTCCCCCTGGACGAGGTGGACGTCAATGTGCACCCGGCCAAGGCAGAGGTCCGCTTCCGGGACGAGGGGGCTGTTTTCCGAGCCGTGCGCAGGGCCGTGACTCAGGGCCTGGAACGGACCGCTCCGCCGTCCGGGGACCCCTCTCAACCCGGCCAGCCGGTCCGGTATCCGGATCAGTCCCCGGAACCGGCGTTCCCGTCCCCTGCATCCCGCCTTATGGAGCAGACTCCGGGACATGCATTCCCTTGGCCCCTGAAATTCGAATCTTCCAGGTCCGCCGAACGCCTCTTTGCCACCCCCCCTGTCACGGACCGGGCCGAATCACGCCCCACGCCCCTCCCAGGACCCGAACCCGCTCCACCCTTCCGCTATCTCGGCCAGCTCGCGCGCACATATCTGATCGTTCTGACCAACGACGAAATCACGATCATTGATCAGCATGCCGCCCACGAGCGGGTGTTGTTTCACATGCTGCAGACCCAGGGGCACAAAGGGGAGCGCCGCCCTCTGCTCATGGCCCTGGAAATTCCGCTCCATCCCGCCCACTGTTCTGTGCTGCAGGACAGGTGGAGCGAACTGGGCCGGCTGGGCTTCGGCCTCGAACTGAGCAGTCCGCAGCTTCTTCTGGTCCGGGCCGTGCCGGCGCTGCTCACCCCTGCCGCGGCAAAGGAATTCATGGAGGATGTTCTCCTCAGCAAGGCCAGATCCATGGAGGATCTGTGGTCCATCATGGCGTGCAGGGCCGCCCTCAAGGCAGGGGAAGCCATTGCCGCTGACGAGGCCCTGTCCCTTATCGAGGCCTGGCAGAAGCTGCCGGATCGCGAGCATTGCCCTCATGGCCGCCCCATTGCCCTGCGCTGGGGAGAGCGTGAACTGGAAAAAATGTTCAAACGCCGCACGTGATTTGTGCGCGCAGGATGCTCAATCGTACTAAACAGGAGGATTCCTTGAATATTCTCATCGTCGGTGCCGGAGGACGAGAGCACGCCCTGGCCTGGAAAATCCGCCAGAGCCCGCTCCTGGACAGACTTTTCATCGCCCCCGGAAACGGGGGCACGGCCCGGATCGGGGTCAATGTCCCTGTCCGGGATGACGACATCCCCGGACTGGTGTCCTTTGCCCGGGACAACGGGGTCGACCTCGTGGTCGCCGGTCCGGAGCTGCCCCTGGTCCTGGGCCTGAAGGAAGCCCTGGACGCCGTGCACATCCCCTGCTTCGGACCCTGCGCCTTCGCTGCCCAGCTCGAGGGGTCCAAGGCCTTCGCCAAGACCATGATGCGCGAAACAGGCGTGCCCACGGCGGATTTCCGCGTTTTCGACACCTACGTGGCCGCCCTCGAATATGTCCGGGCCCATGCCCTGCCCGTTGTCATCAAGGCCGACGGCCTGGCTGCAGGCAAGGGCGTCGTCATCGCCCAGACCCTGGTCGAGGCGGAGGAGGCCCTCAAAAACATGATGCTCGACCGCGCCTTCGGCGATGCCGGACTGACCGTGGTCGTCGAGGAGGCCCTGGTGGGCGAGGAGGCCTCCTTCCTGGCCTTCTGCGACGGATCGACCGTGGTGCCCATGCCCTCCCTGCAGGACCACAAGCGGGTCGGCGATGGCGATACGGGCCCCAACACCGGCGGCATGGGCGCCTACAGCCCGGCCCCGGTCCTTCCTGCGGATCAGTCCACCACCATGGCCGACCTGGCCATCCGTCCCATCACCGACCGTCTCGCGGCCATCGGACAGCCCTTCAAGGGCGTGCTCTATGCGGGCCTGATGATGACCGCCAAGGGTCCCATGGTCCTGGAATACAACGTCCGCTTCGGTGACCCCGAGTGCCAGCCCCTCATGGCCCGCCTCAAGTCGGACCTGGTCGGGATCATGCTCGCCTGCGTGCGCGGCAGCCTCGCTCCCGAACAGGTTGTCTTCCATCCCGAAACAAGCTGCTGCGTGGTGGTGGCCGCGGGCGGCTATCCGGGCAGCTACCCCAAGGGCATGGTCATCACCGGCATCGACGAGGCCGAACAGGTCGAAGGAGTGACGGTCTTCCAGGCCGGGACCCAGCTCAAGGACGGGGTGACCGTGACCAGCGGCGGCCGTGTCCTGGGCGTCACGGCCCTGGGCCGGGATCTGCAGGAGGCCCGCGACCGGGCCTACCGCGGGGTCAGCCGCGTCCACTTCGACAACAGCTACTGCCGCACGGATATCGCCGTGAAAGGCTTGAGGAGGTCATGATGGCCCAGGTTGCGATCTTCATGGGCAGCAAATCCGACGAGGCCACGGTCCGCCCCTGTGCGGAAGTGCTCGACAAGCTGGGGGTGCCCCATGTCTTCACCGTCACTTCCGCCCACCGCACGCCGGAGCGGACGGCCCGGCTGGTGAGCGAACTGGAGGCGGACGGCACCCAGATCTTCATCTGCGCAGCCGGTCTGGCCGCGCATCTGGCCGGAGCCGTGGCAGCCAAGACCATCCGCCCGGTCCTGGGCATCCCCATCGCGGCCTCGGCCCTGGGCGGGATGGACGCCCTGCTGGCCACGGTGCAGATGCCTCCGGGCTTCCCGGTCGGCACCCTGGCCCTGGACAAGGTCGGGGCGCGCAACGCGGCCTGGCTGGCGGCCCAGATCCTGGCCCTGCACGATGCCGAGCTGGCCGAACGGATCCGGGCCGAGCGCCGCAAGATGATCGAGCAGGTCGAGGCCGACGCGGCCTCGCTGTAAAATAGGGGCCGCGCCCGTCGGCCCGGCCCTCACTGCGACAAATGACACGACCCGCCGGATACTGCTCCGGCGGGTCGTCGTGTCTGGAGCCGGATTCCCGGCCCCGTCCGCTCCCGTCTCGTTTCATGGTCACCATCCCGCCAGAATCCTTATGGAACACCCCGCAAGGTTCCTCTGCAAATTATCCTACAATTCAAAGCTCTTGACACATCCGAAACTCTCAGGTTTATCGAGACAGCTGTAAACTTTTGAGCACCGGTGTGACACGTCTTTCGGAAAGGTGGAGGAACATGGTCCAAATTTACGAAAGGCAAGGAATTGACTGTAGCCAGTCTGCTTCGTCCCCGATATCAGCAGCAAAGCGCTCCCCAAGAAACCCTGAGAGCTATAAATGACTGAGCAACAAATCGAAGATGCCCTGATCGAAAAACTGGTCGATCTCAAATATTCGTACCGCCCGGACATCCGCGACCGCGCAACGCTTGAGCGGAATTTTCGCGAGAAATTCGAAGGGCTCAACCGCGTCCGTCTCACGGATGCCGAGTTCGCCCGGCTGCTGGGCGAGATCATCACCCCGGATGTCTTCACCGCCGCCAAGACCCTGCGCAACATCAACTCATTCTCCCGCGACGACGGCACGCCGCTGAACTACACCCTGGTCAACATCAAAGACTGGTGCAAAAACGACTTTGAAGTCAGCCATCAGCTGCGCATCAACACGGATTACGGACACCACCGCTACGATGTCATCCTGCTCGTGAACGGCGTGCCCTGTGTCCAGATCGAGCTGAAGACTTTAGGCGTCAATCCTCGCCGGGCCATGGAGCAGATCGTCGAATACAAGGGCGACCCCGGCAACGGCTACACCAAGACGCTGCTCTGCTTCATGCAGCTCTTCATCGTCAGCAACCGGGACCGGACCTACTACTTCGCCAACAACAACGCCCGCCACTTTGCCTTCAACGCCGACGAGCGCTTCCTGCCCGTCTATGAGTTCGCAGACGAGGCCAACAAGAAGATCACCCACCTCGATGACTTCGCCGAAAGTTTTCTGAAAAAGTGCGACCTGGCCCGGACCATCAGCCGCTACATGGTGCTCGTCGTCAGCGAGCAGAAGCTCATGAGCATGCGACCCTATCAGGTTCTATGCCGTGCAGCATTTGGTGAAGTGCATCGACGAGGACAACGGCAACGGCTTCATCTGGCACACCACCGGCAGCGGCAAGACGCTGACCTCCTTCAAGGCCGCCACGCTCTTGAAAGAAAACGAGCACATCCACAAATGCGTCTTCGTCGTGGACCGCAAGGACCTCGACCGCCAGACCCGCGAGGAGTTCAACAAATTCCAGGAAGGCTGCGTCGAGGAAAACACCAACACCGCCGCCCTTGTCCGCCGCCTGCTGTCCGAGGACTACGCGGACAAGGTCATCGTTGCCACCATCCAGAAGCTCGGCCTCGCCCTGGATGAAAACAGCAAGCGCAACAGGCAGCGCAGCAAGAACGGCCAGCCCACCTTCAAGGAGCAGCTCTCCACGCTCAAGCACAAACGCATCGCCTTCATCTTCGACGAGTGCCACCGCTCGCAGTTCGGGGACAACCACAAGGCGATCAAAGAGTTCTTCCCCAGGGCGCAGCTCTTCGGCTTCACCGGCACGCCCATTTTTGACGCCAACGCCTCATTGCAGAAGATCGAGGGCACCCAGGCCTCCATGCGCACCACGGCGGACCTCTTCCAGAAGCAGCTCCACGCCTACACCATCACCCACGCCATCGAGGACCAGAACGTCCTGCGCTTCCATATCGATTATTACAAGCCCGAGGGCAAAAACCCGCCCAGGCCCGGCGAGGCCCTGGCCAAGAAAGCCGTCATCGAGGCCATTCTCGGCAAGCACGATGCCGCCACGGGCGGGCGCCGCTTCAATGCCATCCTTGCCACCGCGTCCATCAATGACGCCATCGAATACTTCGGGCTGTTGGCCGACATGCAAAAAAAGAGGAGTGAGGCCGATCCGGATTTCAAGCCGCTCAATATCGCCTGCGTCTTTTCCCCGCCCGCTCAGCTCGCCGAGAATGCGGAGGCCAAAAAGGACATCGAACAGCTTTCCGAAGACCTCCCGCAGGAGCAGGAAGACAACAAGATCGATCCGGAAGCCAAGAAGAAGGCCCTTGAGGCCATCATGGCCGATTACAATGCCCGCTACGGAACGAATCACGCCTTGAGCGAATTCGACCTCTACTATCAGGACGTGCAAAAGCGCATCAAAGACCAGCAATGGCCCAACGCCGACTATCCCGCCGCCCAGAAGATCGACATCACCATCGTGGTGGACATGCTGCTCACGGGCTTTGATTCCAAGTTCCTGAACACGCTCTACGTGGACAAGAACCTCAAACACCACGGCCTCATCCAGGCCTTCTCCCGCACCAACCGCGTGCTGAACAGCACCAAGCCCTACGGCAACATCCTCGATTTCCGCCAGCAGCGGGAGGCCGTGGATGCCGCCATCGCCCTCTTCTCCGGGGAAAAGACCGGCGAAGAGGCGCGGGAAATCTGGCTTGTGGACCAGGCCCCCGTGGTCATCAGGAAACTGGAGGCCGCCGTCCAGAAACTGGACGAGTTCATGAAATCCCAAGGGCTCGACTGCGCCCCGGAGGCTGTGCCCAATCTCAAGGGCGACGATGCCCGTGTCGCCTTTATCAATCATTTCAAGGAAGTCCAGCGCCTCAAAACCCAGCTCGACCAGTACACCGATCTCTCTAACGACGACGCGGCCGCCGTTGAGCACATACTGCCCAAGGAAAATCTGCTCGGCTTGCGTGGCGCGTATCTGGAGACGGCCCAGCGCCTTAAGGCCCAGCAGGGCAAAGGCCCTGACAAGACCAGCCCGGAAGTGGAGCAGGTGGATTTCGAGTTTGTCCTCTTTGCCACCACCCTCATTGATTACGACTACATCATGGGCCTCATTGCCCGCTTCTCCCAGCAGGCTCCGGGCAAGCAGAAGATGAGCCGCGAACAGCTCGTCGGCCTTATCTGTTCCGATGCCAAGTTCATGAACGAGCGCGAAGACATCGCCGCCTACATCGCCACGCTGAAGGCGGGCGAAGGCCTGGACGAAAAAGCCATCCGCGACGGCTACGTGCGCTTCAAACACGAAAAAGACGCCCAGGAACTGGCGGCCATTGCCAGCAAGCACGGCCTGTCCCCGGAGTCGCTGCAGGGCTTCGTGAACAGCATCCTCGACCGCATGATCTTCGACGGCGAAAAGCTCAGCGACCTTTACGCCCCCTATGATCTGGGCTGGAAAGAGCGCGCCCACAAGGAGGCCGCCCTCATGGAAGACTGCGCCCCGTACCTCGTCAAGCGCGCCGGAGAGCGCGAAATTTCGGGGTTGAGTGCGTATGAGGAGTAAGAAAACATCCATGGTTGCGCAGAATAAACCAGCACCGCCGGTTGTTTCCGGCGACTTTGATTCACTGGTATCTTCCATAGTCCACATCCATCAGCAATCACAGGCTTTCGCAAGCAAGGCGGTCAACGTCAGCCTCACCCTGCAAAACTGGCTCATCGGCCATCGCATCGTGGAGTTTGAGCAGCTGGGAAAAGACCGGGCAGCCTATGGAGAAAAATTGCTGCCCGTTTTGGCGAAACGACTATCCGCTGCCGGGCTTAAACGTGTGGATGTTCGCGAGTTGCGCCGCTTCAGGCTCTTTTATGGCGTTTATCCGCAAATTCGGGAGACAGTGACTCCCGAATTGTTGGATGGACTTGGCGCTGGAGTCTTGCAGCCTCTGGTTAACGCCTTACCTCTGCCAAAACGGGAGACACTGTCTCCCGAATCCGAGATTGTGGAATCACTGTCCCCACAATTGATCTATCGACTCTCCTTCTCCCACTTGGCCGAATTGTTGGACCTCCCCGACGACACCCAGCGCCGCTTCTACGAGATCGAGTGTATCCGCGGAAACTGGTCCGTGCGCGAGCTGCGTCGCCAGATCGCCAGCCTCTACTATCAGCGCAGCGGCCTCTCCAAGGACAAAGCCAAGCTGTCCGCCATGGCCCACGCGGCAGCGGAGACGCTCCAGCCCGCCCACATCATCCGCGATCCCTACGTCTTCGAGTTCCTCGGCCTGCGTTCCCGTGATGTCATGGCTGAATCCGACCTCGAAGATGCCTTGTTGGACCGTATTCAGGATTTCCTCCTTGAACTGGGCCACGGCTTCTGCTTCGAAGCCCGGCAAAAGCGCATTCTCATCGGCGACGAACATTTCTTCATCGATCTCGTCTTCTACCACCGCATCCTCAAATGCCACATCCTGGTGGAACTCAAGACCGATGCCTTCCGCCACGAGCACCTGGGCCAGCTCAACACCTACGTCGCTTATTACAAAAAGCACCAGATGACCCCTGGCGATCAGCCGCCCATCGGCATCCTCCTTTGCACCCGCAAGAATGACGCCCTCGTCGAGTTCGCCCTCGGCGACTTGAGTAACCAGATCTTCGTCTCCCGCTATGCCGTCGAACTGCCCCGCAAAGAGGAGATGGAACGCTTCATCGCTCAAATCGGCCAGGAGGTGGGAGCGTGAGCAGGAAGACGAAAACCACCGCCACGAAGGAAGAGGCAAGGCCCGCGCTGGTGCCGAAGCTGCGGTTTCCGGAGTTTCGGGGGGCGGAGGGGTGGGAGCAGGTTCCGCTGGGCCAACTTGCTGATCGTGTCACAGCGAGAAATCTTGAGGGCGATTGCACCCGCGTGCTGACCAACTCGGCAGAACGCGGCGTTCTTGATCAACGCGACTACTTCGAGAAGGATATTGCGACTGCTGGAAACCTTGAAGGTTATTATGTCGTCAATCGAGGTGACTATGTCTATAATCCGAGAATTTCCAACGTCGCACCCGTCGGGCCGATTTCAAGGAACAATATCGGCCAAGGCGTGATGTCGCCGCTGTACACAGTCTTTCGATTCAAAAGCAAAAACACAGACTTCTACTCGCATTACTTCAAGACGACCTGCTGGCATTCCTATTTACGACAAGTCGCGAGCACGGGCGCGCGACATGACAGGATGAGTATCTCGATTGGCGATTTCGTGGCGATGCCGCTCCCGGTATTGTCCTCCGCCGAACAACAAAAAATCGCCGAGTGCCTGAGTTCGGTGGACGAGCTGATGGTCGCGCAAGCGCGGAAAGTGGACGCACTCAAGACCCATAAAAAAGGCCTGATGCAGCAGCTTTTTCCCCGCGAAGGCGAAACTGAGCCCCGCCTCCGCTTCCCCGAATTCCAAAACGCCGGGGAGTGGGCGAAGGATTCAATGCAGGGTGTTTTTGTTTTTCGGCAAGGACTTCAGGTCGCTATTGAACATCAATTCATGGAGGATGGAGATGGTCGAGAGCGGTTTATTCGTATCATTGACGTGACCCAAAACAATGAACCTCCAAGATATATAGCTGTTACAAATAATGCGTATACACTTTCAGTTAACGATCTGTTTATGATTCGCTACGGCACGCCCGGTGTCGTTTCAATAGGATATGAAGGTGTTATCGCTAATAATTTATTTCAATTGATTTTCAGAATCCAAGAAATTCATTCTCCGTTTTTCTGGTATTACTTTTTACAGACAAAATATGAAGAAATTTCCGGTCTCTCCGGATCGTCGTCCATGCCCGCCATTAGTTTTAAGACATTAAATAATATCGGAGTTGAGTACCCTTCTCTTCCCGAACAAAAACGCATTGCCTCGTGCCTGACCAGCCTCGACGCCCTGATCGCCGCCGAAACCCAAAAGCTCGACGCTCTCAAGACCCACAAGAAAGGGCTGATGCAGCAGTTATTCCCCTCCGTTGGAGGGGTGGCAGGCGAAGCCTGACGGGGTGGTTAAATGGCACAACGAGACCTGAAAGCAACCACCCCGCCCCTGCGGGGCACCCCTCCAGAGGAGGGGAATTTAACTATCCCCCCCTGCGGCCTACCTCTCCAGAGGCGAGGAATGCTCGGCACACTAGAAACTATCTGTCATTGCCATTCAATCCTCACTTGAAAGAAAGGGCAAAGGTGTTGCGCCGGGCGGGTAATTTGTCCGAAGTGCTGCTTTGGAATCAGCTCAAAAAGGGGCAGTTCAAAGGGCTGGATTTCGACCGGCAAAAAATCATTGGTGATTACATCGTCGATTTTTATTGTGCCGAGAAAAACGCTGTCATTGAGGTGGATGGTAGCAGTCACGACGACAAAGCGGACTACGACGCGCAACGCGATGCTTTTTTGGCGGGCTTGGGTCTGCGTGTTATCCACATCCTAGATAAGGATGTGAAGCAGGATGTGGCTGCTGTCATGGTCTTTTTGATGCGGCAACTTTTCCCGGCACCGGAGGGAGTGGAAGCTTGACCGACCTGATTCTCTACACCACCGTAAACTCAGTATAAGAGCGCAACAGAGGAAATCATGACCGATACCAACCAAAAACAACTCGGCAACACCCTCTGGAGCATCGCCGACCAACTGCGCGGGGCCATGGATGCGGATGATTTTCGCGATTACATGCTGTCTTTTCTCTTCCTGCGCTACCTCTCCGACAACTACGAGACGGCGGCGAAGAAGGAACTGGGCCGGGATTACCCCGATGTGGGCGGGGATGCCCGCAAGGTGCCCTTGGCGCTGTGGTACGCCCTCAACGTGGACGACATCCCAGCGTTCGAGAAACAGATGCGGCGCAAGGTGCATTACGTCATCCAGCCGCCGCACCTCTGGAACAGCATCGCCAACCTGGCCCGCACCCAGAACGCGGAGCTGCTGAACACGCTGCAAGCGGGCTTCAAATACATCGAGGAAGAATCCTTCGAGAGCACCTTTCAGGGCCTCTTTTCCGAGATCGACCTCGGTTCCCCCAAGCTGGGCAAGACCTACCCCGACCGCAACGCCAAGCTCTGCACCATCATCCAGAAGATCGCCGAAGGGCTGGCCGAGTTCTCGACCAGCATCGACGCCCTGGGCGACGCCTACGAATACCTGATCGGCCAGTTCGCCGCCGGGTCCGGCAAGAAGGCGGGGGAGTTCTACACGCCGCAGCAGATTTCCGATATCCTGTCCGGCATTGTCACGCTGGACAGACAGGAACCGAGGACCGGGACCAGGAAACGACTGGAAAATGTGCTGGATTTCGCCTGCGGCTCAGGCTCGCTGCTGCTCAACGTCCGCAAGAAGGTGAGCACGGCGGGCGGCACCATCGGCAAGATCCTTGGCCAGGAGAAGAACATCACCACCTACAACCTGGCACGCATGAACATGCTGCTGCATGGGGTGAAGGACGCGGAGTTCGAGATCTTCCACGGCGACACCCTGCTCAACGAGTGGGACATGATGCGCGAGCAGAACCCGGCCAAGAAGCCGAGCTTCGACGCCGTGGTCGCCAATCCGCCCTTCAGCTACCGCTGGACCCCGACCGACGCGTTGGCCGACGACGTGCGTTTCAAGAGCCACGGTTTGGCCCCCAAGTCCGCCGCCGACTTTGCCTTTTTGCTGCACGGCTTCCACTACCTCAGAGACGAAGGGGTCATGGCCATCATCCTGCCCCACGGCGTGCTCTTCCGTGGCGGTGCCGAGGAACGCATCCGCACCAAGCTTTTAAAAGACGGTCACATCGACACCGTCATCGGCCTGCCCGCCAATCTCTTTTACTCCACGGGCATCCCGGTCTGCATCCTCGTGCTCAAGAAATGCAAAAAGCCGGGCGACGTGCTCTTCATCAACGCCGCCGAGCATTTTGTGAAGGGCAAGCGCCAGAACCAGCTCGCACCCGAGCACATCGCCAAGATCATAAAGACCTACCAGCACCGCACCGAGGAAACCCGCTACTCCCGCCGCGTGGAGATGTCCGAGATTGAGAAAAACGACTTCAACCTGAACATCTCGCGCTACATCAGCACCGCCCAGGCCGAAGAGGAAATTGACCTGACTGCGGTCAGTGAGGAAATGGTAAGCGCTCAGACGTCCGCATTTTCCACGGGCGTCCCTGACCTGCGATAGAAGCAGGAGTCTTTACTTTTTGCGAGGCTTGGGCTTGGGAAGG
>JAAYCS010000128.1 GCA_012729655.1 Desulfovibrionales bacterium | reverse complement strand
GATGAAGGTGCCCAGCAGACTCGAAATGGTCGCGGACACCATCGCGATGAGCAGCGAATGCGCGGCCGCCTGCATCAGGCCGGTATTGCCGAGCAGCTTGACGTACCAGTCCAGCGTCGCCCCTTTCCAGGCCATGGAAAAGCGGGAGGCGTTGAAGGAATAAACGACCATCACCGCCAGCGGCAGGTAGAGGAAAAGATAGATGAGCCCGACATAGAGCCGGCGGACCCAGCGCATCATGCCTGACTCCCGGCGTTCAGGCGGGAGGAGCTCTTCCAGTACAGGACGAGCATGACGCCCATGAGCGCGGTCAGGGTCACGCTGGCGGCCGCACCCAGAGGCCAGTCACGGGTGGTCAAAAACTGGTCGCGGATAAAATTGCCGAGCAGCATCGCCTTGGCCCCGCCCAGCACGTCGGATACGTAGAACATGCCGATGCCGGGCAGAAAGACGAGCATGCACCCCGAGACAATGCCCGGCATGGTCAAGGGCACGACCACCCGCCAGAAGGTCTTGATCGGCGTCGCCCCAAGATCCCGGGACGCCTCCACGTATCTGCGGTCGAGCCGTTCAAGGGCCGTGTACAGGGGCAGAATCATGAAAGGAAGCAAGGTGTAGGCCAAGCCCAGGACCACTGCCCCGGGAGTGTACATCATGGCCAGGGGTTCCTTGACGATGCCCAGGCCAAGCAGCACGGAATTGATGATGCCGCTGGTGTTGAGCATGGCCGTCATGGCGTAGGTCCGCACCAGGGAATTGGTCCAAAAGGGAATGACCACCAGGACGAGCATGTAGCTGCGCCAGGGCTGGCGGGCGCGGGCCAGGATAGCGGCAAAAGGATAGGCCGTCAGCAGGCAGACGAGGGTGACCAGGCCGGACAGTTCCAGGGAGGAGAGCATGATCTCCAGATGGGAGCGGTCCATGAGCCGGGCATAGTTGTGCAGCGAGAACCCCGGTTCGATGAAATTCTCCGGCGATGCTGAGCCGAAACTGGCCAAAAAGACCAGTACGTTGGGCACGAACGCAAAAAGGGCCATCCAGGCGATGGTCCCGACAATGACCGCCGTCTTGAAGAATCCGTCACTCCTCATGCGGCAGCACCACTTCCCAGCCTTCGACCCAGCTCACTGCGACACGGTCCCCGGCCCGGAAATACACGGTCTCGTCGTCTTCGTTGAAAAACTCCGTGGCCATGACCTGTGAGCCGTTGTCCAGGCGCACGGCCACATCGTAGGTAGCGCCCTTGTAGATGGTTTCCTCAACCGTGCCGACCATGGATCGCCCGCCAGCGAAACTGTCTCCCAGTTCCGGGTCCTCGGCCAGATCCTTCAAGGTCTCGACCCGCAAATCCTCGGGGCGCAGCAGAACGTGCACCTTGTCGCCCGGCGCGAAGGCGCATCTGGTGCGCATGGTCACATCAAGCCCCTGGGCCCGGACCCGCGCACTTCCCTCGGACTGTTCCACCACCTCGGCGTTGAGAATGTTGATCTCGCCCACGAATCGGGCCACGTAAAGATTGCGGGGTTCCTCGTAGATACCCGCCGGCGTACCGATCTGCTCGATATGGCCGTCGTTCATGACCACGACCCGGTCGGACATGGAAAAGGCCTCTTCCTGATCGTGGGTGACCAGGACGAAGGTGATGCCGAGCTTGCGCTGCAGATGTTTCAGGTCAAGTTGCATCCGCTTGCGAAGGCGGTAGTCCAGGGCCGAGAGGGGTTCGTCCAGCAGAAGGACAAGGGGCCGGTTGACGATAGCCCGGGCGATGGCCACACGCTGCTGTTGGCCGCCCGAAAGATTGCCGACCATGCGTTTCTCGAAGCCGTCCAGCTGAACAAGGCGCAACGCCTTTCCAACGGAACTGACAATTTCGGCTTCGGTTCGCTTCTTCATACGCAGACCGAAAGCCACGTTCTCGAACACGTTCATGTGCGGGAACAGGGCATAACTCTGGAATACTGTGTTGACGTTACGTCGCTCGGGAGGGAGGCCGGATACGTCCTGTCCGTCGATGTACACCCTGCCGGACGTGACTTTCTCGAAACCTGCGATGAGACGAAGAATGGTGGTCTTGCCGCAACCTGAAGGGCCTAGGATGGTTAGAAATTCGCCGCGCTGGACATCGAGGGATACACCATTCAGGGCATGCTGACCGTCATAGACCTTGCTCACCTCATGCAGACTGACCACAGGGATGGTCGGGCTTGACACGTTGGCGTCGTTCATTCCCCCTCCTGGCATGAATTGCTGCCAGGCGCGGCGGCACCTTCAGCAAGCGCTTTTCTTCGAGACGAACCTCTGGAAAGTCAAGAATAATTTTCCCCTTTGGCGGCGCAAGACAATCCTTTCTCCACCTCAATGCCACATGATCGTGGCGCCCATTTTTACTTGAACGGCAGTGCATTGACATTCTTTCCATTTTTGAATGAAATTGAAAAACAATTACGCTCAGACCCAAAAGGACGCGTCATCATGATTTTTGGTACGAGGGTCGACATCGTTGAACTGTCCAGCACTACAACGGGCTTCAAACAATCTGGGGAGCGCCTTGGCAATGTGTCCTGACCCGATGCAACTGTTCGGAGGTGGACGCAAATCCCATCCCGATTCCAGATTCTCGGTTCGCGGCCGAAGAGGCTGCTGCCACAGCGCTGGACACCGAGTTCCACCTCGACAGCATTTTTCAGGATTTTGAAATCCTTTCCGACCAGATCGGGAAACCATGCGTCTTTAAGTGACCAGCGTTCATGCTCCCTTTCGCACGGCCGGTAAAACGCCGTGGCGGTTACTGTCCTCGAAAATTAAGGAGAGTCTATGGTTACGCTTTTGCCAACACCCGCGGAAATGGCCACATGGGACAGGCTGACCATGGAAGAATTCGGCCTTTCCGGAAAGATCCTGATGGAAAACGCCAGCCGAGGCGCGCTGTTCATCCTGAAAAAGGAATTGGGGCCGGTACGCGACAAGTCCGCCATTGTCTTTGCAGGTCCTGGCAACAATGGGGGCGATGCTTTCGCTCTGGCTAGACATTTGGTCAATCTCGGAGCGAAGGTTCTCATTCTCCATGCCAAGCTGCAGCACGATTACACCGACGACTCGGCCTATCACCTGAGTCTGGCCATGAAAATGGGCATCCCCTGCTCCTATCTGCCTGAATACGAGCTGGAGGGATTGCCCAGGATCGACGTGATTGTAGACGGCCTGCTGGGCACCGGATTTCAAGGTGAACTCAGACCCAGATTTCAGTCCTGGATCAAGGCCATCAACAAGATGGGCGGAGAATCCTACGTGCTCTCCTTGGATATCCCCTCAGGTTTGAACGGCACCACGGGAGAACCCATGCCCCTGGCTGTCCAGGCTGATCTGACCGTCAGCTTCGAGGAGGCCAAGCTTGGCCTGTTCTTGCCTCCTGCCAAACCGTACATCGGGAAATTGGCCACCGTGAAGATCGGCATCCCCAGGCACATCAAGGAGGCCAATCCAGCCACCCATGTTGCCCTGGGAGCAAATCTTGAACACCTGCTCCCTGCCCCCTATTTGACCATGCACAAGGGCAGCAGCGGGCACTTGCTCATTCTGGGCGGGTCTCCCGGGATGACAGGTGCCCCCCTGCTCGCAGCCAGGGCCGGGTACCGCTCCGGCTGTGGACTGGCGACCATCGCATGCCCCGTGGGGCTGACCTCCGCATATGCCAATTTTCCGGAGGTCATGACCCTGGGCCTGGGAGATTCGGACCAATGGAACGCTGCCTGTTTTGAGGATCTGGCCAAACACCTTTCGCGTTTCTCGGCCGTGGTTTTCGGTCCTGGCCTGGGTCGTACGCCAGGTGCCCGGGAATTCCTTGAACGCTACCTGTCCGCTCCCCATGAACAGACACTCTATGATGCTGATTCCTTGTTTCTTTTGGCCCAGAATCCTGACCTGCTGGAACGACTGAACGACCATGCTGTGCTCACGCCTCATCCCGGGGAGATGGCGAATTTCTTTGGCGTCTCCCCGAACGAGATCAATCTGGCACGGGCCAGGTACGCCCGCATGTTCTCCTTTAAACACAATCTCATCCTGGTTCTCAAGGGTGCGGCCACCATCGTGGCCGGACACGAGGATCCCATCGCCATTTCTCCGTTTTGCGCCCCGAATCTGGCAGTTGCCGGTTCCGGTGACGTGCTGGCCGGAGTCATAGGCAGCCTCATGGCCCAGGGTCACCCGCCATTGACCGCCGCCCAAATCGGCGTGTACTGGCATGGCTATACAGGGACCCTCCTTGGACGGATATTCCCGTACCGGGGCAATACCCCTCTCGAAATCGCCGACCATCTGCCAACATCCCTGAAGGAGTGGAAAAATGCGCACAGCTCAGGATATCATGACAAGATCGGTTCTCACCATCTCCCCTGACGCAGACATCACGGAAGCCGCAAAAGTGCTTCTGGACAAGCAGATCAACGGGCTGCCCGTGATCGATGCAAGCGGCAACCTGGTCGGCATCATCTGCCAAAGCGACCTCGTCCGCATGCAGAAAAGCCTTCCCATCCCATCCCTGTTCACCCTGCTGGATGGATTCGTGCCCTTGTCCTCCACGGCCCTGCTGGAAACCGAGGTCGAGCGCATCGCCGCATCCAAGGTTTCCGATGCCATGACCAGCAAGGTCGTGACCATCCCCGGCGACATGGGTCTGGATGAGATCGCTGCCCTCATGGTGGACAAGAAATTCCACACCCTGCCCGTGGTGGAGAAAGGCCGGCTTGTGGGTGTCGTCGGAAAAAAGGACATCATCAAGACGTTGATCCCCAACCCATGATCCTGATCCTGAACTCCTTGGGGGCGACGGCGAACCTGGCCAAGGCATTTGCCGCGTGTATCACGAAAGGTTCCTCCTTCCCCCCTGTACTCATGCGTGGCCAGCTGGGGGCCGGCAAGACGACCTTTGTGCGTTCCCTGGTGCAGGAGCTGCCCGGCAGCGCAGGGTCGGAAGTCAGCAGCCCGAGCTTCAATATCCTCAACCTCTATCCCACTACCCCGCTTGTGGGACATTTCGACCTGTACCGCACAGAAGGACAAGGATTTGGATCCGACCTGGAGGAGATCCTCTGTGCACCCGACCATTTTTGCATTGTGGAATGGGCCGAACATCTGCCGGCAGACATCCTGCCTGACTCCCGCATCGACATGGCCTGGTCCGTGTCAGGGGAAACACGTACCGTGGACCTTTCGGCCCATGGCCCTGAAGCCCTCCTCCTGCTTCAATGCGTCGGCGCAGCTTTTGCCGCCTCATGAGCAAAGAAGGGACTGTGTCCCCGAAACGTCCCCTGGCCGAGTCCCTGCGGCCCCAATCCCTCGACGACTTCATCGGGCAAAGCCACTTTCGGCAGCGCCTGCGTACCCTGATGCAATCCAAGGACCTGCCGAGCCTGCTTCTCTTCGGCCCCCCAGGGTGCGGCAAGTCCACGGTGGCCCTTCTGCTCGCCAAGCACAGCGGCAAATCCTTCGTGAGGGTCAGCGCTCCGGACGTGGGCATTACCGCCCTGCGCAAGCAGATCCAGGAAAAGGAGATCCTCATCCTGGACGAACTGCATCGCTACTCCAAGGTGCAGCAGGATTTTTTCCTGCCCCTGCTCGAAACCGGGGAATTGACCCTCATCGCCACGACCACGGAAAATCCGTCCTTCAGCGTAACCCGGCAACTGCTGTCCAGGCTGCACGTGCTCCGACTGAGATCGTTGGGCATGATGGAGCTCATCGACGTGGGAAAGCGTGGCATGGAGAGGCTCCAACGGAACCTTCCGGAAAAGAGCCTGGAGCTTCTGGCCACATTGGCGGGGGGTGATGCCCGGACCATGCTCAACCTGGTCGAGTTCGCCTCAGGACTTGAGGACAGGGAACTGGACCCTGAACATCTCAAAGGCAGGCTGCCGGAGCTGGTGCTGCGGGGAGACCGGGAAGGTGACTCTCATTATGAACTGGCCTCGGCCCTGATCAAATCCATCCGCGGATCAGATCCTGACGCGGCTCTCTACTATCTGGCCTGCCTGGTGGAAACAGGCGAGGATCCCCGCTTCATCTGCCGCCGTCTGATCCTTTCTGCTTCTGAAGACGTGGGCTTGGCCGACCCCATGGCCATGCCCCTGGCCGTGGCCTGCGAACAGGCTGTGGACCGCATCGGTATGCCCGAAGGCTGGATCCCCATGGCCGAGACCACGGTCTATCTGGCCCTGGCCCCGAAGAGTAATTCTGCATACGCGGGCTACCTGTCGGCATTAAAGGAGATCCGCTCCAACGGCCCCCGGCCCGTGCCTCTGCACCTGCGCAACGCCTCCACCAGCCTGCAAAAGGAGTGGGGCTACGGGCAGGGCTACAAATATCCGCATGCCTACCCGGAAGGCTGGACAGAACAAGACTACCTGCCCCCTGAACTCAAAGGCAGAATATTCTATCAGGCCAAGGCGCTGGGTCATGAAGAGCGTCTGAATCTCTGGCTGCGCAAGATCAAGGCTACGCGGGCCAAACCGCGTGGCAAAGACAGCAAGGACTGGACCGACTAGTCCACCCTCTGCCCCATCTTCCCGTCCCTCGCACCGAAAAGTGTCTGCTGGACATCGGCAATCCGGGTCCATCCAGAGCTTTTTTTATCCCCGCTTTTGGGGTGGACCACCGGCGCGTACCCCAGATTCGCGGCCTGCCTCAGTCTCACCTCGTGCCCGCTGACCGGCCTGATCTGCCCATTCAGGTCCACCTCCCCCCAGAAAACCGCCCCTTCGGGCAACGCACGGTCGTGCAATGAGGATAGGATGGCCGCCACGATGCCCAAGTCCAGGCCTGGATCCTTCATGCGCAACCCCCCACCAACCTTGGCATAGACATCCATTTGCCCGAAATTGACCTGCAGACGTTTCTCCATCACCGCGATGAGCAGGTGCAGACGATTGGCGTCAAAGCCAAGGGCGGTGCGCCGGGGAAAAGCCAGGAAGGTGCGGGTAACCAGGGCCTGCACCTCGACCACGAAAGGCCGCTGGGACTCCATGGACATGACCAGGGCTGTGCCGGACAGGGCCGTATCCCGGGCCTGCAGAAAAAAAGTGGAAGGGTCTTCGATGACCATCATGCCCTTCTCTTTCATCTCAAAAAGGAGGAGTTCATTGGATGGCCCGAAGCGGTTCTTGACCACGCGCAGGATGCGGAACAGATGCTCTTTGTCTCCCTCCAGATAGAGCACTGTATCCACCATATGTTCCAACAATTTCGGCCCCGCTATCTGCCCATCCTTGGTCACGTGACCCACAAGGATGACCGGGACTCCGGTCTGTTTGGCACGTTCCACCAGAGCTGTAGAGACGGCCCGAACCTGGCTGACGGAACCGGGCAGACCCTCTGCCTTGGATGAAGCCATGGTCTGGACGGAATCCACGACAAGAAGGTCCGGCCGGTCTTCCATGCAGTTCAAAATGTCGTCAACCTGATTCGTGGCCATGGCGGTCAGACTGCTGCCAAGCATGCCCAGGCGTTCCGCCCGGCTGCGGATCTGGGAGAGAGACTCCTCTCCTGACACATAGACGACGGCCTTGCCAGACTGCTCCATGGAGGAAGTCACCTGCAAGAGCAGCGTGGATTTTCCGATGCCCGGCTCACCGCCCAGCAGGATGACACCACCAGGAACAAAACCACTTCCCAGAATCCCATCAAGGCCTGAAAGCTCGGAGCCGATCCTGGTCTCCTGATGGGGGGGAAGATGGCGCAGGTCCACGGGTCGGTTGGAGGTCAGGCCTTGCAAAGGCGCCACATTCTGCGCCACGGCTTGCAGGGTGTTCCAGGACTGGCATTTGGCGCACTGCCCCTGCCAGCGTGGGGTCACCGCGCTGCAGGCAGAGCAGACGTACACGGTTTTTTGCTTCATAAAAAAGAATGGCAGGCTGGAGCCTGCCACATGCCTATTTTTGCGGAGAACTTGATTGGATCACCTCCAACCCGAATTCTTCGACTGAATCAGGGGCCTTGAAAAATACAACCATAAACGGGACTGAAGATCCGGGCTGGACATTGGTGTTGTTGGTCAAGATGCCGACCTTGGCCGCAAGGGCGGCCTCAATGTCCTGCCGGGTTGAGACCTGGAGCTGGTACAGGGAAACAACATTCCCGCACATAAATTCCTGCGCGGCAACCTCCACACCCTGCTTGTCAAAAAGCGAGGCCTTGAGACGAATCAGCTCTCTGGGCTCGGCAAAACGGTTCACGGCCTTGCCTTCGATGATGAAAAGCTGGCCTTCCTTGTCATTGGGCACAAAATACTGACGCACGTTTTCCAGGGCAATCTGGGCCACGCCCTCCTTTGTGGGGGCCTCTGGCTGGACCGGAGCTGTCGGGTCAGGAGTGGGCAGACCGATGAGGGACGGTTTCAGAAAATAGATTCCCGCTCCAGCTGCAAGCAGCAGCGCAAGGAGAACAAAAAGGACAGACCATACTTTGCCAGATTTGTTTTTTTGGGGCTGCTGGTCCTCATCAAGCCCATCGTGTTTGCCGGTGGATTCAATGAGCGGCTGCTGGAAAGCACCTTGCAGGTCGGCGAGCATTTTTTCGTCCACCGGCGCCTTGGCTGCAGGGGCCGGCTTTTTGTGCTCAAACATGGCAGCCAATTCGTCTTCGAAGGAATCGCTGATTGTGGATTTTGTGGACTGCGACGCAGCCTTGGGTTCATCCACGGGCATGCCGGGCTTGAAGGCCATGAACACATGCTGACACCGTGTGCATCGCACTTTGCTGCCGCCAGGGCCGAGCCTTTGTTCATCCAGATTATACTTGGTGTTGCACTCAGGGCATTGAACACGCATAGTTTTTCCTTATAGAATGGGAACTTGATCGAGAAGGTTAGGTCACGCCTTGGAAAACTGCAGATCGTAGATGCTGTCCAGTTCCCTGTACTGTTCGGCGTAGTCAAGCCCATAGCCGACGATATAGCCTTTATCCAGAGGAAAACCGACGAAATCCACGGCAATATCCACTTCGCGCCGCTCTGCCTTGTCGATCATGGCTGCGATTCTGATGGACCTGGGACCACGGATTTTCAGGACGTTGACCAAATACTGCATAGAGTGTCCCGTGTCGACGATATCTTCCACCACGAGAACGTGTTTGTCTTTGATATCGATCTCCATATCCTTGGAAAAGACCGTCTTGGATTGGCGGGAAGTCTTGTCGGCATAGCTGGACAGGCGGACAAAATCGATGAACGGATGAATGGTCAGATTGCGCATCAGGTCCGCAAAAAACGCATAGGCCCCTTTCAGCACGCAGACGCAGACCAGTGGTTCATCTCCATAGTGTTCGGAGATTTGACGCCCAAGCTCCCGGGTGCGGGCCTCGATCTGGGTGCGGTCAAAAAGCTTGATGAATTTCACGTGCTCTCCTCTCGTGTCATGAACCTAAAGTTCAATCATCATGGCGACCTCGTCGCATTCCGGAAACTGGGGACACTTGAGGCAGTCAGCCCAGACCTTTTGCGGCAAGACATCCTTGCTGACTTCGACAAAGCCAAGTTTCTGGAAAAAGGGGACCTGATATGTCAAGGTGAAAACCTTGTAAATGCCGAAGGTCAGGGCATCACTGACGCAGAACTCCACCAGCCGCCGTCCAAGCCCTTGACCCTGGAAGCTTTCGTCCACCACCAGGGAGCGGACCTCGGCCAGGGCCTCCCAGGTGATGGTCAGGGCGCAGCAACCGGCCACCACTCCCGTGTCACGGTCAACCGCCACGATGAAGTCACGCAGATGGGAATAGAGGTCATTGAAGGATCTGGGTAGAAGCAGACGTTTGGAAGCGCAGTCCATCAGGAGTTTGTGGATGGGTTTGACGTCGGCGATAGTCGCCTTTCTGAGTTCGAAATGAGCCATGAAAGTCCCCGGGTAATGTGGTTTGGTTCGCGCTCAGGAACGATGTCCGGCGACTTCGGAGCAGAGTTTCGTGGCCACGCGTACTGCGGCCACGGCATCGTCCGCATAACCGTGGGCTCCGATGAGATCCGCATAGGCCTGACTGACCACGGCCCCACCGACCATGATCCGACAGTCCAGCCCTTGCTCCCGGACAAGGCGCACCGTGTCTTCCATGTGCACCATGGTCGTGGTCATCAGGGCGGACAGGCCAATGACCGAGGCCTTATGCCTGACGGCTGCGTCGACGATGTCCGCGGCCCGTACGTCCTTGCCCAAGTCCACCACGGTATACCCGAAGTTTTTGAGCATGAGGCAGACAATGTTCTTGCCGATATCGTGGATATCCCCTTCCACCGTGGCCATGATAATGGTGTCCCTGGCATGGGCTCCATCGCGCTGGAGAAGATGCTTGATGGAGTCGAAGCCGACCTGCATGGTTTCGGCGCAAAGAAGCAGCTGCGGCAAAAAATATTCCCGCTTTTCGTATTTTTCGCCTACCTTGGCAATGGCCGGAATCATCTCCGTGTCAACCAGCGTGAACGGGTCAACTCCGGCATCCAGGCGCTCGCGCAACAGCTCTGCGATGCGGTCCTTGTGTCCCTTAATGACAGCCACGGCCACGGGGCCGCCTTCTTCATCACATTTTTGAACTGCTGGCAAATCCGGGCCGGCGTCCGGAGTCCATCCGGCATAGACTGAGATGAAATGCGCTGCCTGGCGGTCGCGCCCCAGAAGCACCTCGGCTGCGGCAAGGCTCTCCTGGATGCGCCCGGCGTTGGGGTTGGCGATGAACGTGGTTATTCCTGCGCCCATGGCCATGGCCAGAAAGGTCGAATTGACCAAATCGCGCGCGGGAAGTCCAAAGGAAATATTGGACAGACCTACAGTCGACGCAAGACCCCATTTATCACGGCAATGACGGATGACCTCCAGGCAGGCTCTGGCAGCCTCGGGCTTGGAGGAAACGGTCAGAGCCAGGGCGTCGACCAGAATGAGACGCCGGGGAATCCGCAGGCTCTCCGCCTTGATCAGCAGTTCCTCGATGATGGCCAGGCGCTCCGGCGCAGTGACCGGAAGGTTCCGCCCCTTGATGGGCAGCAGGATGAACGGGGCCCCATAATCACGACACAAAGCGCCCAGAAGGTCCATGCGCTCTGCCTCTCCGCTGATGGAATTGACCAGGGCCGATCCTGGATAGGCCTCCAGTCCCGCGCGAATGGCCTCGACACTGATCGAATCGAGGCAGAGCGGTGTGGACAATGCGCGGGTCAAGGCCGTGACGGCCAACGGCAGCATGCGCGCCTCATCCACCATGGGTGCGCCGACATTGACATCCAGCAGATCTGCGCCCTGAACAACCTGCTCCTCGGCCAGACTGATGATTCTGCGCGTTTCGAAACGCTGTAGCTCTTCGGTCAACGCCGGTTTACCCGTGGGATTGATCCGTTCGCCGATGAGACGGCAGGGACTGTCAAAGCCAACTTCGACTGACATGGTCCGGGATGTGACCACCGGACAGGGTTTGCCCGGAGCTTCGCGACGGTACACAGACTTTCCCGAGCATGTGGCGGCCAGGGCGCGGATATGGTCCGGCGTGGTCCCGCAGCATCCCCCCAGGCAGGACACACCCTCGGCAGCCAGAACCGCCACTGCCGAGGCGAACGGGTCCGGAGGAAGGCGGAAGACAGTGGCTCCATCCACCAGTTCAGGCAAGCCGGCGTTGGGTTCGATCAAGACCGGGATGTCTGTCACACGCAGCATGGCCCGGGCCACCAGAACGAGCTCCTCAGGACCGGCACTGCAGTTGGATGCAAGCAGATCGATGCCCATGTTGCCCATGGTCAATGCAAAGACCTCGGGCGTGGTCCCGGTCAGGCTGAGCCCCCCCTCAAAGGTCATGCTGATGCCCACTGGCAGGTCGCAGACCTCCCGGGCAGCCACAACCACAGCCCGGGCTTCAGCCAAGTCGTAATGCGTCTCACCCAGGATCAGATCCACCCCGCCGCTGAGCAGACCCTTGATCTGTTCCTTGAAGACGTCGACCAATTCCCGGAATGAAACATCGCCCAGGGGGGCGACCATCCTGCCGGTGGGACCGACACTCCCGGCTACGAGCGCATTGCCCCCGGCGGCTTGGCGCGCGATGCGGGCCATGGTTTCGTTGGTCTCGAACACACCCAGATCCCGCGGCAGCTTGTAGCTGGTGGCGCCGAATGTATTGGTCGTAATCACCCGGGCTCCGGCCTGAATATATTCTTTATGAATGGTCGCCACGACTTCGGGATGTGTCATGCCGAATTGCTCTGGAGACTGACCGGGTTTCAATCCCCGGCGCTGAAGCAGGCTGCCCATTCCCCCGTCAAAAATCAGTATTGTCGCGTCCCTGAGCGTACGCCGAAAATCACGCATCTCGACCCCTTGCTTGTTCTCTCACCCTCATCGGTTTAACAAAATATCCTACTTAAAATCATTGAAAAAAACAAACAAAAACTCTATGAAGGAAATCTTCAGAATAACGGAATGACCCTGCTCCACCTCAAGCGCAGCAGCACCATTGTCACCACTTCCCCCGCATGTACGTGACATGCTGGACTGCTGCAGAGTACACACCATAATGAGTTTCAACCAGTCACCCGACGACGATACCCTGGACAGAGAAGATGTGGACACCACCCGGCCTGCAGAAGACGAGTCTGACAATGAACCGATGGATATTGCCCCGCTAGTTCTCTCCACCCCGGCCCGGCGCGAAGTCGGCACGCTTGATCCGCTCCATATTTATCTTCAGGAAATCAAGCGTTTTCGCTCCCTTGAGCCAGACGAGGAATTCGATCTGGCTCGGCGTTACCGGGATGACAAGGAGGAAGAGGCCGCTTTTGTTCTCATCACGTCCAATCTGCGCCTGGTTGTCAAGATAGCAATGGATTTCCAGCGCAGATGGATGAAGAACGTCCTGGACCTGATTC
>JAAYCS010000127.1 GCA_012729655.1 Desulfovibrionales bacterium | reverse complement strand
GCCGTCAATCCCCTCCTGGCCCGCATCAAAGATACGGCCAAGAGTATTGATTTGTTGAAAAAAATCCGCAGGAAGTCTCTGAACTTGCTGGCCAGCCTCTATCCACGCAAGTTTGACCTGTACTTTGAACCTAATTTTATTCCCCTGGACATCAAAGCAAAAAATATCGTCACAACCGTGCACGATTTTTCCTTTCAGATTCACCCGAATTGGCATCCTCTGGAGCGGATTGAGTACTTCAAAAACAATTTCTGGAAAAACATTGGCCGCAGCAACATGATTGTGACTGTTTCCAATTTTATACGTAACCAGGCAATTCAGGAATTTG
The DNA here is from genome assembly GCA_012729655.1 of Desulfovibrionales bacterium. Classification (GTDB taxonomy): domain Bacteria; phylum Desulfobacterota; class Desulfovibrionia; order Desulfovibrionales; family Desulfomicrobiaceae; genus Desulfomicrobium. The sequence continues at coordinate 5,184 of JAAYCS010000127.1, read as the reverse complement.
GATTTGAAGCGGATCGCATCCGGGTCATCCCGAATGGGTTCGACCAAGAACTCTTTCGACCCATTCAGCTCCTGACACCATGGCAACACGAACTCAGCTTGGCCTTCCAGAAAGCTTCATTCTCTTTGTCGGATCCATTGAGCCCCGCAAGAATCTGCTCAACCTTCTGGATGCGTACGCCAATCTTGCTGCTCCCTTGCGCCGGGATCATCCCCTGGTCCTGGCTGGATTCAAGGGGTGGGAAAATAGGGAAATTATGAAGAGGTTGCGTCGGCTCAACAATTCTGTGCATTATCTCGGTTTCGTTACCGACAACGTCCTGGCGCACCTGTACAATTTGGCCACAATTTTTGTTTATCCCTCGTTTTACGAAGGATTTGGGTTGCCCCCCCTTGAGGCCATGGCCTGCGGCTGTCCTGTCCTCACTGCAAACACGAGCAGCATGCCGGAGGTATGCGGAGATGCTGCCAGCTATGCCTCCCCCTTTGACGCGGAGGAAATGTCCCACCGCATGGCGCAGCTTCTGGAGAGCAGTGCGGATCGCCATGTGTTCCGTGATCGAGGCCTGAAACGCGCCACAAATTTCGCATGGGATAAGAGTGCCCGCGCACACGCTGAGCTTTTCTGTTTTATGACTGGACAATAGGTCCATAAATCGACATGTTACCGCGCCGGGTACACGGACCACGGTTTCGGCTGCTCCACCCTCGTCTGACAAAACAAAAATGACTCACAACCCTTGTCCCGTTCAGTTCTTCGAAATCATTCCTCTCCAGCCGCGACAATCATTATGAGGGTTATCGATGCGCCAAGACTTACGCTATTTCTTTGACCTCGTCGTGGTGCTAACGGCCAAGGAGATCAAAGTCCGATACAAGAACAGCATACTCGGGTATTTATGGTCCATAGCCCTTCCCCTTTGTTTCGCATGCGTCTTCTACATTTCTTTCAAAGTGGTCATGCGCATCCAGATGGAAAACTATGCCCTTTTTCTCATCTGCGGCCTGTTTCCCTGGCAATGGTTCTCCAACTCTGTGAATTCCTCCGCCATGATCCTTCTCGGCAACAGCTCCATCATTAAAAAGGTGAAATTCCCCCGGGCCACCGTGTGCATGGCCATGGTTCTCAACGATGGGGTGCATTTTCTTCTTTCGATCCCGGTTATCGCCCTCTTTCTTTACCTGCACGGCTTTCATCCCAGCTGGACCTGGGCCTACGGGCTGCCCATGCTGTTTGTGATCCAATTTCTTTTCACCTATGGCATTGTCCTCATGATCGCCTCCATCAACCTCTTTTTTCGCGACATGGAGCGGCTCGTATCCGTACTGATCACTCTCCTATTTTATTTCACCCCGATCATCTATTCTGAAACCATGATCCCCCCGAGCTACCAACCGCTCATCGCCCTGAACCCCCTTGCCTCCCTGACCATCGCCTGGCGGCACCTCTTTCTTGACGGGCACATGCTCGTCACGCATGTATCCATCAGTCTGGCCTGGGCCGTCCTGCTCTTTTCCCTCGGAACATGGACCTTCAGACGCCTTTCTCCTCGTTTTGCCGAAGTCCTATGAAACCAGTCATTTCTTTCCGCAATGTCACAAAGTCCTATCCCCTCTATGGTTCCTTCACCTCGGGGATAAAAAATTTTCTTTTCCACCTGCCCACCGCCATCAAAGAGGCGCGTTGCGGCCAATTCCAGGCCTTGAGCGACATCTCCTTTGACATCCACTCGGGCGAAACAGTGGGCTTCATCGGCTCCAACGGCGCAGGCAAATCCAGTATTCTCAGCCTCATTGCCGGGGTCATCCAACCCACTACAGGGGAGATCGAAGTCAACGGCCGCGTATCACCTTTGCTGGAACTGGGCGCAGGATTCCATTTCGAACTCACTGGCCGCGACAACATCCTGCTGAACGGCGTGCTGCTGGGGCTTACCAAGGCCCAGGTCCTGGCCAAGATGGACCAGATCATCGACTACTCGGAAATTGGGCAGTTTATCGACCAGCCCATCCGTTCATACTCATCGGGCATGCTCGCCCGGCTGGGGTTTTCGGTTGTCGCCCATCTTGAGCCTGAAATCCTGTTGCTGGATGAGATGCTCGCCGTGGGCGATGCTTCCTTCCAGAAAAAATGCCTGCGTAAAATGATGGAATTCCGCGAGGACAACGTCACAATGGTCTTTGTCTCCCACAGCATGGACGATGTGCTCCGGATCTGCACACGAGTCTTGTGGATAAAAGACCACGCCATCTTCTTGGATGGTTCCCCAGGTGAAGTTGTTTCAGCGTATCTATCCCAAAATTCCTGATCTGAGGAGCTTTGCCATGGCCGACATGCCCTCTCGCCAAGACATCCTGGACGCCCTGCAGATTGAAACATCGGCTCCCCAAAACCCCTTGGCCTACAAAGAATCATACACCATTGAAGATTTCCTGGCCTATGAGGGCGAAGAATTTGTGTCACAGTGCTACAGCGCCATCCTCAAACGGCCGCCCGACCCTTCCGGACTGACGAACTACACCAAGGGACTGCGCGATGGGATCTACACAAAGATCTTCGTTATCGGGACGCTGCGCAATTCACCCGAAGGCAAGGCCCGGGGGGTGGTCATCCATGGCCTCGATCGCCCTTACATCCTGCATCGGGTGCGCTGCCTCCTGTTCAAGGCCATTCGGCGCGGCCTGTCCCTGCCCACTGCCGAACTTCGCCGCCACGTTGCGGCCTTGGAAAAAGAGGTCACAGCCTTGGAAAAGGAGGTTGCGACCCAGCGCAACCGCGCCGCCACGCGTCGGGAGCTGGAGCAGTTGCGGGAAACAATCCAGGTCCTGCAGCGGGATCGATTGGCCCTGGCCCGGGTGCTGGAAAAACGTGTCTTTTCTGACAGCGCAAAGCCCCCGGCCCCACCCGTGGACGCGGCCTTTTATTCCGGCCTGGAGTCGGCTTTCCGGGGGTCCGAGGACTCCGTCTCCCAGGGACTGACCTGTTTCCTGCCCTGGGTTGAGCAGGCCCGAAACGCCATTCCCGACTTCGTGGCCGTGGACCTGGGCTGCGGACGAGGAGAGTGGCTGCGCCTGATGCGCGACAACCTGGTGCCCGCCTTGGGCGTGGACCTCAACCCCCTTTTTGTCAGCCATTGCCGGAAAAACGGCCTCGAGGTGCACGAAGCGGATCTCATGGCCTTCATGACCTCACAGCCCTCCCGTTCCCTGGGCCTGGTCAGCGCCTTCCATATTCTGGAGCACTTGGATTTCGCCCACCAGTATCAGCTTTTGGAAGAAACCCTGCGGGTCCTGCATCCCGGAGGTATCGCCATCCTCGAAACCCCGAATCCGCGCAACATCCTCGTCGGCGCAGGCGATTTCTACCGTGACCCCACGCATAAAAGCCCTGTTTTCCCGGACACGTTGAGTCTCATGGGCGCACACCTGGGCTTCTCGCCCTCACGTTCCTTCTTTTTCGACCCGCAGCGCACAGCCCTTCTACCCGTCGAAAGCGTCTGCTTTGCAGATCTCAACGACTATACGAGCGTGTCCCGCGATTTTGTCTGGATAGGAGTCAAAGCGTGAAGATTTGTCTCGTCACCCCCAGCCCTGTTCCCTTTGTCATGGGCGGGGCGGAAAAACTTTTTCTCGGACTGGTGGAGGCCATCAACCACCATACGTCCCATGTGGCTGACCTGATCAAGATTCCCGTCTTTGAGCAGGGGTTCTGGGGCCTGGTGGACGGCTACCGCCTCTTTGCGGAACTCGACCTGTCACACTTCGACCTCGTCATTTCCACCAAATACCCAGCCTGGATGATCCGGCACAAAAATCACCATGTCTATCTCCAGCACAAGTTGCGCGGATTCTACGACCTCTACCAGGCAGCCCCGCAGGGTCTGAAAGGGGGAGAACCCCGGTCCGCTCCGCGAGCCCTGCCCGACCATCCCAGCCTGCAGGGCCTGCTCGCCATTCTGGACCGCTCCCATCCTGACCGGAAGGACATGGACGACCTCTTCGCGGAACTTGGCAGGTTGCGGCATTTGCGCCTGCCCGAAAACATTTTTGTCTTTCCGGGCCCCCTGATCCGCCGTGTGGTCCATTTTCTGGATCAAATCGGCCTGTCCTCGGACAACATCGTCTCGTACAGCGCAATTTCGCGCACTGTGGCCAACCGCAAGGATTACTTTCCGGCAGGCGTACCGGTGCGCGTACTGCACCACCCCACCAGCCTCAAGGGCCTGGCCCCTGGCACGAAGCAGGATTATTTGTTCACCGCCAGCCGACTGTCCGAACTCAAGCGCCTGCATCTTCTTGTGGCCGCTTATGCCAGGGTTCCGGGAAACCTGCCGTTTCTCATCGCCGGCACAGGGGCCGAGGAATTCACCCTGGCCCGCCAGGCCGCACATGACCCCCGCATCCAATTCCTCGGCTTTGTGCCCGATGCACAGTTGTCACAGCTGTATCGGGACGCTCTGGCCGTCCCCTTTGTCCCCTACGACGAGGACTACGGCCTCATCACCCTGGAGGCCATGCGCTGCGCGAAACCCGTCCTGACGTGTTCTGATTCAGGCGGTGTGACGGAATTGGTACAGTCCGGAGTGACCGGTGAAATCGCAACCCCCACCGTGGAATCCATCGCCGGCCTTCTTGCCAATCTCGTTGAGAACCCTGCCAGATCCCAGGACCTGGGCCGCAACGCCTTGGAGCGGGTCCGCCCCATCACCTGGTCCAATTTTGTTCGCGACCTGCTGGATCAGGTCAGCCTGCCGCGGATTGTCAGGACCCCCTCCACTTCGGCCCAGCCGCGGGGGCATATCCTCGTGCTTTCGACCTTCGGAGTGCATCCCCCGCTCCAGGGCGGACAGCTGCGCATCTTCCATCTCTACAGGCAGCTGACCAACCACTACGACGTCACCATCCTTTCCCTGGGCAATCTGGACGCCCCTGAAGAAGCCATCGAAATGGCCCCTGGATATGTCGAACACCGGATTCCCCGCGTGAAAGCCCAGGCCCGGGAGGAAATGCGGCTCAAGGATCTCTCCGGCATTTCCTGCGGTGACATCATGGTTATCACCCACTGGGCCCAGAACAACCGCTTCATGGACGTGCTGCAGGAATACCTGTCCTCCACCGACTGCGTGGTGCTCTCTCACCCCTATATGGCCCACGCCCTGCAGGAATGCTGGGATGGCCCGGTGGT
>JAAYCS010000126.1 GCA_012729655.1 Desulfovibrionales bacterium | reverse complement strand
TTGGTCACGCCTTCCTGGCCGCACATGCCGGACTCGATGAAGGCCCGCAGGATCCCGGCAGTCGCCTCGGGGCGCATGGTCAGCGAGCGGCCCTTGCGGTCGGCAAAGGTGTACATCTCCTTCTGCACCACGTCGGTTTCCTCGCCGATGGAGCGGGCGAAAAGCTCCGTCTTTTCCAGGATGGGCACCCGGACTTCCTGGCATCCGTACCTGCCGAACACGTCCCGAGCCAGGTTTTCCATCAGGGTGTGCACGGAGCTTTCAGGGCAGAAGAGGTCAGAAAAGCCTTTAATTTTCTGAATTTTAGACATAGAAAAACGCAGTCCTTGGCGAAATTTGGGATGATGCTGGCCAGACTCCATCTGATGCGGCATCGTCGGGCCTGGGATCAGATGTTGTGGGGACGGAAAATCAATCCGAATAGTTGATAGACGAACGATTGTCAAAGACGGAGGTGCGATGTTCAAGGCCGTTTCGGTGGTGGGGTTCAAGAAGTCCGGGAAAACAACCTTGGTTCTGGAGCTGGCCCGGGAACTGTCCCGTCTTGGGAGGAAGGTCGCCGCTGTGAAGTTCACGGAGCATGGCCTGGACATGAACGGGACGGATACGGCCCGTTTCGCCCAGGAGTGTGTCTGCGTGGCCGGGATGGGCAGCAGGCAGACGTCCCTGTGCTGGAATGCGTCCAGGCCGTTGCAGGATGTCCTGCCTCTGCTGGGCGCGGACGTTGTGCTGGTCGAGGGCGGGAAGTCCTTGACCTGGCTGCCGCGCATCGTGGTTCTGGGCGCAGACGAGGACGAGGCATCCCTGGACAGGGGACTGGCCCTGGCCTCCTGGGGGACTGGCGAGTTGGCCGGGGTGCGCCCGGCGGCCTCCATTGCCGAACTGGCCAGTCTGGTCGACGCCCGGGGGTTCACCTTGCCTGGCCTGGACTGCGGAGCCTGCGGCCGGGAATCCTGCCATGCCCTGGCCCAGGAGATTGTGGCCGGAAAGGCTGACACGCATGCATGCCTGGCCATGCAGCCCAAGCTGAGCGTGCGGATAGGCGGACGGCAGCTGTCCCTGAACCCGTTCATCGACCGGATGGTCACCTCCACCCTGCGGGGGCTTTTGACGGAACTCAAGGGCAATGTGCCGGGGCAGCGCGTGGAGATCACCCTGGATTGAGACGTGTGCTGACCCGATGCCGCTGGATTGCCTTGACGCGGCCCAGCCGCTTTTGAAACATGAGAGGCGGCCTGGTTGCCCGGCGTCCCGCTTCATGAAACCTCGACACGGATATTCTATGCGCATTCACGTCAAATGTTTCGCCACGCTGGCAGACCACAGCCCGCCCGGCGGATTTCTCGAACTGGCAGAGGGTGCCACGGTCCAGACGATGCTCCCTGACCTTGGCCTCGGTCCCGACGACATCAAGCTGGTCTTCATCAACAGCAGGAACAGCAGTCTGGAAAACGTTCTTGCGGACGGAGACCAGGTGGGGCTCTTCCCGGCGGTCGGCGGAGGATGAGCGCCGATCCTGGTGCCGCCTTGGCAGCCCTGGCCGTGCACGATCCCGAGCGCGGAGTGCGGACCGTGGGCCTTGAGGGTCTGCAGGCGTTCTGTCTGGAGCACGGGCTGTCCCTCCCTCAGGGTGCACGGGTGGCCGTGAACCAGGCGCTGATGCCTCTGCCCCTGCTCAAAAACCTGCATGCCCTGTCCATGGCGGATCAGGCCAAGCTGCTGCATGCCTCTGTCCTGCTGGTCGGGGCCGGAGGACTGGGCGGCTATGCCCTGGAACTGCTCTCCCGTTTCGGAGTGGGCAGGATCACTGTTGCCGACGGCGATGTGTTCGAGGAGAGCAACCTGAACAGACAACTTTTGTCTTCCGCAGACAATTTAGGTCAGAACAAGGCCCGCGCCGGAGCAAAACGGGCCAGCCGGACGAGTCCCCTGGTCAGCGTCGAGGCCCTGGACTTTTTCCTGGACGAGTCCAACTTGTGCGCAGCCCTTGGCGACGTGGACATCGTGGTGGATGCCCTGGGCGGGATCAGGTTCAGGAGGGCCCTGCGCGTGGCGGCCAGCCAGGCCGGGGTTCCGGTGGTCGGTGCAGCGGTGGCGGGCTGGACGGCCCTCGTGGGGAGCGAACTGCCCGGCCAGACAGGCATCTCGACCATGTGGACGGGATCCGATGCCAGGGATGCCGAACGCGTCCTGGGCAGCCTGGCCCCGGCCGCATGCCTGGCCGCCTCCCTGCAGGCGGCCGAAGCGGTGCAGTACCTGATCACGGGGGATCTTCGCCTGGCCGGTCGCATGCTCCACGCGGACCTGAGTTCCTTTGCGTTTACATTGTACGACCTTGCCTGAAGGACAGGGACACATATGCCGAAAATAGTGTTGGCCACCAATAATGCCGGAAAGATCCGGGAATTGTTCGCGCTCATGGCCCAGCTGCAGCCGGACATAGAGGTTCTGGGCCTCAGGGATTTCCCGGAGATCGGGGACATCCCCGAGACCGGCACGACTTTTGAAGAGAATGCACGCATCAAGGCCCTGGCCGTGGCCGTGGCCACGGGGCTGGTGGCCGTGGCTGACGATTCGGGGCTGGCCGTGGACGCCCTGGGCGGCGCGCCCGGGGTATATTCCGCCCGCTACAGCGGGGAGGGGGCCACGGATGCCCGGAACACGGCCAAACTTCTGACGGTGATGGACAGTGTGGCCGACGGGGAGCGGGGTTGCCATTTTGACTGCGTCATGCTGGCCGCCACCCCGGACGGGCAGGAAATCGTCGGCCGGGGGATCTGGCCGGGCAGGGTGGCCAGGGAGCCGCGCGGCGGGAACGGATTCGGCTACGATCCTGTCTTTTTTGATCCGGTGCTGGGATGCACGGCAGCGGAGATGGATGCCGAGACAAAAAACGCCTGCAGCCACAGGAGTCTGGCCCTGCGAGATTTGATGCGGCAATGGCCCACGTTTTGGGCAAAGGTGGCACACAGCCTGCGAGGGAATGCGCGATGTGCGGAATAATTGGCTATACAGGACACCGGCCGGCCATCCCGGCCATCGTGGAGGGTCTGCGGAGGCTCGAATACCGGGGGTACGATTCCGCTGGCGTGGCCTACGCGGAGCAGGACGGTCTGCATGTGGTCAGGGCGGAGGGCAAGCTCGGAGCCCTGGACTGCAAGATCGCCGGCCTGGATACGGCCTGCTCTCTGTGCGGCATTGGCCATACCCGCTGGGCCACCCACGGCCTGCCTGTGGAACGCAACGCACATCCGCACATGGACGGGGACAACCGGTTCGCCCTGGTCCACAACGGGATCATAGAGAACTACGCCGAACTCAAGGCCGAGCTGCAGGCCGAGGGCCACGTGTTCCTGTCAGAAACCGACACCGAGGTTCTGGTCCATGTCATCGCCAAGGGGGTGACCCTGACCGGCGACATCCGCCAGGGCATCGCGTGGGCCCTGAAGCAGGTGGACGGGGCCTACGCCTTTGCGCTTCTCTCCCGCGAGCATCCGGGCACGATCTGGGCTAGCCGCAAGGCGAGTCCGCTCCTGATGGGCATCGGCGTCGGCGAGAATTTCCTGGCCTCGGACATCCCGGCCTTCCTGCCCTACACGCGCGAGGTGGTTTTCCTGGACAACGGCGAACTGGTGGAGATCGACGCCGGCTCGTGGCAGGTTTTCGACCTGGAGACCCTGACCCCCAAGACCAAGGACGTGAAGCATATTTCCTGGGACGTGCAGGCCGCGCAGAAGGACGGGTTCAAGCATTTCATGCTCAAGGAGATTTTCGAGCAGCCCAGGGTCATCCGGGACTGCCTGGCCGGGAGGGTGCAGAAGGGGCGGGTGGTGCTGCCGGAACTGGATGAACTGGAAGTCCCCAGACGGCTGACCATCGTGGCCTGCGGCACGTCCTACCATGCCGGGCTGTGGGCCAAGTACCTGCTCGAGTCCTGGGCCCGCATCCCGGTGCAGGTGGAGATCGCCTCGGAATTCCGCTACCGGGACAGCGTGTTCCTGCCCGGGGATCTGGTGCTGACCATCAGCCAGTCCGGGGAGACGGCCGACACCCTGGCCGCCATCCGCATCGCCCGCGAGGCCGGGGCACCCATCCTGGGCCTGTGCAACGTGGTCGGGTCGTCCATTGCCCGCGAATCCGACAAGGTGGTCTACACCCAGGCCGGACCCGAGATCAGCGTGGCCTCCACCAAGGCCATGTGCAGCCAGATGGTTGTCCTGCTGCTCATGGCCCTGCATTGGGGGACACGGCAAAAGACCCTTCCGGACGGGACAGTGGAAAATACCCTCGCAACCCTGACCCGTCTGCCCGGACAGCTGGAAGAAGAATTGCCCGCGATCCGCCAAAAGGCCAAGGCTCTGTGCCAGGAATACAGCGATGCCCGCAGTTTCTTTTTCCTGGGCCGGGGGCAGTATTTTCCGCTGGCCCTGGAAGGGGCCCTGAAGCTCAAGGAGATTTCCTAC
>JAAYCS010000125.1 GCA_012729655.1 Desulfovibrionales bacterium | reverse complement strand
TCCCAGCACAGGTCGCACTTGTGGGCCTTGTTTCGGGCCGCGTCGAACTGGATGACCCCGTAGGGACAGGCCTCGATGCAGGCTTTGCCGCCTGCGCATTTCTCGGCCAGGATGCGCACGATCCCGGTCTCGGGGTCCTTGACGATGGCTTCGGCCTTGCAGGCCTTGATGCAGGCAGCGTTCTTGCAATGCTGGCAGGGCATGACCCAGCTCGTCTCCGAGAGGTTGGGGTACACGCCTTGGCGCTCGCATTCCACGCGTAGGTAAAATGGGATCTCCCCGGGCATGCAGTTCTCGTGGTCCACAAGGCCGTGACTGTTGCGGCAGGCCACCACGCAGGTCTTGCAGCCGATGCAGCGGTCCAGATCTATGGCCAGACTCAATTGTTTCATGGCTTCCTCCTTACTTGCTGATGCGGACGCGGGTGGACACATGGGCCTCGCCGCCGACGAGATCCTGCCATTGCAGATGGGAACCGGCGTCGGGGATGAGATCGTTGTCGTTCACGCCCGCCCCCGCTCCCACGCGTCCCACGCTGGCGCCGAACCCGTGCATGATGCCGATGCAGTCGGGCCGGATGTGCTCGGTCAACTTGACAGGTGTGGTCACGCTGCCCGTGCGCGAAGATATGGTCACCTTGTCTCCGTCCCGGATTCCGAGCTTCGCCGCCGCAGCCGTGTTGATGAGGGCCGGGTTGGTGGGCTGGCCCGAGGCCGGGTCGCGCAACTGGGCGTTGTTCACGGACCAGGGGCCCGTGCCGTTGATGTGAATGCGGCGGTAGCTGATCATGATGAACGGATACTTTTCTGCGTCCGCGTCATATTCGGGAGCAAGGATGTTTCTGGGCAGGGCCTGACCGATGTCCTCGAGATCCTCCCAATAGAGTTGGACCTTCTTGCTCGGCGTGCCGAAGCCCCGTTCGCGGTACTTGTAGAAGCCCAGGGTGCCGGGGGACCATCTGCCGCCCATGTCCTGCAACTTCTTCACGGACAGACCAAGGCCCTTGAGCTGGGTATCGTAGTATTCCACATCGTCCCTGAACTGGAAGTATTCCGGGAACATGCGCTTTCCGAGTTCGATGAAGACCCGGTTGGAATGCCTGGCTTCACCCGGAGGGTCGACCAGAGGCTGGCGCAGGAGCACGCCGTGGCCGAAGTTGTACCACCAGGGCATGTACAGGAGTTCCCAGCGCTCGAAGTGGGTCTGGTCCGGCAGTACGATGTCGGCGTACTTGCCCGTTTCCGAAAGCATGATGTCGGTGTTGAGCAGGAATTCCAGCTTGTAGTTCCCATTCTTGTCCTTCATGCACACGGCCTTCTGCCATTCCCTGCTGCCCATTTCGGTCAAGGCCGGATTGGCCTCGGTGACCATGAGGATTTTCAGGCCATCGTCCTTGATGGCCTGGGTTTCATACCAAGTGGGCTCCAGGATAAAGCTGTACTTGGCGAACTTTTCACGGTTCGGGCCGGTGCGGTGAAAGCCCTTATCATGCAGGGGCGCTGGGCCCTTGGGCAGCGGCGTGACGGGGGACAGGGGCGTCAGGTCCGGAATAGGCTGGCCGCCCGGATTATCGAGATTGCCTGTGATGGCCAGAAAGATGGCCCAGGCGTGGCCGTAATCCAGGGCCTGGCCGAGCATGATGGACTTGAAGCCGTCCACTCCGACGGCTGGTGCCGCGGCGCACATCTCTGCCAGCTTCACGATGTCCCGGGCCGGGACATCGCAGATCCTGCTCATGGCCTCGGGAGTCATGGGTTTCACGTGGGCCTTGACCTTTTCGAAGTCGCCTTCGCGCACCCATTCTTCGACGAACTTCTTGTCATAGAGGTCGTTGGCGATGAGGTAGTTGATCATACCCAGGAACAGGGCCGTGTCGCCGGACGGCTTGATGGGGATCCACCAGTCAGCCTTGGCCGCGTCGGGGCTGAAGATGGGGTCGATGACGACAAGCTTTGCGCCTCGGTCCTTGGCCTCCAGGATGTCGCGCGGGGCCACGGCGTCGTCCAGACAACCGAAGGCGTGGCGCCCGGCCAGAAGCATGATGCCGTCCTTGGGCATGGTGAACCAGGCCGGCGGAATATGGTGGTTGGGGATGCCTCCCCAGCACTTGATCTGGGCCACGATCTTGGCCGAGTCGCAGTGCGGCAGACCGGTGTTGATGTAGCCTCCATAGGCGTTGAGGAAGTGCCATTTGGGGTCCGTCAGGGAATGGGGAAAAAAGCTGTAGGTCAGCTTGTGGGCCTCGCCGCGGTCATAAAGGCTTCTCAGCTTGGCCTCGATGGTATCAAGGGCCTCGGCCCACGAGATTTCGGCGAACTTGCCTTCTCCCCGTTCGCCAATGCGCTTAAGCGGCTTGGTCAGCCGGTCCTTGGAGTACTGCAGGGTCACTCCGGCCATGCCCTTGACGCAAACCTTGCCCCGGAACTTCGGATTGCCCCGCACCTCCGTGACCCGACCGTCCACAATCCGGGCCTCAATGGCGCACTCGGCTTTGCATTGGTAGCATACCGTCGGATACCAGTTACCGTTCATGTTTTTCCTCCTTCTCGTTTGACCCGGAGATCGGGCCGGGTCCTCCCGTTGCAGGTTTGGCGAGGGGGCCGCACGTCGCAGCTTCCGCCACGAGCACCCGCGCGCCGAAAAAATGATGCAGGGACATGACCGCCAGGCCGGCCAGCATGACCCACAGGCCTGCCTGGTAGACCACGATGCTCCACGGCCTGGCGCACATGAGCAGGCTGGCCGCGAGGCAGGCGCCGGTGCCCACGATATCCGCCCGCTGCATGCCCAGGTTGAACCAGGATCGGCCGCAACCGTCTTCGGGCGGCGGGCACTCGAACCAGAGGCGGTTCCACGCCACGCCGAAGGCAACGGCCAGGATCGCACCCCAGGCCATGTGCAGGGGCAGCACCAAGGCCGGCGCCGGAAGCGGCAGGATGGCCGGGATGGCCGCCGTGGCCGCCGCCGGAGGGTGGTCGGCGTCCAGGATTTGCATCAACGCACTGGCCAGGAGCACGGCCAGACCGAGCTTTGCGGGCAGGACCATGGCCGTCCCTCCGAGCAGGGTCTCTCCGGCGGCAACGCCGAGCAGACCTCCCACCGTGGCCACAAAATGCCCGACGATGACGGATTTGGGCCGGGCCACGCGCAGGTAGGTGCAGGTCGCGCCTATGAAGCAGGTTGCTGCCAGGGGGGCATAGAGCACCCCCACACCCGTGCTCTCGCTGACCAGGACAATGAAGGCCAGAAACAGGCCCGCCCCGGTGGATCCCCACAGGATGCGCGACAGGGAGATGATTCCGGGGTGGTACACGTCGCGCATGAATTCCCGCCTGCAGGGCGGGATCAGTCTGATCTCGATCATGCGGTTCCTCCGTCGTCGCGCATTGCGACGCCGTGTGCAGTGAACAAGTTCTCATTGAAAAAGAGCCCCGAAAGGGGAAAAAGGTTCGCTCGGGTCATGAATCGGTCCAACTTCCGAGCGAATTGCAGGGAGGCGGTCCGTCGGAGTGTCAGTTCGCTCCGGGAGGAAGAAGGGAATCAAGGTCGCAGGGTGTTTCGAGGATGCCCGCCTGCAGGGCCAGGTTCATGACCCCGGCGGCCCGGCTCCGGTCCGGGGAAAGGTCATGAAAGCTTACGAATCCACGGTCAAGCACAAAGGCGGCGACATCTCGGTCCACTCCTGTGTAGCGGGACTGGATGGCGGCGCTCTCCTGCGGGCGGGCGTAAACATAGTCCGCCGCTGCATGCAGGAGGTTCACGTAGCTCGCGAGCAGTTCCGGATTGGAGCGGGCGAAGTCGTCCCGGACGGCCAGAATGCAGCAGACATGGTCCGGAGTCAGATCCCGGGAACGGATCATGATTCTGCCCGTGCCGGCGGCCTCGGCCAGCAGGCCCCACGGTTCGGCGCAGAAGAAGCCGTCCAGCTCTCCTTTGGCCAGGGGGCGTTGCATGGAGGACGGGTTCATGTACACGGCCCTGAAGGGCCCGGATCCCCCGGTCTGGCCGAAACCCAGCATCGTCCTCAGCAGCATGCCGTGGGTGGACAGGGGATGGGGCAGACCCAGGGCCGCCCCGCCGAGGTTCCTGGTCAAGGCCCGGCCCGGGTTTCCGGTCAGGTTGCGGGCAATGGAGCTGTGCACGGTGATGGCGCTGCCCTCGTGGTGCCCGTCCATAACCCATCTGAGGGGCAGCCCGCGGTTGTGCAGGACCATGGCCAGAGGCGCCATGAGCATGGCCGCGTCCAGGGATTCGTTGACCAGGGCCTTGGCCAGCTGCGCCCAGGACAGAAACTTGCGCAGGCAGATGTGGAAGGTCGCCTGGTCGTGGCGCTGGTGGGCGACCATAGGCAGGAGGTGGTCCGAGATGGGCAGGTAGCCGACGCGGATGGTTTGCCTGTGCTGCCCGGCCACGGAGCGCATCATGCGGTCGCGGGTCTCGTGCAGCCGGCGCTTGATGGTGCCCACGGGGGCGCCCAGGGCCAGCGAGATCTCCTCGTAGGAACGGCCGAGCAGGTAGCGCTGCACCGCGGCCTCGCGGTAAACGCCGGACAGGGAGGCCAGGAAGGCCAGGACCGCGTCCCGGGTCTGGAAGCGGGCGAAGTGCTCCACCGGGTCCAGGTCGTCGCCAGGGATGTCTTCGAGGTCGTCGAGGCGAGCCGTCGCGACCTGGAGCCCGTTCGCACGCAGGATGCGCAGACAGCTTCTGACCACGATGCTGCGTAGCCAGGCGGGAAAGGAATCCGGGTCGCGCAGGCCGGACAGGTGCAGCCAGGCCGCGAGGAAGGCCTCCTGCACGGCGTCTTCCGCCATGGCATGGTCACGCAGACGCTGCACGGCCACGGCCGAGGCCATGTCCGAAAAACGGCGGACCAGTTCCGCGAAAGCGGACCTGTTCCCATCCCGGGCTTGGCGCAAGAGTTCCTGGTAATTTTTCACCGCACTGTGGTCCGGATTCCGAGTTCAGGGGGAAAAGGCAATACCCGCAGCAGAACGACATGGCTGGTCCGGGGGAAGCCCTGTCCCGACTGGGAAGAGATGCATGCTTACAGTCACACAAATGCGCCCAAGAAGCCAGCCCCTTGCCTGACACAGGGAGTGGACGTTGCGGGCTGCCGGCTCCAGCACACCGTGATCATCACTTTTATCTGTTGATAATTTTTCCTACTCATGTTTGTATATTATCGACATTGCATACAAAACGGAGGTATTGATGGACATTAAGAAAAAGATTGATCAGGCCAAGGATGCTGTTGAAGACTTGAAGGACCGGGCCGAGGAATGGGCCGACAGGGTCGAAGACAGGATCGACGGAGTCCGCGCGTCCATGGACAAGGACAGCGACGGCGTTCCCGATGCCGTGCAGGGTCTGGCCTCCAAGGCCAAGACATTCTTTGCGCAGGCCAAGGACAAGGCCGAGGAACTGGCCGACAAGGCCGAAGACAGGATCGACGGAGTCCGCGCGTCCATGGACAAGGACGGCGACGGCGTTCCCGATGCCGTGCAGGGTCTGGCCTCCAAGGCCAAGTCATTCTTTGTGCAGGCCAAGGACAAGGCCGAGGAACTGGCCGACAGGGCTGAAGATAAAATTGAACAAATCAAAGTGGATGCAGGGAAAGCCGTGCAGTCGGCACGGTCCCGCCTGGATTCCCCGGACAAGGACGACAAAAAGGCGTAGGTCTCCGGCAGGCGAAGGCCGCAGGGACCTGCTCCATGGTGCCTCAGCCGTGGGGCTCCCGGGACCGTGTCCCGGACTGTGCAGGGACCCCATGAGCCGACATGAACGCCTGACTGTACGCCTATGCTGCCAATGACGAAAAACGCGATTCACAGCGGAGGATTGTTCCCGAACAATCCTGGCAACCCGGCTGGATTGCGTGTATCATGAAACAAAAGAAATCGACATGACCGCGGCAATCCAGCCAGGTCGGTCCATTTCACTAACTCCAAGAGGAGATTGCCATGGGATTCTTGAGTACGATTCTGGAAAAGCTCGGCTTCGGCAGCACAGCTTCCGCCGCCACCGTTTCAAAACCCGCTGATGCGGCCCCTTCTGCAGCACAGCCCAAGCCAGTCGCCCTTGTCGATGTCGTGGCCCAGATGGAACAACGCGCTGCGGCAAACCCGCAGAAGCTGAACTGGAAGACCTCTATCGTCGATCTGCTGAAGCTCCTCGACATTGACAGCAGCCTTGCTGCGCGCAAGGAGCTGGCCACGGAGCTGGGCTGCCCGGCCGACCTGATGGGAGATTCCGCGAAGATGAATGTCTGGCTGCACAAGACCGTGCTTGCGCGTATCGCCGCCAATGGCGGCAATATCCCCAAGGACCTCCTGGATTGAGCGGTCGGCACACCCACACAAGGAGGAATACATGCAGGTAACTGACATTCTTTCACAAATGGGCGGCCTCCAGTCCATGGCGAAGGAACTGGGCGTCAGTGAAGCCGAGGTGGAGAATGGCGCGTCAGCCCTCATCCCGGCGATTCTGGGCGGATTCAAAAAGCAGGCGCAGTCCCAGCCCGCCGGGCTGGAGGGTCTCGAGGGCCTGCTCGGACAACTCGGCGGAGACAGCCTTTTGGACAACGTCTTGGCCCCGCAGCCGACAGACATCAGCCGTGGCAACGACGTGCTGGGGCAGATATTCGGCTCCAAGGAAGTCAGCCGCAACGTCGCGCAAAACGCAGCGTCACAATCGGGGGTCAGTTCGTCCTTGCTGAAGAAGATGCTGCCGATGCTGGCGATGCTGATCGCAGGCTACATGTCCAAGCAGCGCGGAACGGCGTCAGCCGGCCAGCCTTCCCCCTCGGCGGGTGGAGGTCTTGGGGGCGTGCTCGAGAGCGTGCTCGGCGGTGGCCAGACATCCGGAAGCGCAACGTCTGGTTCTGGCTTGCCGGGTCTGGCCGCCATGCTCGACTTCAATGGCGACGGCAACGCCCTGGACGACATCCTGCGCATTGTCGGCAAGGTGCTCCGCTAGGTTCCTCCTGGCTGAAATGAACATACCTGTTTGCGGTTTGCCGCAACCATCACGGACATGAGAAGGGGGGGTAGATGTTGACGTCTCCCCCTCTTCGTTTTCGAGCTCAGACCTGCCAGGCAAAGACCCGCACCATCTGGCGGTGCGGAGGCAGTTCCGCGGGCAGCTTGGCTGTCGCTCCAGAACCCATGAGGGCACCGTGATATGAATTCCGCCACGCAGTTTGAAAACGTCTGCCGGGCCATGTCGAACCCTGGATTCTACCCCCATCCCGTTTCACGGCTCGAATTCAGGGAGACCCACATTTCCGCCGTGTTTCTGACCGGTCACTGGGTCTACAAACTCAAGAAGCCGAAAAATCTCTCCTTTCTCGACTTTCGGGATCTTGGGGATCGCCACCACTTCTGCCAGCAGGAAGTTCTCCTCAACCAGCGGCTGAGTACCGGAATTTACGAAGGCGTGGTCGGTATCCGCAGGGATGAGCACGGCAACCTGTCTTTGCATGCCGGGGGGACAATCGTCGAATATGCCGTCAAAATGTTCCAACTGCCTGAGGATTCGAATTTTGCGGTCATGTTGCGTGAAGGCCGGGTCACCCAAGAGCAGATCTCAGCCTTGGGCCGGATTCTGGCCGCCTTCCATGCGAGAGCCGAAGCGGGTCCGCACATCGATGCCTTCGGTGATCCGCAACTCATCCGCTCCAATATGGAGGAAAATTTTGAACAGATCCAACCATTTGTGGAAAACCGGATCGACCGCGAAAAATGGGAGTTCATCTGCCGGATCTGCCTGGCATTCTGGGAGGACCACTGGGCCCTTTTCCAACACCGGCTCAGGAGCGGGAAGATCCGGGACGGCCATGGGGATCTGCGCACGGACCACATCTACTTCCACCATGGCATTCAGATCATCGACTGTATCGAGTTCAACCAACGATTCAGATTCGGCGACACGGCCCTCGATCTGGCTTTCCTGATGATGGATCTGGATCACCTGGGGCATTCCCGCATCGCCCAGACTCTTCTGCAGGTCTACGCCACAACATCCCACGACCCCGAAATCTACGCTCTCCTGGAATTTTATGCGGCCTACCGTGCCCTGGTCCGCCTGAAGGTCGCCTGTTTCTCCCTGGACCAGGCTGAACCAGCCCGCCAAGGCCCTCTTTTGAAGGAGATCTCGCTCTATCTGCTGCAGGCCTACCAGTATGCCCTCTGCTTTGGCCGCCCTGTCCTGTGGGTATTTTTCGGCCTGCCCGCCTCAGGCAAATCAACCCTGGCCCGCCTGGTGACCCAGGCGCTGTTCATGCCCCTGTTGCAATCCGACATGGTCAGGAAGCAGGATCAGGATTTTCCCCTTGCCACGGTCGTCCCCTTCAACACCGGTCAGTACCGGCTCACGATGCGCAACCGGGTTTATGCAAAGCTTTTCAATATGGCCCAGGAGCAGCTCAAAAAAGGGAAATCCGTGGCCCTGGATGCCACGTTCTCCGATTCGGCTTGGCGTCGGGAGGCGGTTCGTCTGGCCAGGGATCACAACGCCGGACTGATCTTTGTCCAATGCACCTGCGATCCTGAAACCATCAGGGCCCGTTTGGCGCAGCGGGACAAGGCTCCGGGTGCGTCCGATGCCCGACTGATCCATTTTGCGGATATGCTCAAACATCATGAGCCGTTCACGGAAGAAATGGAGGATACCCTGGTCGTGGCGGACACGGACCAGGCCGTGGATCAGACCATGTACGAAATTCTGTCAAAAGCCCATGCCCTGAAACGCGCCCAGGTCGCAACGCTTCTGCGCGGTCTCAACGGGACCCGGGAGACATGACGGGATGGGTCCCGAGCAGAGCCTAAACAGGAACAACGACATCCGCGGAGTCCCGCGAGAAGTCACCGGTTGCCCACCAGCCCCTGGATATGTGGGCCCAGCACCAACGCACCGATCAACACGGCAGACATGGCCGCGATGAGGACCCCACCGGCGGCCACGTCCTTGGCCTTGCCTACCAGGGGATGAAATTCAGGAGACGCGGCATCTGCCAGAAACTCCAAGGCCGTGTTCAGGGCTTCGGCAGTCCACACTGCCCCCATGGCCAGGACAAGCCAGCACCACTCCGGGGCCGACAGTCCAAGGAGGACGCCAATGCCGCAGACTGCCACGGTTGCGGCGGCATGAATCCAGGCATTCCGCTGGGTCTTCACCATGGTCAGAATGCCGCGGAAAGCGAACCTGAAGCTCGCCAACCGTCCGGAAAGGTTTAAGGATTTGTGCATGCGTGTCTCCCCGGGCCCTCTGCTCTGCGCCAAACCACCCTGGTGCTGCGGACGGACGGCACCCGCATGGCCTGTCAACGCGGGTGCGCTGCCAGAGTGCGGGGAAGTAGTGGCTGCCCTGCGCAACCATAGGAGGTTGCACGCCCCACCGGCAACCTGCAAATGCGGACGTTCCTGCCGGTGTAGCCTTCCCGCAAAGCAGGGCCATTGATTGCTGGTAAAGATTGGCACATAATGGTGAATGAGGGCTAAGCAAGAAAAAAGGGACTTCAGCATTCAAACTGAAATCCCTTATTCTTGTAGTGGCGGGGCCGATGGGACTCGAACCCACGGCCTCCGGCGTGACAGGCCGGCGTTATAACCGTCTTAACTACGACCCCGCGTGGTCTTTGGTGGGCGGTACAGGGATCGAACCTATGACATTCGGC
>JAAYCS010000124.1 GCA_012729655.1 Desulfovibrionales bacterium | reverse complement strand
GTCGCAGAACCAAGACGGTCATGCGGAGCATGATGAGCATTTGCGCTCGGATCACCCGCCATGCACGCAAGGTAATCCTGCATGTCTCCTGCCCGGAGCCATGGTTCAAGGTGGTCTCTGACCTGTTCTATCGTCTCAAGACGGCGTAACGAGATGGTCATTAGGCTGCATTCCTAGGAGTAGTGCGCCTGAAAACTGCAAAAAGTCGGTTCTCGGAGCTTGCGAAGCGACAATTGTCCTTCAGTTGAAAATTTTCAGGTCGAAAGTCGCCTGGATTTCCGAAAAATATGGTTGAAATTTCGAGCCAACAACGTTGGCAACACTTATTCACGGATTCAGGTTCAAACTTCAATTAAACTCAATCCTACCAACCCTGTGCCCGAACCTTCCACCGCGTTTATGCTTGGCGTGGCGCTGTTGGCCTTGCCGGATTCCGTAGAGTGCGCCGAAACTAACCGTCTTTACTCTAGGTAGAAGCCCCCTAAGCCCTTGGCAATCGCTGAGGGCTTTTTGTTTGTGCCCTCGTCAGAACAGGGCTTCCATGGCCGCATCAATGGGTGTGTAGATCCACTCGCGGTTATGGTGTTGACCGCCAGGATGCCGTATATTCCCACCTTGGTCTAAAACCCTTCCGAATCAGTCCCTGGCATCCTGGCCTGGTACGACCATCCCATATCCTCCGGGCCCATGGAAGGAACCAACAACAAAATAAAGACGCTCAAAAGGCAGGCGACGGCTACCGGGATCAGGAGTTCTTCAAACTCAGGATTCTGGGAATTGACGAGGCAAGTACGCTTTAACCGGATGAGCCAAAAAAAGCCCTTTCAAAACCAGGGTTCTGAAAGGGCGCAAAAAGGGAAGGGTCAACCCTATTTCAATACGCCCAGGGTCGCCCGGGCAATGGCCAGTTCCTCGTTGGTGGGGATGACGAGAATGGAGACCTTGCTTTGATCGGCATGCACGGCAGTGGCCGATTTTTTGCGGCCGGCATTGCGCTTCTGATCGATCTGAATACCCAGGTGTTCAAGGTCGGCGCAAATGCGGGACCTGGTCACATCATCGTTTTCACCGATACCGGCCGTGAAGACCAGGGCGTCCAGCGGACCGGTCACGGCATAGAAGGCCCCGATGAATTTCTTGATCTGGTACACAAACATGTCCAGGGCCAGGGCCGCCCTCTTGTCCCCCTTGGCCACAGCGGCATGGATGTCGCGCATGTCGTTCATGCCGCAAATGCCTTTGAGGCCGCTCTGCTTGTTCAGAACGGCATCGACCTGCTCCATGCTCCACTTCTTTTCCTTCATCAGGAACGGCAGAATGGCCGGGTCGATGTCGCCGCTGCGGGTACCCATCATCACCCCGGACAGGGGGGTCAATCCCATGGAGGTGTCGATGCACTTTCCTCCACGTACCGCAGCCATGCTGCATCCGTTGCCCAGATGCAGGGTGATCAGGTTGACTTCGTTGAGTGACTTGCCGAGCAGGCCTGCCGCCTGCTCGGTCACATAGCGGTGCGAGGTGCCATGAAACCCGTACCGGCGGATCTTCAGTTCCGTGTAGAGTTCATACGGAATGGCGTACGTGAATGCGTGCGGAGGCATGGTCTGATGAAATTCCGTATCGAAAACGGCAACCTGTGGCACTCCGGCGAACAGTTCGCGGGCCACTTCAATCCCAACCAGGTTGGCCGGGTTGTGCAGCGGAGAAAGGGGGCAGTTGGCGCGGATCTTCGCCACCACATCGTCATCGATGAGAACGCTGGTGAACAGAGTCTCCCCGCCCTGGACCACACGATGGCCGATGGCGTCGATTTCGGAGGTCGAGGCGATGACGCCTGTGTCCTGTCCCGCGACCAGGTCCACCACGGTGTGCATGGCCGCGTGGTGGTTGGGGAATGGCATTTCCCGCTCCACTTCCGCCTGCTTGGCCTCGCCGGGCCAGTTCTTCTGGGTCAGCTTGCCGGTGGGTTCACCGATGCGCTCCACCAGACCGGTGGCCATGACCGAGCCGCTCTCCATGTCCAGCAGCTGATATTTGAGGGAGGAACTCCCGGAATTGATGACAAAGATTTTCATGCTATCCTCTCTATATTAATCCTTTTTCTGCCTGGGCCTGGATGGCCGTGATGGCTACGGTGTTGACGATGTCGGGTACGGTGCAGCCGCGGCTCAGATCGTTGACTGGCTTGTTCAGTCCCTGCAGGACCGGGCCGATGGCCACGGCGTTGGCGGCGCGCTGGACCGCCTTGTAGGTGTTGTTGCCGGTGTTCAGGTCCGGAAAGATAAACACGGTGGCCCGACCGGCGACCTGACTGCCCGGAAGCTTCTTGGCGCCCACGTCGGGATCGATGGCCGCGTCGTACTGCAACGGCCCTTCCAGCAGGAGACCCGGAACCTTCTCGCGGGCGATGCGGGTGGCCTCGATGACCACGTCCACATCGCCGCCGGCACCGGAGTCACCGGTGGAATAGGACAACATGGCGATACGTGGCTCAACGCCGAAGATGCGGGCAGTTTCGGCTGAACTGATGGCGATCTCAGCAAGTTGCTGCGCGGTGGGGTTCGGATTGACGGCGCAGTCGCCGAAGACCAGGACGCGGTCCTTGAGACACATCAGGAAGACACTGGACACGATGGATGCGCCGGGCTTGGTCTTGATGATCTGGAAGGCAGGGCGGATGGTGTGCGCTGTGGTGTTGATAGCCCCGGAAACCATGCCATCTGCCTGGTTCTTGAAGACCATCATGGTCCCGAAATAGGTCGGGTCGACCATGGTGTCGCGGGCCACTTCCTTGGATACTCCCTTTTTCTTCCGGAGCTCGAAGAATGTTTCGACATATTCGGCAAAGTCAGGCGACTTGGCGGGATCCACGATATTCACCCCGGAAAGATTGAGACCCATCTGCGAGGTCATGGAGCTGATGGCCCGCGGGTCCCCGAGAACGGTCAGATCGACGACGCCCCGGCGGAGCAGGATGTCGGCCGCGCGCAGAATGCGCTCATCGTTCCCTTCGGGCAGGACGATATGCTGCCTGTGTTTTTTGGCTTTTTCGATGAGACTGTATTCGAACATCTGCGGAGTGACCTTGGTCGACTTGCGGGTGTTCAGACGCTGGCGCAGTTCATCCGTGTCCACGCTCTCTTCAAACACGCCCAGAGCCGAGGCTATCTTCTTCTGGTCTCCGGGTTCGATCTTGCCGTACATGTTGTAGAGACGGCGTGCTGTCTGGAATGTGGCCTCCTTGCCCAGCAGCACAGGCAGGGGTACACCGGTCCACCCGTCGATGAGGCGGGCCACGCTCTTGCCCGGGGATATGCCTCCGGTCAACAGAATGCCGGCAATGTCCGGAAAGGACGAGGATTGCCGGGAAGCAAGACTGGTGACGATGACATCCGAACGGTCACCAGGTGAGACCACCAGGCTGCCTTGTTCAATGTAGTTCAGAAAATTTTCGATCTGCATGGCCGCCACGACGATGTCATCTACCTGGGCGCCGAGACCGTCCTTGCCATAGAGCACCTCAGCACCTACCCACTTCATGACGTCGGCCATGGTAGGCTTGCCCAAGATGGCCACCTCAGGAATGATGTACAGCAGGAGATCGGGCTTGTTCAGGGTCTTCTTGAGAGCCACGCGCAAGGCATTGCGATCGGCGACATCGGTGCGATTGACCACGACGCCCATTATGTCCACAGCCTTGTCGGCGATGGATTCCACGGCCAGTTTGGTGGAGCTGATGATCTCGTGTTCGGTCTTCTGGCAGGCATTGGAAATCATCAGCAGCGGGCTGCCCAGATTGGCGGCGATGTCGGCGTTGATGTCGAACTCAAAGGCCGGACTGGTTCCCTCGAAATCCGTCCCTTCCAACAGAATGAAATCGCATTTGGACTCCAGTTCCTTGTACTTATTCATGACCTTTTCAATGAGAAGGGAATGCTGGCCCGCGTTGACCAGTTCCTTGGCCTGGCGCATGGTCAAGGCATAGGTTTCGTGGTACTGGAGCCCCAGATAGAACTGGGACAGGACCAGATCAATATCGTGGTCCTTGCGATCCGTATCGTCGCTGATGATCGGTCTGAAAAAACCGACCCGGCGGATGTCCCGCAGAAGCATCTGCATGACACCCAAGGTGATTGCGGATTTTCCGCTCCGGGATTCCGTCGCCGTGATGTAGAGATTGTTGGCCATTGTGTTTCCTTCATCTGCCGGTGAAGACTCCGACATGTCCCCCAAGGTTCACGGTCGAGCCACCTGGTTGGTTCATAACACGCTCAAAACTGCCCAAAAAGACCCATCATTTTATTTATTGTAGACGATTCACGCGCGTTCTTCCAATGAAAAAACGTCGGCGGACCGAAAGACCGATATCCGCCGACGTCAATGCATCAAAGGGTTTCCGCGTAGAGTTCCATGACGTGCTTGACTGCTACCTGGTCCTTGTTCTGGGACAGCATGTCGGACATTTGCATCATGCACGCCGGGCAAGCCGTAGCCACGACCTGGGCGCCTGAAGCCACGATATTGTCCCGCTTATGCTGGCCTATTTCCTTGGACACGTTGTAATGTTGCAGGTTGAAGCTGCCCCCGCAGCCACAGCACCGGTCAGCTTCCGCCATCTCCACGAACTGGACCCTGGGGTTGGACTTGAGAAGTGCCCTGGGTTGCTCGAAAACCTTCATGGATTTTTTGAGATGGCATGGGTCGTGATAGGTCACTTTTATCCCGCTTCCGCTGACAGGCAGGGCCACCTTCAGCACATCGACCATAAACTGGGTTATGTCCATGACCTTGGCGGACAGGGAAGCTATGCGCTCCTGCATGCTCTGTGTCTGGTTACCGGACATGAGCGGCCAGATCTCATGCATGGTCGCGGTGCACGTGGCGCAAGGGGTAAGCAGATAATCGAAATTCTCCTTTTCAAAGAGTTCGAGATTATGCTGCACGAGCTTGTCGAAGGACTCCTTGTCTCCTGAAGCCAGGGCAGGGATGCCGCAGCAGGCCTGACCCGCAGGCATGTAGACGCCGATCTCATGATGGGTCAGGGCCTTGAGCACAGCCTGACCGACCTTGGGATAGACCTTGTCCACCACGCAGCCTGGGAAAAAAGCCACCCGGTATCCACCCTTTCCGGGGCGGGTATTGCGGGCCGATTCGAGCTTGCGCAAAGGCTTCTTGGCCAGCGGCATGAAATGACGGTCGCCAATGATCGGGGCGTTGATGCGCGAACAGGACGAACCGATGACCTCGCTGGCCGGCTTGGTAAAGATGCCCTGAAACTTGGAAGCCACGTCCAGGATGGTG
This sequence comes from Desulfovibrionales bacterium, assembly GCA_012729655.1. GTDB lineage: Bacteria > Desulfobacterota > Desulfovibrionia > Desulfovibrionales > Desulfomicrobiaceae > Desulfomicrobium. The sequence continues at coordinate 31,696 of JAAYCS010000124.1, read as the reverse complement.
TTGAAAAGCGCCGGCTTGGTCAACAGACCCTGGAAAATGGCCTTCTTGGCCGGCGGCAACCCCATATAGGTGTTCACGATGACCCGGGCTTTGAGGAAGATGTCCAGGACCTTCACCCCGCTGGGGCAATTGGCGGCACAGGATCCGCACAGCAGGCACATGTTCAGCTTTTCCTGCACGCCCTCGGCATCCTTGATCATTTCATGGGACAGGTTCTCGAGCAGAGCGATCTTGCCCCTGGCCACATCGCCCTCGCGCATGGTCTCGGCGAACACCGGACAGACGGACTGGCACAGGCCGCACTTCATGCAGGCGACCATCTGGTCGTCGAGCTCGTGCAGCATCTTGGCGAGCTGATGGAGATCTTCGTGCATGACTAGCCTCCGATGATCTTGCCGGGATTGAGCAGGTAGTTGGGGTCAACCGCCTTCTTCAGCCTGCGCGAGTAGATGATGGTCGCCTTGGTGGTTTCCTTTTCCAGCCACTTGGACTTGGCCGTGCCGATGCCGTGTTCGCCGGACAGGGTCCCGCCCAGGGACAGGGCCACGTCGAAGATCTCGTCGACAGCCTGCTCCACGCGATGGAACTCCTCCTTGTCGCGCTTGTCCGTCAGAATGGTCGGATGCAGGTTGCCGTCGCCGGCGTGGCCGAAGGTGCCGATCTGCAGCTTGTACTTGGCGGCGATGTCGTTGATGGCCTTGATCATGGCCGGGATCTGGCTGCGCGGCACGGTGGCGTCCTCCAGCACCGTGGTCGGACGGGCGCGGGCCAGGGCCGGCAGCGCGTTGCGACGGGCCTCCCACAGCTTGTTCTTCTCGGCGGCGTCCTTGGCCATCTGCACGCGGCGGGCGCCGTTCTTCTTGCAGATCTCAACGACCTTTTCGGCGTCGTCCTCGACCAGGGCGATGTGGCCGCCGTCGACCTCGATCAGCAGGATGGCCGCGGCGTCACAGGGCAGGCCGGCCTTGGTGAAATCCTCGACATAGTTGATGGTCGCGTTGTCCAGGAGTTCCAGGGTGCAGGGCACGATCTTGTTGGCGATGATGGCCGCCACAGTCTCGGAAGCCTTGTTGATGTCGTCGAACTCGGCCAGCATGGCCTTGGAGGCCACAGGCGGCGGGACAAGCTTGAAGATGATCTCGTCGAACACACCCAGGGTGCCCTCGGAACCGACCATGAGCTGAGAAATATTCAGACCTGTCACGCACTTGACCGTCTTCCCGCCGGATTTGACGTACTCGCCCTCGGCGTTCCAGAAATTCACGCCCATGACATAGTCCTTGGTCACGCCATACTTCAGGCCGCGCAGGCCGCCAGCGTTCTCGCTGACGTTTCCGCCCAGGGTGGACACGGCCTGGGAGCCCGGATCCGGCGGATAAAACAGGCCGCGCCTGGCCACCTCGGCCGCGAACTTGGCCGTGACCACGCCGGGCTGAACCACGGCATACAGATCCTGCTCGTTGATCTCCAGGATCTTGTTCAGACCGTTGGTCAGGATGACCACGCCATGTTCCTTGGTCGGGATGGTGCCGCCGCTCAGGTTGGTGCCGGCGCCGCGTACGGTCATGGGCAGTTTGTTCTCGTTGCACAACGCCACGGTCTTGCCCAACTGTTCACTGTTGGTCGGCCGCAGCACCAGTTCCGGAATGACCGCATCGAGCACTGCGGCATCATAGGAATAGGCGTGCCGATCGGACTCGCTATCCATGACGTTTTCTTTACCCAGCAGATTTTTGAATTCAGTGAGCAGACTCGTCGAAATCATGGTTCTCTCCTTGCGTGAGATGCGATTATGTGCAGCGGTCCCGAAAGCCTTGCGCATGCTTTCGGGACCACGTTGACAACTAGAAGCGGTTGGCCATGAACACAAAGCACATCAGGCTGGCGATGATGCCCACGACGATGCCGTAGAGGACAAAGGGCCAGAAGGTGCGCTTCAGGATCATGCCTTCGCGGCCGATGAGGCCGGTCACGGCGCAGACAGCCACGATGTTGTGGATACAGACCATGTTGCCCATGGCGCCACCGGCAACCTGGGCGGCCACGATGATCTGTCGGGACAGGTTGAGCTGCTGGGCCACGCCCCACTGGAATTCGGCGAACAGCAGGTCGGAGACCGTGTTGGAACCGGTGATGAAGGCGCCGAGGCCGCCCACGTAGGAGGCCAGCATGGGCCAGGCGTTGCCGGCCAGGGCCGCGACGGCCTTGGCCATGGCCAGGGGCATGGACGGGTAGCTGTTCGGGTTCAGGGCCGCGTCGGCGATGCCGGAGCCGCGGAAGACGGAGACCAGGGCCACGGCGGCGAAAAGCGCGATGGTCGGGGCCTTCATCTTGACGAAGGATTCGGTCCAGGCCTTCTTGACGGCCTCACCCTTCATGCCGTGGATGGCGACGGTCAGGATGGCGACCAGCATGAAGGGGATGGTGCCGGGCAGGTACAGGTACTGCAGGGAGGTCTTGACGCTCGCGAAGCCCAGGATGTTGTCGAAGGGGATGGACACGCCGGACAGAATGGCCTTCAGGCCCAGGGCCGGGATGCGGGTCGCGACCAGGATGGCACCGATGAGGATGTAGGGCAGCCAGGCCTTGAACTGGCTCATGTGCGCCTTGAACTCCGTACTTGCAGACGTGGCGATGCTGCCGGTCCACTCGGCGTCCCAGGTGGATTGGGGGCCGAAATCCCAGGTGTCCTTGGGCACGCAGAAACCGGCCTTGGCACCAGCCACGATGACGCCCAAACCCACCAGACCGCCGATCAGGGACGGGAATTCCGGTCCGACCAACCAGGCAAAGCCGACGTAAGGAACCAGGAAGGCCACGGCGGCGAAGACGCAGAACTTCCAGGCGGCGAGGCCTTCGGACCAGGACTTGTTCTTGCCGTAGAAGCGGGTCAGGAAGCCGAGCATGAAGATGGGCAGGATGACGGCCATGGGGCCGTGCATCAGGGTGACCAGCTCGCCGATGACTTTGGCAAAGGTAGTGAAATCGGTGAAGTTCAGATTTGTCACGCCTGAGGCCGCGGCATCGGCCACCAGCTGCTTGAGCGGGGTCAGGCCGATGAGGATGGGGGTGCCCACCGCGCCGAAGGACACGCAGAAGGAGTTGAAGACCAGGCAGATGACCGCGGCGGCCAGGGGCGGGTAGCCCAGGGACAGGAGCAGCGGGGCTGCCAGGGCGGCGGGCGTGCCGAAACCGGCCGCACCTTCGATGAAGGCCGCGAACATGTAGCCGATGATGATGGCCTGGATGCGCTTGTCGCGGCTGATGTTCTGCATCCCGTACTGGATGGTTTCCATGCCCCCCGAGTACTGCAAGGTGTACAGGATGAGTATGGCGCCGAAGACGATGATCAGCACGCCGATGGCGTCGATGACACCCTTGACCGAAAGGGCCGCGATGTAAGCGACAGGCAGATTCCAGACGCCGATGGCGCCGAGCACACAGACGAGCCACGCCAGGGGCATGGCTTTCGTCGAAGGCCAGCGCATGCCGACCATGAGCACCAGAGCCACCAGGATGGGCAACAGTGCTACCATTGCCAAGACAGGAATTGACATATCTCCCTCCTCTAAAAACTGATGATTGGGCTGGCGGCCCCGAGGTACCCCATCCTCCGTGCCGCCAGCGTGCCTTTACCTATTTGCCCGCGCGGCCGTCATCACAGGGTTCCGCAGGCTTGTTGGCCCCGGAGTGCTCGGCGGTCGCAGAAAGCGTACAGCCCTCACCGCCAGGAGTCGCGGCCACAGGCTCAGCGGCAGCCTGGATCGGGGCGAATTCCTGCTTGGAAAGGTACTCGTACATCTGGAAACGGTGCAGGTAATCCTGCTCGATCTGGGTGCGCAGCCGCTTGGAATCTTCGGGCGCCAACTTTTCAAGCAGGGCATACCTGTTCTCGCTGGCCAGGAATTCCTGAATGCTTCCGTCCGGAGCCTTGGAGTCCAGGCTGAACGGATTCTTGCCCTCCTCGGCCAGCAGAGGATTGAAACGATACAGAGGCCAGTAACCGGACTGGACAGCCAGTTTCGCTTCGAGCTGGGTCTTGCCCATGCCCTTGCGGATGCCCTGGTTGATGCACGGGGCATAGGCGATGATCAGGGACGGCCCGGGATAGGCTTCCGCCTCGCGGAAGGCCTTCAGGAGCTGCTGTTTGTCGTAGCCCATGGAGACCGTGGCCACGTAGACATAGCCGTAACTCATGGCCATGCGCCCGAGATCCTTCTTCCCCGTTCTCTTCCCTGCGGCAGCAAACTTGGCGATGGAGCCGAGCGGAGTCGCCTTGGAGGACTGCCCGCCGGTGTTGGAATACACTTCGGTGTCCATCACCAGTACGTTGATGTCTTCACCAGAGGCCAGAACATGGTCCAGCCCGCCATAGCCGATATCGTAGGCCCACCCGTCACCGCCGAAGATCCAGAAGGAGTTCTTGGTGAAGAGCTCCTCGTTTTCGTAGATCTCGTCGAGGAGCTCGTCGCGGTTGGCGAAGGCCAGGATGTCACGAATCGTATCTCCGTATTCCTTGGATTTTTCCGCGCTGGCGCGATTGGCCAGCCAGCCCTTGAAGGCATCGGCCAGGTCCGCGGGCAGTTCACCCTTGAGCGCCTTTTCGATCAGGTCCACCAGCTTGCCCTGCCGCTGGGCATAGGCCATCTGAATGCCGTAACCGAACTCTGCGGCGTCCTCGAACAGGGAGTTGCCCCAGGCCGGACCATGCCCCTCGGCATTGACCGTGTATGGCGTGGTCGGTGCCGAGGCGCCCCAGATGGAGGAACAGCCGGTGGCGTTGGCAATGATCATGCGTTCGCCGAAGAGCTGGGTCAGGACCTTGACGTACGGGGTTTCGCCACATCCCGCGCAGGCTCCAGAGAACTCCATGAGCGGTTTCTGCAGCTGGCTGCCCTTGACCGAGTCGCGGCGCATGAGGTTGTCCTTGAAGGGAATGCTGGCCGAGAAGTTGTAGTTGGGGACCTGAGTGTCGGTCTGGGTTTCCAGGGGCTTCATGACCAGGGCGGACGTCTTGGCCGGACAGATGTCCGCGCAGTTGCCACATCCCAGGCAGTCCATTGTGTTGACTTGAATGCGGAACTTGAGGCCCTTGAGCTCCTTGCCCAGTGCATCCAGGGTCTCGAAGGTGCCGGGCGCGCCGGCCATCTCCTCCTCTGTCGCCAAGACGGGCAGGATGGCCGCGTGCGGGCAGACAAAGGAGCACTGATTGCACTGGATACAGTTGGCCGGGATCCACTCGGGCACGTTGATGGCTACGCCGCGCTTTTCGTACTGGGCCGTGGCTACAGGAAAAAGCCCGTCAGGCTCGAAAGCCGAAACAGGAAGGCTGTCGCCCTTCTGGGCCAGGATGGGCCGCATGACATTCCTGACGAAATCAGGCTCGTCCTTCTCGACCTTGCAGTCGCAGACCGCGTCGGCCCAGGCGGCCGGGACCTTGATTTCCACCAGGTTCTCGATGGCCTGATCCACGGCGGCGATGTTCATGTTGACGATCTTGTCGCCCTTCTTGCCGTACGCCTTCTTGATGGACTTTTTGAGCAGGGCCACGGCTTCCTCGAAGGGCATGACGTCGGCCAGTTTGAAGAACGCTGTCTGCATGACCATGTTGATGCGGTTGCCCAAACCCACGGCCCCGGCAATCTTGACCGCGTCGATATTGTAGAACTTGAGTCCCTTTCTGGCGATGGTCCGGCGCATGGAGGCAGGGAGTTCCTTCTCCATGTCCTCGACGGACCAGTTGGAGTTCAACACGAAGGTGCCGCCGTCCTTGATGCCTTCCAGCACGTCGTAAGTGTTCACATAGCTGGACTTGTGGCAGGCAATGTAATTGGCCGAATTGACCAGGTAGGTGGACTGAATGGGAGATTTGCCGAAGCGCAGGTGCGAAACCGTGATGCCCCCGGACTTCTTGGAATCGTAGGCGAAATAGCCCTGGGCATACAGGTCGGTGTTGTCGCCGATGATCTTGATGGCCTCCTTGTTCGCGCCCACGGTGCCGTCGGAGCCCAGGCCCCAGAACTTGCACTGGACCGTGCCGGCCGGCGTTGTGTCAGCGAAATCCAGAATTTCCAGGGAGGTGTTGGTCACGTCGTCTTCGATACCGACATTGAAATGCGTCTTGGGCTGGGCGACCATCATGTTGTCGAACACGGCCTTGACCATGGCCGGGGTGAATTCCTTGGAACCCAGGCCGTAGCGGCCGGCCACGATCTCCGGCATTTCCCCGCGTTCCATGTAGGCGGTGCAGATGTCCTTGTAGAGCGGGTCGCCCTTGGCCCCGGGTTCCTTGGTGCGGTCGAGGACCGTGATGACGGACGCCGTGGCGGGCAGAACCTGCAGGAAGTACTCGGGCAGGAACGGACGGTAGAGGCGGACCTTGACCAGGCCGACCTTCTCGCCCTTGGCCAGGAGGTGGCGCACCACTTCCTCGATGGTTTCGCAGGAAGAGCCCATGGCCACGATGACGCGCTCGGCCTGCGGGTGGCCGACATAGTCGAAGGGCTTGTAGGAACGGCCGGTAATGGAGGCGACCTTCTTCATCTGCTCGATCACGATGGAGGAGAGTTGGTCGTAGTAGACGTTGGAAGCTTCACGGCCCTGGTAGTAGATGTCAGGGTTCTGGGCGGTACCGCGAATGGACGGATTGGCCGGGCTCATGGCGCGGGCGCGGAATTCGGCGATGGCCTCGTAATTGACGATCTTCTTGATGTCCTCGTAATCGATGACCTCGATCTTCTGAATTTCATGGGAAGAACGGAAGCCGTCGAAGAAGTGCAGGAAGGGGATGCTCGATTCAAGGGAGGACAGATGGGCGACCAGGGCCAGGTCCATGCATTCCTGCACGGAACTGGAAGCCAGCATGGCGAAACCGGTCTGGCGACAGGCCATGACATCCTGGTGATCGCCGAAGATGGACAGGGCATGCGCGGCCACGGCGCGTGCGCTGACATGAAAGACGCCCGGGAGCAGCTCCCCGGAAATCTTGTACATGTTCGGGATCATGAGCAAGAGACCCTGGGAACAGGTAAAGGTGGAGGTCAGCGCTCCACCGGCCAGGGAGCCGTGCACCGCACCGGCCGCGCCGGCCTCGGACTGCATCTGGCGAACCCGAACCTTCTGATCGAAAATATTCAACCGCCCCTGCGCGGCCCATTCATCGGCGATCTCGCCCATGGTCGACGAAGGGGTGATCGGGTAAATGGCCGCCGTATCGCTCAAGGCATACGCGATATGGGTTACTGCGGTGTTTCCATCCATAGTTTTCATTTTTTTTGCCATGTATCTTCTCCTCAAAGCCAAGTTGGTGGTTCAGCGATCGCGGCACGTACACATGCCGATTACATCGCTTTAACAATTTTCATGCCAGCCTAAAGATTAGAATCAATAACCCGTAATAAAAGATTTTTTTATAGTCTGCATGCCATCCTTCTCCCCCTTTTTTGGATTCAGTCTGAAAAACCAGATAGTCGAGATTTATGAAATCCGTAGCACGTTATTATATGGGTGGAAACAGACAACTCAAATCCGGCTAACGCAAGGAATTCAACGGTTAAAGGCAGAATACAAATATCTGGGGAACCGTCTGATTTTTCAGATTCAGCACGCGATCTGCCAACAGACCCACTCCACAACGCCGACGCCCGCAGAAAGGCCATAGGGATCACAGATTCTGGCCCCCACCCACTTCAGCGAACACCACAAGGATTTTGTCTGATTTTTCAGACTGTCCGATTGTGTATGCACAATTGTTGGTTGAATAAACAATACTCATGGACCAAACGCATGCAAAACACAAAAAACCAAAGCCATAACCTCTTGGCCGGGAACGGACTTTCCCGCGGCCTCTCCTGCAGCTGCTGCGCGTGGATCCGGGCACATGTATGGGACAGAGAGGGAACCTCTTCGCGGCAGCATAAACCGGAACCCCGAAGAGGGAATTCAGGAATTTCCCATTGCTGATGGCTGTGCAAAATCATTGCGAAAAACGAAGATACCTTGAACTCTTGGCCCGCGCAGAAATGAACTCAGGGGCGGCCAACGGCCTTTGGCGCTTCATCCCGATGAAAGGGCAAGTCCCGGACAAGAGTCAGGACCCGCCGTATCCAGCAACTGCGAACTGAAAAAGGTACAGGTACGGCCCGTATATGTCGCGCACGAACAAAAAGTCTAGACATTCTATGGGAGGACACGTATAAAACTTGGCAACGTTCTTGCTAAACAGTGTATGACTCGAACCCGTCACAAACTTGATTTCCGCAGTAAACAGGAGAAAAATCAGAGGGTTACCATGAAGGGGAAAACAATAACCAAAAGCGGTGTGATCCGCGTTCTGTCCCAAAAAGAAACAATGCAGTTGTCACAATTGCTCACACCCATTCAATATCAGAGCATGCACGAAGGGAACAGCGTTCTGGTCAAGACTGAATACCTCCTCGATTCCTGGAAGGAATTCTGGCTTGGCCTCGAACAGGACGATGAGTAACTCAGGCGTCAAGATCATGCTTCTTCAGCACTGCATAGAAATGAGACCTGGAAAGACCTGAAATAGCGAGCATTTTTTGCACATCATTTCTGCAGGCCCTGATCAGGGTGAGCAGATATGTTTTTTCCATTCTTGTCTTGTACTCCTTGAGCGACGGCCAACCCGCGCCTTCCTCCAAGTTGAAGGCCGGAAGAATATCCTCCCTCGCCGGAACCAGATCGTCCCTGCCCTTGCCCAACATGGATTTTGCCACGCGAATGCGCAGGGCGTGGGGTAGATGCTGGGCATAGATCTTCCGCTCTCCCCCTGCCAGCACAAAGGCCTGCTCGATGGCGTTGAACAACTCGCGCACATTTCCAGGCCAATCATATGATTTGAGCACTTCGATGAATTCAGGGTCCAGTTCCTTGCCGGGCAGATTTCGCTGCCGGCAGAGCTTGTTGATATGGTGACGGGCCAGTACAGCGATATCGCCCCCCCGCGCCCGCAGCGGGGGCAGCACAATATGGATCGTATTGATCCGGTAATAGAGGTCCTGCCTGAAATTACCCTCCTGAACCATGGATTCCAGATTTCTGTTGGTCGCGGAAATAAGACGGAAATCGCTCTTCAACTCCTGGTTGGAACCCACGGGCCTGAATCTGCGTTCCTGAAGAACGCGCAGAAAGGTCTTTTGGGCCGAGAGGGGAAGCTCCCCTATTTCGTCCAGAAAAAGAGTGCCTTGGTGCGCCAGCTTGATCAGGCCTGAACGATCCTTGTCCGCTCCGGTGAACGCCCCTCTGACGTGTCCGAAAAGGATGCTCTCCAGCAGGGTCTCGGTCAGGGAGGCGCAGTCCACAGCCACGAAACTCAGAGCCGAGCGCTGGCTGTTCCGGTGGATGGTGCGGGCCAACAGCTCCTTTCCGGTCCCGATTTCGCCGGTGACCAGCACTGTGGAATCGGATCTGCTGGCCTGGGCGATGCGCTCATAGCACTGGCGCATGGCCGCACTGTCGCCGATGACATCCGTCAAATCCAGATCAACGCCGATGTCGGCCTGCTTTTCCAGCCGATGGGCCAGGGCCCTGTTCAACGTCTCCTTGATCTGCTTGATCGGCGATGGCTTGACCAGATAGTCCCACACCCCTCCCTGGATGGCCAATTCTGCGCCGTCGGGATCGCCTTGGCCGGTCAGAACGATAACATCCGGAGGGGCGGCCAGTCCCCTGATCCACCCCAGGGCATCCAATCCGTTGCCGTCTGGAAGACGCACGTCCAGAAACACAATATCCATATCCGTTTGCCGGATGCGCGCCAGCCCCTCCTGCAGGGTCAAGGCGGCGAAACATTCATGACCCAGGCGCACGGCCAAACTCTGCAGGGTTTCACTGACCTGCGGGTCATCGTCGATAATCAGGATTTTGGCCATCAGTCTTCCTTGTCCAGAACGTCGCGGATGGCTCGTCCGACCATGTTTTTGTTGTAGGGTTTGTCCAGAAACAACTTGATGTTGTTCGATCGGGCAGAAAATGCAGCAGCACGCTTCCGGCCGGAAACCAGAATGACTGGCAGATCCGGTCGAAGTTCTCCCAGGGCCCTGGCCAGATCAAGCCCATTCAGATCCGGCATGTCGTAGTCGGTGATGACCAGATCAACATGCTGCCGGCCCTCGCCAATGGCCTGCAGGGCCTCCCTGCCGCCATGGAACGGATGCACGGTGTAGCCAAGTTGCGTGAGCACACGCGGGATGAGGGCCAGCTGGTCCTCGTCGTCTTCCACAAACGCCACACTTTCGGTGCCCATGCTCAGGGCATGGGCACATTCTCCTGGCAGGAGACAGAAATCGCGCATGGTCGGCAACAGGATTTCGAAGCGGGTACACCCGGGACTGCTGCTCAGCCGGATCTCGCCTCCATGGTTGCGGACAATGCCGTGCACCACGGCAAGGCCAAGTCCGGTTCCCTCTCCCTTGCCCTTGGTGGTGAAAAACGGGTCATAAATTTTGTCCTGGATGGATTCGTCGATGCCGGGACCGTCGTCCTCGATGGACAGCAGGGTATAGATTCCTGGTTCCATCCTCCCAAAATGCGGGTCATCCCGATCCAGAACAAAACGCGCAAGCCGGATGGAAATGGTGCCTCTGCCCTCACCCAGGGCCTGAAAGGCGTTGGTCGTTAGATTCATGACGATCTGGTGCACCTGGGTCGGGTCGGCCAGACAAAAGGGAAGCTCCTCGTCAATCTGTGATGCGACGTGAATGTTGCGGGGCACGGAAACTTTGATCAGGGCAACGGCCTCCCTGACCACCTCGCTCAGGTCCGTGGGGACGAATCCTTCCTGGGTCGGGCGGCTGAACGTGAGAATCTGCTTGATAAGGCCACTGCCCCGGACCGCTGCCTTGAGACAACGTTTCAGGTCCTTCCAGGCCATGCTGTCCTCAGGAATATCCTCCATGGCCAATTCCGTGGAATTCATGATGGAAGTCAATATATTATTGAAATCGTGGGCAATCCCTCCCGCCAACGTGCCGATAGCCTCCATCTTCTGGGACTGCAGAAGTTGCTTTTCCAGATTCACATTCTGGGTGATGTCTTCAGCTGTGCTCAGCACGCCCACCACCTCGCCGTGGGGGCCATGCAAGGGCACCTGGCTGATCGAAAGCCACATGCGTTCTCCCACTGCATTGGAGGTCTCCAACCGCATCCGGTAGCGTGGTTCATCGCTTTCGACCACCTCCTTGTCCAGAAGGGAGATCTGTTCGACCTCGTCCTGATTCCGGACGACATCGGCATAGGTTTTACCAATGATGGCGGCGAGATCAGATTGGCCGGCATAGACGAGGAAATTGCGATTGGCCCCGAGAAAATTCAGGTTGCGATCCTTCCAGTGCACGAGCTGGGGAATGGTATCCAAAACCAGCTGCAGCATGGCCTCGGAGGCTGCCAGGGCCAGTTCAGCAGCCTTGCGGTCGCTGATGTCCTCCACGAACCCCTCGAAATGGCAGAAATCCCCGTCGGATCCATACACTCCCCGCGCATTGAGGTTGGCGGTGATGACAGATCCGTCCCGGGTTTTGAAAAGCACTTCGAGTTCGATGCTGTCCCGGGTCTGTTGGTACAGCTCAAGAATCCTGAACCGGTCGCTTTGCTGGTAATAGACTGAAGAGATGTTGGGATTCGAGGCCATCAGTTCCTCTGGGCTGGCGTAGCCCAGCATGCGGGCCATGGACGGGTTGACAACCAGCCAGGTTCCGTCAGGTGCAGTCCGGAAAATTCCCAGAGCGGAATTTTCAAAAATTTCGCGATATTTCTCTTCGGCCGCGCGCAGGTCGTTCTCGGCCTTCTTGCGGTCGGAAATATCGTAAATCACGCCCACAATGCCTGCTTTTTGGCCCTGCACATCGCTGTAGGTCGCTTTGTGCAACACAGCGGATCTCAAGGACCCGTCTCTGTGCTGAATCTGAGTCTCAAAGGATTCCAAACGGTTGTCCAGAAGTGCGGCATATCCGGAACCCAAGGGTGCCGGAACAGGCAAACCCGACTGCCCCACTTCCCGCCAGATAGACCCGAACCAATGCTCAAAAGCCCTGTTGATGCCTGAAATGGTTCCGCTTTTATCCGTAAAGTAGATGGGAATGGGCAGGGTGTCCATCAGGGTGCGCAGGAAGGAAAGCTGGTTCTTGATGCGAACCTCAATCTGCTTGCGCTCCCAGATGTTGATGACCAGAAGGACCAGGACCAGGCTCAGGACGACAAGGCTGATGATGATGGTCCAGAACTGATGGCGGTTGATGGAATAGAAGGGGGACGGCTCGTTGATCAGGATGCTGTCCGGGGGAAGAAGTTTCCGGTCGATACCCAGGCGCAGCAGAACCTGATAGTCGAACTTGGGAGGTGCGTCGGGGCTAAAGATGACTGGAATGGCGGCCGGCGACTCCCCGGCCAGGATGCGCAAACCCATTTCCGCAGCGGCTTGGCCATGGTCGTACCCACTGATCATCTTGCCGCCGATCAGGCCGTGCCCAAGCAGAAATTCCCATGCCCCGTACAGGGGCACGCCGGTGTTTCTCCACACTATCTCCAGCAAATCCTGGGCGGAGTACACCCATCCTCCCACTTCTTTGTAGAAAGGGATGAAAAAGAAAATGCTGTCACCTGCCGAGGAACGAACCTTGTCCAGGAGTTCATCCAGGCTGAAATCGTCCAGAAACTCGACCTGCATGTTCTTGGGCAACTCCGGAATATGGGCCCGGACCTGATTGGCGATGGCCACGCCGGTCATGCTCTGGTCCCCGATGACCACCAAACGTTTCTTCCCCGGATGAAAACGCATGGCCATGGTGATGTTGTTCAGCATGTCAAAGTCTTCCAGCACCCCGGTCATGCGGTGGCGCATGGGCACCTCTTCGGGCGGCACGTCGTTGACCCCGCAAAAGACGATGGGCACGTCTGGGAAGAGGTCGTCCCCGTGCTCCGAGACAAAGCTGTACGCATTGTTGTCAGCTGCGACGATCAGGTCGAAGCGGGTGTTGCGGAACTTGAAACGGTAGTAGTTGAGCAACACTTCGATGATCTTGTCCCCGAAATACCGCCTGGAATCCATGTATTCGATCTGCAGATAGATGTTCTTGCCACTGCGCTCGAATGTCTGACGCGCTCCCTCAAGAATCGTATCCGACCATGCGTATCCGTTATGGTACGAATTGAGGTAAAGCACGTTGATCTTGCGACCCTCCTGCCCAAGGGCTGGGCAGGCCAGGACCAGAACGGCAAGCAGAACCAGGCAGAATCTCAGCACCGCCACTCCCCGCAATTCCAAGGCCATTTCCCCTGCAGCATCCCTTGGCCGTGGGGGATGTCCATGAGTCCATCCCGGCCAGCCAAACGGTGTCCGCCTATCGCGCAGAGGCTGCATGATAGACTAGCGCATCCCGTTCACATGCTTCAAGGCCCTGTACAGGGCCTGGGTCCCCATATTTTCCAGTCCCTGGGCCATGGCCGCCACATACAACTGCTCCACCAGGGCCAACCCAGGCAGGGCAATCCCCATTCTCCTGGCCTCGGCCAGGGCAATACCCATGTCTTTGACGAAGTGCTTGATGAAGAATCCCGGGTTGTAGTCGTCCTTGGCAATGCGCCGCCCCAGGTTGTTGATGGACCACGACCCGGCCGCCCCGCTGCCGATGACATCGATGACGGCGTCCATGTCCAGGCCGGAACGCACGGCGTAGAGCAACGATTCCACCACTCCGACCATGGTCCCGGCGATGAGGATCTGGTTGCTCATCTTCGTATGCTGGCCTGCTCCGGCCTGACCCATAAGGCGGACGTTCTTCCCCATTTTCTCAAACAGAGGCAACGTCCGGTCAAAGGCGTCTTCGTCTCCGCCAGCCATGATGGCCAGGGTGGCGTTGCGGGCTCCCAGATCGCCGCCGGAAACCGGCGCATCCAGGGAGAACACACCCCGTTTCCGGGCCGCGGCATAGATTTCCCGGGCCAAGGACGGCTCCGATGTGGTCATGTCGATCACCACGCTTCCCGAAGCGGACTGGTCCAGAATTCCGCCTTGATCCAGGTACACGGATCGCACGTCCGCTGGGTAGCCGACAATGGTAAAGATAAATTCCGATCCCCTGGCCACGTCTCCGGGGCGCTCGCACCACTCTGCTCCGACAGCGAGGACACTTTGCGCCGAGGACTTTGTGCGGGTGTGCACCTTGACCGAATGCCCGGCCTGCAAAAGATGACCGCACATGGAACGTCCCATCACTCCGATACCAACCCAGCCTATGCTGCTCATGATTCCTCCGATTTTTCCCAACTGCGCTCAATGCAGGCAAAAATCTCGATTTGTCTTCCGGGCCTGTGTCGAAAAAGTCTGAAAAATTGCAGTAAGAAAATTGATTTCAACATATTACAAAAAAAATTGCCAAATCCGCCTGACATGCTTATATTGAAGAACTGTGTTTTGAAGCTCCATAAAAAGAGGTTGCCATGATCTGCCAAAAATGCGGATGCGAAAGTGTCGCTGAAGAATCCATATCCTACCAGATGGAATGTCGAAACCATTTGTTTTGTTTCGAGGATGTTCCTGCCCCCAAATGCCCTGAATGCGGGCATGTGATCATCACCGAAGAAGCCATGGGCGTCATGCTGACCAAGGTCGAGCAACTGTCCCAGAAAGCCACAATTTCATATCATAGATGTCGATGGCCCAAAGCACAACTCCTGGAGGATCAATCCGCCTTGGGAGCATCTGTGCAGGCCGCTGCCGAACTTGTGGAATCCCTTAACAAGAGCATGCGCAAATAGCGAACGGGCATGTACAGAATGAAAAGCCGCTGCCTGCTGCTTTTCGTGCCGGGCTGGGCTCAAAAACGGCCAGGAAGGTCAGGGTGGCCCAAAAGCTGCTATGAACTGGACTGGCATCCTTTTCAGCCAGGTTTTTGACATGGAGACACCCCATGAGCCTTCTTGACCGCATGCAACTGATGACCACCATGGGCACCGCACCCGAGCGCCAGTACCGTATGGCGGATCCGGTTTCACCGAAGGACGCGGGATTCGCGCAGGAAATGAACGTCGCCCTGCACGCGGCTGCGCGTACGTTGAACGCGGAAGCGGGCGGATCGGTCCTGGAAAACGCCCTCATGCACAACGCCCTGAACGGCCTGGCCTCCCTCTTGCCCCAGCGTTCCAGGCGATCCACCGCCAGAGACGCCTCGACCACACCAGATCACGAAGGCATTGGCGCCCTGTCGGCGAGATTCGAGTCTGGTGCGGGGGGAGTGGGCGCCATAGGCTACGACAGGAACGGCGGCACGTCTTACGGGACCTATCAAATTGCCTCCAAGCCAGGAACCATGAGCCGGTTCATCGAATATCTGGAGGAAAAAGCCCCGGAATGGGCTTCAGCGCTCAAATCCGCTGGCCCGGCCAATACTGGATCAACCCAGGGGGGCATGCCTGCGGCCTGGAAGAAGATTGCAGACCGCGCTCCTGAACAATTCGAGCGCATGCAACGGGAATTCATTGCCGAGACGCATTACGAGCCTGCTCGCGACAAGATTTTGGCAAATACCGGGGTGGATGTGAACACTCTTCCGGCCGCGGTGCAGGAGGCCTTGTGGAGCACTGCGGTACAGCACGGCGCGGCTGGTGCGGCAGGCATTTTCAGCCGGGCCATATCAGCAGCAGGGAACAAAGCCCATGGAACCCCGTTCGCCCAGAAGTTGATCGACCTGGTTTACGAGGACAGGAAACGCAACTTTGCCTCGTCCACGGCCGCGGTGCAGAGCAGCGTGCGGGGTCGGATGAACATTGAAAGGGACATGGCCTTGGCCATATTGAACAGGAACGAAAGCTCGGCCTGATCCCTGGGCAGGACCTGAAATGCCGGACCAGGGGCATCCGCTATTCCCCCTTGCTGCTCACGATCTGCTTGTAGGTTTCCAGAAGTTCCACAAAGGCGTCATGGTCCCCACCTTTGTCCGGATGCATGGACATGGCCTTCCTGCGGAAAATCCGGGCGAATTCCCGACGGGACAGGGCCCGGATCTGACCCATGCTCAGGCCGAAAAGCGCATGCACCCGCTCCGGGGTCACGGGCTTCGCCCTGGGCTTGTGACGCCTGAAATCATTCATAAAATTCTGAAAGATGCGGGCAAACGTCGGATCAGGACCGAATGCGTGGTCATAGTGCATGATTGCGTACCGCCTGAGATAGACCCGGGCCGCACCTTCATGTCCGCCCCATATTTCTGAGTTCTTCTCCAGAGCGCAGTATTCACACAGAAAGGCCTCGTCCACGAGTCTTTCCTCCAGGGCCTCGGGCATGATCCTGGCCGAAAGCGACGCAAAGTGTCGTTGCAGGTTGAAAACCGCGTACACATAGGTGCGCGCCTCGTGCACGGGAAGCTCCCGTTCCATGCGCAGAAACATCTGCTCCACCTCGTCCCGACATTTTCCGACCAGAATGCGGAAAAGCTTGGGATTGACCTCGTCAATGCGGCTCAAATTGACCTCCCCGGAACGCAGATACGCCATCCGCCGGCGGTCAAAAGCCGGAAGTTCCAGGATGAGCTGCTCCTGGGTAAGGGTCATTGTGGTCCGGGTCCATGGTCTGGGCCGCGCAGCGCGGGGCTCAAATCCCCTGGGCGCCAGGAACCCGAACACCTCATCCAGCTCGTCCATGTCCAGGTCATGGCAGGCCAGTGCTTCCAGAAGCTCCTCCGCATAGACGATGCCAAAGCGCGTGAACGCGACCAAGCGGGCCGGATCTCCCCCCAGATCGGCAAGCACCTCATAGTCCAGCCCTGACCCGCGGGAAACTGTCCTGCGCAGTTCATACCGCGTGCCCCTCGTCTCCTTCAATGCGGCTATGTACATGCGTCCACCCGCCAGTTCAGAGGTTTGCCGGCCAGATAGGGCACCACGGTGCCGATTCGGCGCGGCACGGTCCAGGTTTCGCGCACCAGGCGCACTTCCTTGCGCGGAGGGCGCAGGCCGTAGGCAGCGCAGGCCTGGTCCGAAACAAACCCCTGCAGACGGTCCAAGGCCTTGTGCTGCTCGAAAAAATCGGCCAGGGCGGGCAGGGCCACGGGTGCGGAAAAAATTCCCGCCGCGCAGCCTGGCGCCTCCTTTGCCTCGACAGGGTGGGGCGCCGTGTCGCTGCCGAAGAAGACCTTGGGGTGAGCAAGTGCCGCTTGCTGCAAGGCGTCCCGGTCCTCGGGGCGCTTGGCGATGGGCTTGCAGAAAAGGTGGGGCTGCATGAGCCCTCCCAGCACGTCGTCCAGGGTCAGCAGCAGGTGGTGCAGGGTGATGGTGGCGTACATCCGGTCGACCCTGTCCAGCAGGGTTACGGCCTGGCGGGTGGTGAGGTGCTCCAGGACGATGCGCAAGCGGGGAAAGTTGCGGGCCCAGCGTTCCGCGACAGGCAGGAACAAGGCCTCACGGTCCATGACGAACCCGCACGCCTCCCCATGCACGAGAAGGGGGATGTCCAGTTCCTCCATAAGCGCCAGGGTCGGTTCGGCCTGGTCCAGTTCGGCCACTCCGGTTTCGGAATGCGTCGTCATCCCGGAAGGGTAGAGCTTGACCCCCAGAATGTGCGGCTTGACGGCCTGCAGTTCCTGACGAGAAAACGGTCGGAAAAAAAGCGTCATCAGGGGCTCGAAAACATGTCCGGCCACAGCGGCCAGGATTGACTCACGGTAGGAGAGGACCTGCTCTGCATCGGTCACCGGCGTGGTCAGGTTGGGCATGGCCACTGCTGCGGCAAAATCACGGGCCGTATACGGGGCCACCAGGGAGAGCATCGGGCCCTGGCGCAGATGAACATGCATGTCGACAGGGGAATGCAGGATGAGCATGAAACCTCCTGAACACCTCAATTAGGTCCGGAAACAAGATAGGCAAGGGCCGCGTAGCGAGCCAGCTTGCCCAGCAGGACTGGGGGGAGAAACGCGGTCAGGGGCAGGCCGAGAAGTCCGGCTATGGCGCAAAGAGGGTCGCCGATGACCGGAACCCAGGCCAGGAAGAGGCTCCACGGACCGTAACGGCCGAAGATGCGTTTGGCCCGGTCCCGATCCTGTGCGGACAGGCGCAGCAGCCTGGCCAGAAAGGCTTCGCTCCCCCACCGCCCCAGTGCCCAGGTGGTCACCGCCCCCAGAGTATTGCCCGCCGTGGCCACCGCCACGCAAAGCATGGGCTCCCCTCCTGCCAGGATCAAGGCCGCCAGGCCCGCTTCGGACGCCGCGGGAAAAAACGAGGCCGCCACGAAGGACAACCCGAAAAGGCCGTGCAGGCCGTACTCCAAAAAAAATTGTTCCACTGACTCAGGCGGTAAACAGGAAGGCGTTGGGGGTCGAAGCCACTTGCGGAAACCTGGACAGGATCCGCCACGCATTGTCGGCCATGGCCTCCCGCGTGTGCCCCCGGACCAGCTCCGGCCAGAGGCTGTGGCCGTGGACAAAGTTGGCCGCCAGATAGACCGCGTATTTTTTGTACAGCTTGATGGCCCGCGTTGGCTCGAACCAGTGCCAGATGCGTTCGATCATGGCCAGGGCGGTGCGCAGATAGATGCCCTGGTCCGGAACGAATCCGGCGGTCAGCTCGGCAAATATCCACGGCCGGGCAACGGCCATGCGGCCGATGGACACCCCGGCGCACCCGGTCTCGCAAAGCATGCGGCTGCAGTGGGCGGCGGAAAAGACGTCCCCATTGCCCAGAACCGGGATGGACACCGCCTCGACCACGGCCCGGATATGCTCCTGTCTGGGCGGCCTGGACCGGCGGTCCGGGGCCACGCGCGGATGGAAGGTCAGCAGGTCAGCGCCTGCCTCCTCGAAGCGCTGGGCCAAATCCACCGCCAAGTCGGGCGAATTTCCCCACCCGCTGCGGAACTTGACCATTACCGGACAGCCAACGGCCTGGCGCACGGCGCGGACAATGGCCACGGCCCGCTGGGGATCCCTCAGCAGGGCCGCGCCATATCCCCTCTTGCAGATGGCGGCCACGGAACAGCCCATGTTGATGTCCACCCCCATGAAGCCTTCGGCCTCGATCCTGCTCGCGGCCCGGGCCATGGACTGCGGCTCGCCCCCGAAAATCTGGCAGACCAGTCGTCCGGCCTCCTCGTCCCGCCAGCGAAAGACCGCGGAAGAGTGCCTGTTCTCAGACGGGACGGCCAGGGCGTTGCACATTTCCGTGACCATGAACCCAAATCCCCCGAACCCGGCCAGGACCTCCCTGAACGCCACATGACCAAGCCCGGCCATGGGGGCCAGCACCAGCCGGGAGTCAAGTTCCCTCCTGCCTACAGGCAAGACAGCGGAAAGCATGGTTCGAAGGGCGTGGGGGTGCATGAAACTACCTGGCGCAGTCGCGGGATAAAGACAAAAACCGGGGCCGTTTCGCGGCAACGCGCACGGCACCTGCGCAGGGGAGTCGACCACCCCCCCTTGGTCAGCGGTCCTTCATGAGGACGTAGTCCCGTATGTTCGGTCCAACATAGACTTGCCGCGGACGATGAATGCGCGTGCTCTCTTCCATGTGCTGTTCATGCCAGTGGGCGATCCAACCAGGCATGCGGCCCATGGCGAACATGACCGGGAACATGTTCACCGGAATGTTCAGTGCGCGCAGGATGAGTCCGGAATAGAAGTCCACATTGGGGTAGAGCCTGCGGGAGAGGAAAAACTCGTCCTTCAGGGCGATCTCCTCCAGTTCCTGGGCAATGTCCAACAGCCGGTCATTGATTCTGAGGGAATTCAGGAGCTCGGTGGCGCATTCCTTCAGGACCTTGGCCCGGGGATCGAAATTCTTGTACACCCGGTGGCCGAAACCCATGAGCCGGAACTCCTTCTTCTTCACCTTCTCGATACAGTCCTTGACGGTGAAATCCCCTTCCCGGATGTGCTGGAGCATGTGCACCACGGCGGAGTTGGCGCCCCCATGCAGCCGTCCCCACAGCGCGCAGATGCCGGCAGAAACCGAGGCGAAAAGGTTGGCTTCGGAGGATCCAACCATGCGCACCGTGGAGCAGGAGCAATTCTGCTCGTGGTCAGCATGGACCAGCAGGAAGAGATCCAGCGCCTTCTGGGCCTCGGGCGAAGGCACGTGCTCCTTGTAAGGCACGGTGAACATCATGTGCAGGAAATTCTCACAGTAGGAACGGCTCGGATCCGGATAGATGATGGGACGGCCCATGGACTTGCGGTAGCTGAAAGCCGCGATGGTCCTCACCTTGCTCATCAGTTTGGCCACGGCCTGCCGGAATTCCTCCACGGTCTCGATCTGCAGCAGGTCCGGATGATAGGCCCCCAGGGAATTGATGACCGCCGAGAGAATGGCCATGGGATGCCCGTGGGGCGGGAAGCCCTCGAAGTGGTGCATGAGATCCTCATGCAGAAGGGCCTGATCTCCGAGCATGGTCCGGAAGGCCTCGCGCTCTTCCCTGGAAGGGAGTTCCCCGAAAACCAGCAGCATGGCTGTTTCCACGAAGGAACTGAATTTGGCCAGCTGTTCGATGGGGTAGCCGCGATAGCGCAGGATTCCTTTTTCCCCGTCCACAAAACTGATGGCGCTGTAACACGCCCCTGTATTGGCGTAGCCCGGATCGAACGTGATCACCCCGGCCTGGCTGCGCAGGTTGCTCACGTCCAGGGCCACCTCGTCCTCCGTACCCCGGAGCACAGGCAACTCGTATGTCTGCCCGTCGATGATCAACGTGGCCGTTTCGGATTTATGCATAGATTCTCCCCTTCCAGTTCACTCAGCTCAGGACAAAGGATTGCACTGGCCGTTCTCCCACAAACCTCAGGCCGACGATGCGGCACGCAGGCGTCTGCCGGAAGACCGCCGATGCACCAGACGCCAGGAACATTACCGCCCGGGTTCCCACTCCCACAGGGACAGGCGCATTTCCACCAGCTCTTCCTCGTAGTTGTGGGTCACGCTCAGCCCAAAACGTTTGGCCAGGCCGATCATGCCCTTGTTGCGGGGCATGGTCTGGCCTTCGAGGTAACGGGTTCCGCGACTTTTGCAGTAGCGGATCATCTTCTCGAACAGAAGGGATCCAAGGGCAGTTCCTTTCATGTCCGAACGGACGATGATGGCGAATTCGGCCGAGGAATTGTCTGGCTTGGTCGATGTGCGCACCACGCCCAGGGTTTCGGGCGTGTCCCCCACCGTGCGCGTGGCGATGAAGGCCATTTCCCGGTCATAGTCGATCTGGGTGAACTTGGGCATGTCGCTCAACACAAAGTTCTGCACCAGCCCAAAGAAACGCAGGCGCAGGTCCTCCTCGGACAGGCTGTGGATGAAATTCAAATGGGCCACGGCGTCCTCGGGTCGGATGGGCCGCAGCAGGACCTGTTCGCCGGTTTTGAGGCGCACGCATTCCTCCAGCTCGCGCGGGTAGGGCCGGATGGCCAGACGCTCCGGACCGGTCCCGTGGGCAGGCTGGATCCAGATTCGGGCCCCCAGGGCCAACACCCCCTTGTCGTCGGCAAAGAGCGGATTCATTTCCAGGCCCACGATCTGGGGCACATCGATGACCAGCTGGTTGACCTGGATCAAGGCCAGGCAGATGTCCTCGATGTCGGCGCCGGCATGCCGCTTGGAGCCTGCCAGCAGTTTGGAGATGCGCGTGCGGAAGATGAGTTCCCTGGCCAACCCCATGTTCAGGGGCGGCAAGGCCACGGCCTCGTCCTTGATGATCGGCGCGGCAACTCCGCCATGCCCGAAGCGCAGCATGGGCCCAAACGTTTTGTCCGTGAAGACGGAAATAAAGAGTTCGTGGGCCCCGGGACGACGCCCCATCTTCTGCACCGTGAAACCCTCGATGTAGGCGTTGGGCACCTGGGAGTGGACGCGGGCAGACATGTTGGCCGCTGCTTCGAAAACCAGGTCCGGCGTGGTCAAGTCCAGGGCCACACCACCTATGTCGAAGGGGTGGACGATCTGCGGGGATCTGATCTTGAGGGCCACGGGAAAGCCGATTTCCGAGGCCGCATCCACGGCCTGCATGGCCGATCTGCAGATTCTGGTTTCCACGACCGGCACGCCATAGGACTCCAGAACCTGACGGGCCTCCTCTTCCGAAAGCATGGTCCGTCCCTGCTCCAGTGCGGCCTTGATCACCCCCTGGGCCCGGGTTGTGTCAGGAAAGAAATCCGCCGGCAGTGAGTCGGGCGTCTGCATGAGGATCTGTTGTGTCCGCTTGTAGCTCAGCATGTGCAGATAGGCCAGGACAGCCCTTCCTGGCCGGTCAAAAATAGGGATGTTCGCCTCCTCGAAAATGTCCTTGGTCTCCCGCACCGTCTCCTCGCCCAGCCAGTTGGCCAGCACCAGACAACGACTGGTCTTGGCCACCTGGCTGACGGACTGGGCGATCTCCAGGCTGGACGCGCCCTGAAACGGCACGTGCAGGATGAGCACACAGCCCACGTCCTTGGCCCGGACCAGAATGCCCAGCACCCGAGCGTACATGTCGGCCGTGGCGTTGTACGGCAGGGTGATGGGATTGTCCGAGCAGCGCTCCGGCCCCAGGATTTCCTCCAGCTTAAGCTGGGTCTCCTCGGTGATGGTGGCCAGCTCCCCCCCGCCGCTGACCAGGGCATCGGCCGCCAAGAGGCCGATACTCTGGCCATTGCTCATGATGGCCAGGGTGTTGCCGCGCAACGGCTTGTAGTTGGCCAGGGTCCTGGCCCCCTCGAACAGGGAGTCGATGTCGTGCACGCGGACCATGCCGGCGCGGCGGAAGGCCGCGTCGTAGATAAGGTCCTGATCGGATTCCGTCAGTTCCGCCGCGGCGTCCCGCAGGCTGCACGGCAGACGGCGCGGCCGAATGACCAGGATGGGCTTGTTGCGGGCGCTGGCCCGGGCCGCGGACATGAACCTCCGGGCGTCCTGAATGGTTTCCACGTAGAGGAGAATGGCTTTGGTGGCCGGGTCTGAGCCGAGATAGTCCAGCACCGAACTGAAATCCACATCCAGCTGACGGCCCAGGGAGACGCAAAGGGAAAAGCCGACACTGTTGGTCTTGGCCCAGTCCAGCACCGATTCGAACAGGCTGTCGGACTGGGTCACAAAGGCGATGCGTCCTTCCTTGGCCCCGAACCGCGACAAACTGGCATTGACCCCGGAAGAGGGAACGATCATGCCCACCCCCCCGGGACCCAGAACGCGGATCTGCTTTTCCCGGACCACGGCCCGGATCTTTTCCTCCACCTGTTCCCTCTCCTTGGAGTCCAGGTTGGAATATCCCCAGTGCATGATCATGGCCACGTGAGTGCCGTTGTCGGCCAGCTCGGCCAGCAGTTTCGGGGCATCGAAGACCGAGGAGCAGAGAATGGCCATGTCCGGAGTCAATGGCAGGCTTTTCACGTCCACATAGGACAGGACCCCGAAGATCGCCTCCTGAGCCCCGGAAACGGGAAGGACAGGCCCCAAAAACTTTCCGCTCATGAGGTTGCGCATGAGGATGGCGCTGA
The DNA here is from genome assembly GCA_012729655.1 of Desulfovibrionales bacterium. Taxonomy (GTDB): domain Bacteria; phylum Desulfobacterota; class Desulfovibrionia; order Desulfovibrionales; family Desulfomicrobiaceae; genus Desulfomicrobium. The sequence continues at coordinate 8,237 of JAAYCS010000124.1, read as the reverse complement.
TGGATTCCGGATCGCGGGAAGCGCCGATTATGGCCAGGGAATTGGGTTTGAACAGCAGCTCAAGGTGCTTGACACTCATCGTCCGAAATACTCCGTTTACCGACGTGAAGCGGGCCGGGTGTCCGTTAACCGCCAATATCAGCCATTTACCAGAAAGGGGAGGAAAACAAAATGCATTTCTTCTACACCCCTTGGCAGGTCGAGTCTGCCGAGAACAGCAACACCCTTATTTTCATACCTAGGAGGAACCATGACACCTGAGAATATCCAAAGCCTGATGCAGGAAGAGCGTCTTTTTCAACCCCCGGCCACCAAACGGGCCCACATTCCGGACATGGCCACCTACGAGGAGCACTATCGCCGGGCCGACGCGGATCCCGAAGGATATTGGGCCGACCGGGCAAGATCCCTCATCACCTGGTTCAAACCCTGGGACAAGGTCATGGACTGCGATTTCCGCAAACCCGACATCAAATGGTTCGTGAACGGAAAGGTCAACGTCAGCTACAACTGCCTGGACCGGCATGTGGAGCGGGGACTGGCCGACAAGACAGCCCTCATCTGGCAGGGCGAACCCGAGGATGACGTGCGCCATATCTCCTATCGCGAGCTGCTGGACGACGTGATCCGCTTTGCCAATATCCTGAAGAAGCTCGGAGTGCGCCGTGGTGACCGCGTGGCCCTGTACATGCCCATGGTCCCCGAACTGGCCGTGGCCATGCTGGCCTGCACGCGCATCGGGGCCACCCATTCCATCGTTTTTGCTGGATTCTCCGCCCTGAGTCTGCAGAACCGCATCCAGGACTGCGAGGCCAAGGTCCTGGTCACGGCCGACGCTGTCCTGCGCGGCGGGAAAAAGATCCCCCTGAAGCCCAATGTGGACGAGGCCCTGACCAACTGCCCCTCCGTGACCAGCTGCGTGGTCCTGAAGCGGGCCGGCATCGATATCACCATGGTCATGGACCGCGACATGTGGTGGCATGACGTCATGGCCGATCCCGACATCGAGGACACCTGCCCCTGCGAGGCCATGGATGCCGAGGACATGCTCTTCATCCTCTATACCAGCGGCTCCACGGGCAAGCCCAAGGGCGTGGTGCACACCACGGGCGGGTACCTGACCTACGCGGCCCATTCCGCGCAGCTGGTGTTCAATCTTTTTGACGACGACATCCATTTCTGCACTGCGGACATCGGGTGGATCACCGGACACACCTATATCGTCTACGGCCCTTTGGCCCTGGGGGTGACCTCCCTCATGTTCGAGGGCGTGCCCTCCTATCCGGACCCGTCGCGGTTCTGGAAAATTGTGGAAAAATTCAAGGTCACCAGCTTCTACACCGCTCCCACGGCCATCCGCTCCCTCATGCGCGACGGAGCGGGCTGGACCCAGAAGAACGATCTGTCCTCCTTGCGGGTCCTGGGCAGCGTCGGAGAGCCCATCAACCCCGAGGCATGGATGTGGTATCATGAGAACATAGGCAAGTCGCGGCTGCCCGTCGTCGACACCTGGTGGCAGACTGAAACCGGCGGCATCCTCATTTCGGCCCTACCCTTTGCCACCCCCCTGAAGCCCGGGTCGGCCACCCGCCCCCTGCCCGGGGTGCATGCCCGCATTGTCGATGCCGATGGGAACCCCACTGCGCCCAACGAAGGCGGGCACCTGGTCATTGAACGGCCCTGGCCGGGCATGCTTCGTGGCGTGTTCGGAGACCCTGAACGGTTCCGCCAGCAGTATTTCGAACGCTTCCCCGGCCGGTACGAGGCCGGAGACGGGGCCCGGGTGGATGAAAACGGATACTTCTGGATCATGGGACGGCTGGACGACGTCATCAATGTTTCCGGACACCGCCTGGGCACAGCTGAGATCGAGTCCGCCCTGGTCTCCCATCCGGCCGTGGCTGAGGCCGCGGTGGTCGGCATGCCCCACGAGATCAAGGGTCAGGCCGTGTACGCCTACGTCACCCTGCGCAACGACGTGGACGAGACCGAGGACCTAGTCAAGTCCCTGCGCAACCATGTGCGCAAGGAGATCGGCCCCCTGGCCTCTCCGGAAGTCATCCAATTCACTCCGGGACTGCCCAAGACCCGCAGCGGCAAGATCATGCGCCGCGTGCTGCGCAAGATCACCGCTGGGTCCACGTCCTTGGAGGACTTCGGAGACACCTCCACCCTGGCCGATCCGTCCGTGATCCAGGATCTCATCGCCGGACGGCATACCTAGCCATCAATCTGGCCGATCACGTTTTGCAGGCGCGCCCTTTGGGGTGCGCTTTTTTTTCTTGACCATCGCTCCAGGAGCGTAAATAAACGCTTACATACAACGGAGGAAGCATGTCTCGACCCCTGCTCAAACGTGATGTCATCGAAGACGCGGCCATCCGGATCTTCGCCACCAAAGGGCTGGCCCGGACCACTATCAAGGACATCGCAGCCGCCGCCGGTGTGACCGAAGGGGCCCTGTACCGCTACTACGAGGGCAAGGAAGAAATGGCCTGGAAGCTCTTCAACCGGGAGCTGGACAAATTCACCCACCTGCTCTCGGAAGTGCTCGACGACGACCGCATGTCCTTCAATCTGCGCCTGGGTTTGGCCATCCAGACCATCTATGACTACTATACCTACAACAGCGACCAGTTTGCCTTCATTCTGCTGACCCAGCACGGATTCCCGCAGGAAAAACTGCTGACCCGGGAGACGGACCCCCTGGGCATGACTGAACGGTTCGTGGGCCAGGCCGTCGGAGCGGGCGAAATTCCGCCCTGCGACGCCGACCTCTATGCCGGACTGCTCATGGGAGCCATTCTGCAACCCTTGGTCCTGCACCGCTACGGCAAACTGGACATCACTCCCCAAACCCACGCCCAGGTCACGGAAGGCTGCCTGCGCATGCTCGGCGTTGCCTGAACCCTGGGAGAGCAATCATGCAGCATCGCCTTCTGCGCATCCGCGGGTTTTTCCCCTACCTTTTTGTCGTCCTCGTCAATGCCATCATTGACCTCGGACACAAGATCGTCATCCAGAACACCGTCTTCAAATGCTATGACGGCTCCACCCAGATCGCCCTGACCGCCCTGGTCAACGCCTGCATCCTGCTCCCCTTCATCGTCTTCTTCACCCCGGCGGGATTCTTGGCCGATCGTTTCGCCAAGAACGTGGTCATCCGCTGCGCGGCTGGATTCGCCATCCCCCTGACCGTGCTCATCTATGCCAGCTACCTTCTGGGGTGGTTCGAGGCAGCTTTCGCTCTGACCCTCATCCTGGCGGCCCAGTCCGCCTTCTATTCCCCGGCCAAGTATGGCTACATCAAGGAGATGGCCGGCAAGGACAACCTGGGCATGGCCAACGGCGTGGTCCAGGCCGTGACCATCATCGCCATCCTGCTCGGCGGGGTGCTTTTTTCAGTGGTCTTCGAGGCCTTGATCGGTCAGGCCCAGACCCGCGAGGACATCCTGCGGTCCGTGGCCCCGTGCGGCCTGCTGCTCATGGCCGGGGCCATGACCCAGACCCTGGCCAGCCTGCGCATTCCGCAATTCAAGCAGGGCGAGGCCTCCTTGCGCCTGGACCGGAGGGCCTATGTCCGCGGGGAATACCTCAAGAACAACCTCAAGAATCTCTACAGGCATGAAACCATCTGGATGTCTGTCCTGGGTTTGTCCCTGTTCTGGGCCGTGAACCAGGTCCTTTTCGCTGCCTTCGGCGCACATCTGAAGGAAGTCGCCGGCGTGACCTCCACCGTGGTCGCCCAGGGCCTGCTGGCCATCGGCGGCGTGGGCATCATGGTTGGATCCATCACGGCCGGACGTCTGTCCCGAACCTACATCGAGACCGGGATCATCCCTCTGGCCGCAGTGGGCATGACCCTCTGCCTGACCCTCATCCCAGGTCTGACCCAGCCTGTGGTCCTGGGCTGCCTGCTGACCGTGTACGGATTTTTCGGCGGCCTGTTCGTGGTTCCCCTGAACGCCCTGATCCAATTCAATGCAGCGGATTCCGACCTGGGTACCATCCTGGCCGGGAACAATTTCGTGCAGAACGTCTTCATGCTCTCGTTTTTGTGCGGCACGGTCCTGGCGTCCCTGGTCGGCCTGGGCAGCGTGCCCATCATCCTGATCCTGGCCGCCGTGGTGGCCTTGGGGTCGGCCTACACCCTGCGTAAGCTGCCCCAGTCCTTTATGCGCTTTTTGCTGCGGGTGCTTTTTGCCCAGCGCTACCGTCTGGTGGTCAGCGGTCTGGAACACATCCCTTCCCGCGGAGGAATGCTCCTGCTGGGCAATCACACCAGCTGGATCGACTGGGCCGTATTGCATCTGGCCGTGCCCCGGCCCGTGCGCTTCGTCATGTCCCGCAAATACTACGATCTCTGGTACCTGCGCTGGTTCCTGGACCTGTACCGGGTCATTCCCATATCCTCCACGGCCAGCAGTTCGGCCCTGCGCACGGTCATGACGTCCCTGCGCAACGGCGACTGCGTGGTGCTGTTCCCGGAAGGTGCCCTCAGCCGCAACGGACAGCTCGGGCATTTCCGGCGGGGGTATTCCATTCCGGCAACCCAGACCAAGAGCCCCATCGTTCCCTTCTACCTGCGCGGACTGTGGGGCAGCCGTTGGTCCGCGGCGAGCCGGCATTTCCAGAACACCACCACCGGGGCCAGGGTTCGCGACATCACCATCTGCTTCGGCCCGGTCCTGCCACCGGAAGCATCTCCCCTGGAGGTCAAGCAAGCGGTACACCGCCAGTCCATCCGGGCTTGGCAGGAATTCGCCCGCACCCAGATTTCCATCAGCCGGAACTGGATCAGGGCCGTGAAGCGGTCCCCGGCCCGTCTGGCCGTTGCCGATTCCAGCGGGACACAGCGGGCGGGCGAAGAGCTGCTGGGCATGGCCCTGCACCTGGCCCGCAGGCTCAAGAACCTGCCCGGCCAGAATGTCGGCATCCTCCTGCCCCCGGGCTGGCTGGGAACAGTGGCCAACATGGCCGTGCTCCTGGCCGGCAAAACAGCCGTCAACCTCGACCCACTGTTGCCTGACGCGAGTTTTGCTGCCTGCCTGCGAGAGGCCAGCATCACCACTTTCCTCGTCTCCCAGCCCCACCTGGAAAAGCTCCGGGACCAGGGCGTGGCCGAGGACATCCTGGGCCAGGGCCTTGTTTTTCTTGATGGCATGCGGCCCTCCCGGCGGGAAGAACTCCTGCTGCGGGCCATGATCCGCATCCTGCCCGGATGGTTGCTGGGTGTGATCCTCGCGCCCAGGCCCGAACCCGAGGCCACTGCAGCCATCCTCTTTGTCCCGCGTCATGCGTCCGCGCCCCTGGGCGTGCGCCTGAGCCACGCCAACATCATCACCAATGCCCGGCAGGTGGCCTGTCTCTTTCCGCCCAAGGCCAGCGACGTGCTGCTGGCCGCGCTGCCCCTGCATCATGCCCTTGGGCTGACCATGACCATGTTCCTGCCCCTCCTGGAATCCGTGCCCGTGGTCTGCCACCACGACCCCTCCGACACCCGCACCCTGGGCCGGTTATGCGTGGAATTCGAGGCCACGGTCCTCTGCGCCAACCCAGACATGCTCCTGACCATGGTCCAAAGCCAGACCGTGCATCCACTCATGTTCGCCTCCCTGCGCTTCGTGCTTTCGGCTGCCGCAGGCCTCTCGGACGCATGTTTCCAGGCCTTCCGACACAAATTCGGCCTCATCGTCCACGAAGGCTACGGCACCACCGAAACCACCCCCGTGGCCACCCTCAATGCCCCGGACGTGCTCAACCCCACGGACTTGAGCGTCCAGCAGGGGCGCAAGGCCGGGACCGCCGGACTGCCCCTGCCCGGGTCGGCCCTGCGCATCGTCCATCCGGAAACCATGGAGGATGTGGAACAGGGGCAAAGCGGGCTCATCCTCATCGGCGGCACCCAGATCATGCAGGGATATCTGAACCATCCGGAACACACGGCCGAGGTCGTGCTGGAGCGAGACGGGATCACCTGGTACGTGACCGGGGACAGGGGATGGCTGGACGGGGACGGTTTCCTGGTTCTGGAAAACGCGTAGCCGGATCCCTGGCCGCGGCCCTGCCCCCTCATCCAGGCCCGGAATGCCCCTGCCTCCTGCATGCCCACGCCGGGCAAGGGCCGTTGCAGGCATGGCCGTGCAGGAACGCCATGCCGTGGAGAGATCCTTGTGCAGACGCGGGACCTGTTTTCCCGGCGCGGACCCAGCGGCATGATATGCAACGCACGCCTGGCGTGCTTTCAGGAACCCGAAGGGCGTTCCGTGTGCCCTGGGTTGCGCGCCCGGAAAATCCGGCAAGGTCGGTCCTCGTAGGCCTTGAATTTCCGCGCGCATCGTTTTAGGGCTCGCCTTCCCGGCCGTGCGCCCGCAGGTCCGGCCCCAACACCCTGCGACAAGGAACTGCCATGATCACTGTCCGCCTGGAACCCGAAAACCGGGAACTGACCTTTGAGCGCGTGCGCACGGTCATGCAGCTCCTGCACAAAGTGGAACGCAAGCCCGGCCGGGCCCTGGTCATCCGCGAGGGGCAGCTGCTCACGCCGGACCTGAACCTGCGCGACAACGACATCGTCGTTGTGCGGGACGTGGGCTCCCGGGGCTAGACATGAAATGCACGCGCTGTAAAATCCCGGCCGTTGTGGCCCTGCCCAGCCACCACGCCGCTTTCTGCAGGGACTGTTTCCTGCTCTTCGCCCGCCGGCTGGTGGAGAGGGCCATCGAGGAACACCAGATGTTCACGGCGGAGGACCGCATCCTCGTGGCCATTTCCGGGGGCAAGGATTCCCTGGCCCTGTCCTGGCAGCTGAAGGAACTCGGCTACAACATCGCCGGCCTGCACATAGACCTGGGCATCCCTGAATCCTCTCCCATTGCCCGACAGTACTCCGAGCGGTTCTGCGCAACCCGCGGCATTCCGCTCCATGTCCTGGACATGGCCGCGGAGGGGCTGGCCATGTGCGAGGTGAAACGCCGGGCCAGGCGGCCCATCTGTTCGGTCTGCGGTCAGACCAAGCGCTATTTTTTCAACAAATTCGCCATGGAAAACGGCTTCACGGTCCTGGCCACCGGCCACAACCTCGATGACGAAACCTCGCGCCTCCTGGCCAACATCATGCGCTGGGACGTGGAATTTCTGAGCGATCAGGGGCCGGTCATGCCGGCACAGAACGGATTCGCCAAGAAGGTCAAGCCCCTGTTCCGCATGTCCGAATTCGAAACCGCCAACCTCTGCTTCCTGGCCGGCATCGACTACGGCTACGCCCCCTGCCCCTACAGCTCCAAGGCCAGCTTTCCCGTCTACAAAAACCTTCTGGCAGAGCTGGAGGACAGGCAGCCAGGCCGTAAAATCCATTTTTACGACGGTTTTCTGAAGCGCGGACAGGGCGGGTTTACGGCCCAGGGCGAAAAAGACGCCCTGGTCCAGCCCTGCCAGAGGTGCGGCTACCCGACCTCGGCCGGGGAATGCGGGGTGTGCCGACTGAAGGATCTGATGGGCGTGACCCCCTAGCTGCTGGCCAGCGCTGCGGGTCGCGACCGGCAAAAAAACTTTCCGGCAGCCCTGGCCAGGACAGGCGCGGATGCTTAAAAAAGTGCAATGGCAGGAACTGGGCGACGCCAATGTATCTGGAAAATTGTGCATGCAAGGCAATTGACATCGATATCATCAATAACTACCACACTCTCCACACAAAGGAGGATTTCCATGTTTGAACTCACCAAGGCTGCCAAAGAGCAGCTTGATATGCATTTTTCGGGCAAGGACGTATCCCCGATCCGGGTGTACATGGCGGCTGGCTGAGGCGGGCCTCGCCTGGCGCTTGCTCTGGATGAGCAAAAGGACAGTGACGTGGTACAGCAGATCGACGGGTACACCTTTCTGATCGAAACCGGCCTCATGCAGGAGGTCCAGCCCATTTCCGTGGAGTTTCATCCGCACATGGGCTTCAACATCAAGTCAGGCCTGAAAGTAACGAATTCGGGGTGCAGTTCCTGCACGTCCTGCGGCTAGCCCATGCCCCCTGCTTGGGCAGCAAAAGGCTGCTTCTGACCGGGAAGTGGCCTTTTTTAGGGCCTCCCGCCTGGGTCGGGTTTCGGAAGATGTCCAGAAACCCTTTGACAGGCAGGTGCCGAATCTATAGAGACAGTTTCTCGTTGGACGGGCAGGGCGGTTAGCTCAGCTGGGAGAGCGTCGGCCTTACAAGCCGAATGTCATAGGTTCGATCCCTGTACCGC
>JAAYCS010000123.1 GCA_012729655.1 Desulfovibrionales bacterium | reverse complement strand
TGATGAGAACAGAGGCGATAAGAATTTTGTCAGCTAGAGGATCCAGAAATTTCCCAAAATTTGTGATTTGATTGTACCTGCGGGCAATGAATCCATCGACCAAGTCTGTCAGAATGGCGACGAGAAAAAATACAGTGGCCATGAGGCAAGTTGAAGGCCTGGGAAAATACAGCAACGTCAGGATAAACGGCACAGCCAGGATGCGAAAGACGGTGAGGGCGTTTGGTATGTTGATCATGAAAATTCATTCATAGTGTTTCAGCCGTGACCATACTTTTTGCACATAGTCCTGGGTTTCCGCGTAGGGAGGAATTCCTCCGTATTTTCTGACCGCGTTGGGGCCTGCGTTATATGCGGCAACCGCCAGCCGTTTGTCTGGAAACGTATCAAGCAGGAAGCGCAGATACCGTATGCCGGCGTCTATATTTTCAGAAGGATCAAAGGGATTTGCCAGATCAAGATCCCGTCCAGTTTCCGGCATGATCTGCATCAATCCCTGGGCGCCAGCCGAGGAGACCGCCCCGGCATTGAAACCCGACTCGACGTCGATGACAGCCATGACCAGCTTTTTGTCGACCATGTATTTGTCGCAAAGTCCAGACACAATGGTGTTGACTTCTTCCACGCTGCGTTTGTCACGTTTGAACGCAACCAGGGCGTTTCTGATATAGTTGATGGACCGCTTGAACTTATATGGTTTGTAACGGGCCGACGTCGGGATATCCGTAATGCACAGCGACCCGTCTTCCTTGACGCAGTAATAAAAACCCTTGGCTTGGGACGGTTGATCCGTACCCAGTACCAGGGCGCAGCAAGAACCGAAAAAAAACAAACAGCGAATGAAATTACCCATAGGCCCTGCTTTCAGACATGGCTGCTGGATGCCGCCTCCAGGCTGTTTTCCGCCGCCTTGATGACCCGATCGGCCAGCTCAAGGAGTGCCATCTTGGCCGGGCAATCAATGTCGAGCATGACCACCGGCTTGCCTAAGTCTCCTGCTACTACAGTGGCTGGATCCAAAGGGATGGCTCCCAGGAATTCCAATCCGTATTTTTTGGCCAGATCCTTACCGCCACCTTTTTTGAACAGATCTATCTTCTGAGCACAATGCGGACAGACAAGTCCACTCATGTTCTCCACGACACCCAGAATATTGGCCTTGACGTACTGAAGGAAATTAATCGATTTTCGCACGTCTGCCAAAGAAATTTCTTGAGGTGTTGTGATGACGATGCTCAGGGCATCCGGCACGGTTTTCAGCACGGCCATGGGTTCATCTCCCGTACCTGGCGGCGAGTCAATGACCAGGAAATCCAATTCGCCCCAGTCCACGTCGGAGACAAACTGCCGGATTGCGGAAGTCTTCATGGGCCCCTTCCACAGCACTGCCTGATCAGGATCCTTGAGCAGGGATTCCATGGATACCACAGCCAAATTTTCACTGTAGCGTTTGGGCTGGATACCTTTTTGGGGGTCAAATTCCATCAGTCCGGTCAGGCCCAGCAAATGCGGAACGCTTGGACCGTGTATGTCCACGTCCAGCAATCCCACCCGATATCCCTTGACTGCCAGAGCCGCAGCGAGGTTGGTGGAGACCGAGCTCTTGCCCACCCCCCCCTTGCCGCTCATGACAAAAAGTTTGTATTTGATCTAGGACAAGGTGGTGGCAATGCTCTTGTCCTGACGCTCAATTTTTGAATCCGGGCTGTCCTGGATCGTACCCAGGGTTTTCTTGCTCGAACATGTGGAGCAAGAGGATTTGATTTCGGCCACATTTCCTCCCAAAACATCTCCTTGGCCTGGTGCAGGCCTGGAGAAACCTTCTTGTCGTTTCGTCGCGCCGCCCTTTTGGACCTCAGCTACCATCCATGGGAACCCACCAAATCCACGAAAGCCACACCACCCTGGTCTTCCTGATGGATGCGGCCATCCTTTTTGAAAATTCTGAGCAGCCTTTGCTCACGCTTGGTTGGACCCACAGGAATGACCATGATCCCTGGGTCCGCCAGCTGTTCCAGCAAGGGCGAGGGCACTTCCGGCCCCCCAGCAGTGACTATGATCCGGTCGAAAGGGCTGTGCTCGGGCCAGCCCAAGGTCCCGTCATCAAGTTTCACCCGCACGTTGAAGAATTTCATTTCCAAGAGGCGGCTCCGGGCAATGGCGTACAGCTGCTTGATCCGTTCCACGGTGAAGACCTGGGCGTCCATGCTGGCGAGAATTGCAGCCTGATACCCAGAGCCGGTGCCTATTTCAAGGATGCGCATTTGCGGGCGAACCATAAGCAAGGCGGTCATCAGTGCGACGATATACGGCTGGGAAAGGGTTTGTCCCAAGCCGATGGGCACCGGATGGTCTCCGTAGGCCTGTGCTTGAAGGGCCTCATCAACAAACAGATGACGGGGAATCTGGCGCATGGCGGCGAGGACGCGCGGATCCGTCACACCCCTGGCTTCGATCTGCTCTCGCACCATGCGTTCCCGGTTCCGGAGAAACCCCTTCAAAAAAGATCTCCCATTATGCGCGATTCATTGGAAATCATTACCATAAAGTGCCTGCAAAACAGATTTCAACACCCAAGTCAACAAAGGAAGCAGATACCTGCCCCATGAGTCCCGAAATGTAACCTTTTCCTTGCCCGTCAGCCTCGAATCGGAAAGAATGAGTAAAAAAGGAGATAGCCATGTTTCAGGTTAAGAACATCATGACCAAGGACGTCTTCACCCTCAACCAACACGAAAGTCTGAGCGCAGCCAAGGA
>JAAYCS010000122.1 GCA_012729655.1 Desulfovibrionales bacterium | reverse complement strand
GCCAAACCGCTACTGAAAGAAAACATCAGCTTCAGGGGGCCATCGTGATTAAACCCACGGCTTTTTCAAGTAAAGGAAAAAACTGGGCTTTGGCAAGGGCTGGAGGGGTTCTGGCCTGTGCACTCCTGCTGTCCGCACCGCTCCACGCCGGGCAGGATATCCGTATCCAATCCGGCGCAGGCAGAGATACGATTCTGGCCGTGGAACCTTCTACGAAGGACCCGGATGACTCTGAGCATGGAGAAATGCGGATCCAGTCCGACCCGGGCAACGGGTCGCTGATGCAGGTCAAACCCAGCCAGATCCGAACGGAGCAGTATCCCGAACCCATCATCGTGGTCCCGGAAGTCAGGATCAAGGAGAAATAGATGGCCACCCCCGCCCTGTTGTGGCGTCCCCTGGATGACAACACGGTCCAGTGCCGGCTGTGTGCCCATTTCTGCCGCATTCCAAAGGATGAGCGCGGTCGGTGCGGAGTGAGGGAAAACCGGACTGGCAGCCTCGTCTCCCTTTCTCACGACGCCGTTGCCGCCCTGCACCTCGATCCCATAGAAAAGAAGCCTCTCTTCCATTTCCTGCCCGGCACCTTGACCTTGTCCCTGGGAACGCCCGGCTGCAATCTGGGCTGCGCCTTTTGTCAAAATTGGGATCTGTCCCAGCCGCCCCGGGAAGGTGGCCCTGTGCGGGGGCAGCGCATCCCGCCGGCGGATCTGGTGCGCATGGCCCAAACCTCTCATGCGGCCTCCGTGGCCTATACCTATTCCGAGCCGACGGTCTTTTTCGAACTTATGGTCGAAACGGCCCGATTGGCCCAGGAGGTTGGACTCAGGAACATCATGGTCAGCAACGGATTCCAGAGTCCTGAATGCCTGGATGACCTGGGTCAGCTGATCCATGCTGCCAATATCGACCTCAAGTCCTTCCGGGAGGACTTCTACCGGCACATCTGTGCTGCCCGCCTCAAACCCGTGCTCCAAAATCTGGTGCACATGAAAAAACTGGGATGGCACCTCGAGGTGACCACGCTCATCATTCCTGGCCTGAACGATTCGGACCAGGAGCTGACGGATATCGCACGCTTCCTGTGCATGGAACTCGGAAAGGACATCGCCTGGCACGTCTCCCGCTTCCACCCCTGCCACCTCATGCAGGACCGCCCGTCCACCCCCCTGACCACTCTGACCAAGGCCTATGACATCGGCCGGACTCAAGGGCTGCATCATGTCTATGTGGGCAACGTGCCCGGCTCAGGCCTGGAAAACACTGTCTGTCCAGGGTGCGGGCAGACGGTGGTGCAACGGTCTGGGTTCACGGTGCACAGAAACCTGTTGCGCCAGGGGCGATGCCCAAAGTGCGGAATCCAAGTGGTCAGGGAAATGAATCTGCTGCCTGGGGAGTAGCCCCTTCCGTTCAAAACTCGATACCAGGCCGGGCTGGACCACCCTGAGCATGGATATGCTTGACCTCGCGAATGTCCGAGACGATGTCCGCCATTTCAACCAGCCAATCCGGTGCCCCTCGCCCGGACAAGACCAAATGGCAGTCCTGGGCAGCGCAGCGGCCGACAAGGTTCTCCACCTCCTCCCGACGCACCAGATCATGGCCGAGGGCATACAGGATCTCGTCCAGGACAAGGAGGTCCACGCCTTCATCCAATTTTTTTTTGGCCCAGCCGAGCAATGCCTCCGCCTTTTCCCGATGTCGGGGGTAGTCCGCAACATTGCGGAAAAACCCGGCGCCCGAGGCCAGAAACCGTGCACCCAGCAGCTCGGACAGCACTTTTTGCTCCCCGGCCTGACCGTCCTTTTTCATGAACTGGCCGAAGGCCACCCGCAGCCCCTGGCCAAAGGCTCGGACCACCTGACCCACGCAGGCGGAGGTCTTGCCCTTACCGTTACCGGTGTAAATCAGGAGCACGCCTTGTCTCCCCTTGAAGTGGCCCCGGTCAGCCTGGCCACGCAGGCCCGCACCTGTTCCAATATCTCCTCTTCACCCTCGACCTTGCGCCCGCGCATAAGCACCCGACCGTTGCAGATGGTCGTGTCCACACAGGAACTGTTCGCGCTGTAGACCATGTTGGAAACCACATTGTGCCCCGGCACCATGCGCACATGATCCAGGTCCACCAGAATGCAGTCCGCGAGCAGCCCGGAAGCGATGCGCCCCCCCTCCAGGCCGTACATACGGGCGCCGTTGACCGAGGCCAGATCCAGGCTCTCTTCCGCGGGACAGAGTGTGGGGTCCATGGCCGTAACCTTGGCCAGCAGGGAGGCGATCTTCATCTCCTCGATCATATCCAGATTGTTGTTGGAAGAGCATCCGTCCGTACCCAAGGCGACGGCCACCCCCTGCCGCCGCATGGCTCCATATTCGAACTGCCCGGAACACAGCTTCATGTTCGAGACGGGACAGTGTACCACCTGTACCCCATGCCTGGCGAGCAGCGCCACATCCCCCCCGGTCATCCACACCGCGTGAACGAGAATCAGGTTCGGTGCCAGCAAGCCGAGATCGTTCAGATATTCCACTGGCCGTCGGCCGTGTCTGGCTATGCAGTCATCCACTTCCTTCTTCGTTTCCGAAAGATGGAGGTGGACCAGGAGACCGTGACGATGCGCGTACTCTCTCAGCCAGCGCAGGGAGTCCTCAGAGACGGTGTAGATGGCATGCGGTCCGAGAATGAACTGGATGCGGTCCGAAGAGCTGGCGCTGAGTGCATGCAGATCCATGACCTGCTGCTTCATGGCCCGGGCCCGGGCAGGATCGTCAAAGTCGAAAAAGGCGGCCGACAGGGCTGCGCGCAGGCCCATTTCTTCCACGGCCCTGGCCGTTCCCTTCCAGTGCCAGTACATGTCGGCGAAAAACGTGGTCCCGGACTTGATCATTTCCAGGCAGGCCAGCTTTGCCCCACAGTAGACATCGTCCTCGGTCAGTCTGGCCTCGAACGGCCAGATGTGTTCTGACAACCAGGTGTGCAGCTCCATGTCATCGGCATAGCCGCGCATGAGTGTCATGGCCGCATGGGTGTGGGCGTTGTGGAAGGACGGCAGGATGGCCTTGCCCGTGCCGTCAATGACGGTCTCGGCCGCGGCATCTATATCCGTGCCGATGGAATCGAAGCGGTTGCCCTTGATGAGCACGTCCACCATGTCGCCTTTGAGACGCACTTTTTTGATCAGTATACTCACGGCCACCTCCAGAGCTGGGAGAATCAGATAACTGCTCTCTGGCATCGTTGTCCACATCCATGCCCCCGGGACGTAATGGCGCCAAACCGGCTCTTGATCAGCTCCGGCTTCCCGGTCTAGACTGCCCTGAACAAATTCAGGGAGCACTCATGAAAACACTCTGCCTCATTTTCATCAGCCTGCTTTTAGCTGCCCCGGCCCTGGCCGGCCCCTGGCTCACCCGGAACCCGGTGGAGCTGTCGCCTTCGGACAGGTCTGCCACCATCGAAGTGGGTGAAAAACTGGGCAAGATCGACAACCTCCGCTTCCAGATCGAGGGGGCCACCGTCCATTTGGACGGGCTGACCCTGATCCCTGTTCAGGGCCAGCCCGTTGCCCTGAAAATACCTGGATTGCTCAAATCCGGGGAATCCTCGGGGTTGATCAACATTCCGGGCATGGCATCGGCCATCGAGAAACTCAGGCTTGAGTACCGCATTCCAGAAGGCAGAACCGCCTACGTCACGTTCAAGATCAAACAGGATTGAGCTGCCGATGTGCCCTTCCTGAAACCGGGGGAGTCGGGCTGCACGGCCTTCTTCGCAGAAAGGCAGGGTGGTTCGTGAGCATTGTCCGACGCCTCCGACCGCACAGGACAGAAGATTGTCCTGAACACAGAACAGTGCCTAAACTGTGCGTCACACTGTGCGCCAGTTGTCCCGGCAATACCGGAACAGAACAATGTTCTTCTGCTCCTTTACATCTGTTCTCCCTCCGTGAAAAAAACACGTTATGAGAGCATCCATGCATCATTCCATCATCGTCATAGGCGGAGGTCCCGCCGGACTCCTGGCCGCGGCCACTGCAGCGGCCAGGGGCGCCAGCGTGACCCTGCTCGAGCGCATGGATCGTCCGGGCCGCAAGCTCAGGATCTGTGGCAAGGGCCGGGGCAATATCGGCAACTCCGCACCCAGGGATGAGTTTCTCTCTCACTTTGGCAGGAATTTCCGTTTCCTGCGGCCCGCCCTGGCTCACTTCTTCACCCCCGACACGGTCGCACTCCTCGACAGCCTGGGGGTTCCGACCAAGGAGGAGCGCGGCGGGCGGCTTTTTCCGACCAGCGACAACGCCCAGGACCTCGTGGACGCTTTTGTCCGCCATGCCCGATCCCAGGGCGTGACCATCCGAACAGGCTGCCGTGTGCAGGACATCAGACGGGCCGAAGCTCGCTTCGAGGTCGGCTTCGGTTCCCAGTCCCTCGCGGGGGACAGAATCATCCTGGCCACGGGCGGAGCTTCCTATCCGGCTACCGGCTCCACCGGCGACGGCTACGACCTGGCCAAATGCCTCGGACACGCCATAATTCCCATCTCGCCGGCCCTCATCCCCCTGGTCACATCCGGGGACATTGCGGCAAGACTGCAGGGTCTGTCCCTGCGCAATGTCCGTGCTGAGTTGCGGGTGGATGGGAAGAAAGCCGGAGAGCAGATGGGAGAGATGCTCTTCACGCACTTCGGTTTGTCCGGCCCCATCATCCTGACATTGAGCAAGGCCGCCGTGCGGGCCGTGGACCAGGGGCGCAGGGCCGAGCTCTTCATCGACCTGAAACCGGCCCTGGACCCGGACAAACTCGACGCCCGCCTGCAGCGCGACCTGGCGGGCCATGGCAAGATGCATCTGGAGAACCTGCTGCGTGGACTGATGCCCCCCAAACTCATCCCCGTGTGCCTCGACCAGACCGGGCTGACCGGGGACAAAGCCGCGCACCAGATTTCTGCCGAGGAACGCAAACGACTGCGGCTCTGGCTCAAGGGCCTGCGATTTACGGTCAGTGGATACCGCCCCCTGCGCGAGGCCATCATCACCGCTGGCGGAGTGAGCCTGAGCGAAGTGGATCCCAAGACCATGCAGTCCCGGATCTGCCCCGGGCTTTTCCTGGCCGGCGAAGTGCTGGATATGGACGCCGACACCGGGGGCTTCAACCTGCAGGCAGCCCTGTCCACGGGCTATCTGGCCGGAATGAGCGCCGCTGTCGGCCCCTGACCTTGCAGGCCCAGGGGTGATCAGGTATTAAAAAAAGGGTCATGACTAGAACAGCGGATAACAAATCTGCTAGGATCGAGTCATGGCAAGGGTTAATAAGTACGCAAATCGTTCAAAAATTTCAGAGGCCAAATTCAGGCAATTCTTGAAGCTCTTTTCCT
>JAAYCS010000121.1 GCA_012729655.1 Desulfovibrionales bacterium | reverse complement strand
GGAGACGGCTGAAATATCCTTGTCGCTTTGTTTGCTCATGAATCACCTCATGGGGAGTCTCTCTACTCCCAATTTGGTGTCCAAGAAAACCCTATCCCAGAGGATCGTGCAGTTATTGCTTTATTACCTTTCTTATTTCTAGCTGGAAGCGATTTCAATGTTTCTCTGAATTGCAAGAAATCTTGTTTCGTATATTTGTTGATTGGCTTATCTTTTATATTACTCAAAAATAAATTCAAATCTGACTTATAGCTTACATAGGTCTTTTGTGCCCATATTTCTTTGTGTTCTTTAAGATAGTCTTGAATAAGAATTGATATTAAAGGCTCATCTGGCTTTTCTTGGATTGATTGCTGGACAGGTAGAACAGGCTCAACAGGTCGATTCCTGTCAATTAACCTTTGAGCCATTTCAGGATTTCCTGAAAGCGTCATCTCCACAAACTGATGAAACAATGCTTCTGTTAGTGCGTAATCATAGGCATCATTTTTGTCTGCTTCATCCATCATTCCAAGTTGCCGATAAAGCGTTGTGACCTTCTCAAGTGAGGGCTTGAGATTTGAGCTTTGAATATCCCATAGAACGTCTTTCCTTGAATCCTGAGCAGCCTTGACGCGCTCTTCATGCTGTTCCCTTGTGAGCCTTGGGCCATTGGCATGGACTGACTTCCAATCAGATATTTCTTGCTCCAGAAATCGGAATAGAACCCGCTTCCTCTCGTCTTGATTCATATCAACAATCCCCAAGGATGAAGTTATCAGAAATAGCTCTAGTTGGCTCGCCAGATGCCTTGAGAGCTTCTTAGCGGCCTTTGCGTCATGAATTGCCAGTGACCGCTTTAGCTGAATAGGCTTAGGGTTGCCAATGGCCCAAGAGGGGAGAGTGTACCGGAAATGATATGTGGTCTGAACCCGCACCAGATAATGCCCATAGCCCATAACGTACCGCCCAATTTTACAAATGAATTGTATCAAGTTGGACAGTCAACCTATTTTCTGAGCTTTTCCGGCATCCTTATTTGATTCTGAAAGGCAGAAAAAAAGAAAGGATGCTAGCCAGTTAGCTAACATCCTTTTAGGATCAGTTGGTGCCGAAGGGGAGACTCGAACTCCCATGGGGGAACCCCCACTAGACCCTGAACCTAGCGTGTCTACCAATTCCACCACTTCGGCACGGCGTGAAATGCGTCATTATGCAAGCCCCGGAGCTTTGGCAAGCATTTTTTGTCCGCGTCTACGGTGCTGAACCCTCGCCCTCCGTCGGGAACAGGGTGTCCGCATCGAAGTAATGGCCGCGCACGCATTGGGCATAGGCGCTGATGTCTGCCGCGGCGATGGCCTCGTACATGGTGCGGTGCTTTTCGACCTGGGCCGGCAGCAGGGAGGCGGCATGGTCGTAGTGAACCGCGATATAGCTCCAGTAATAATTGCCCAGAGAATTCCAGGCCTTGGCCAGAGACTCGCTGTGCGCAGCCAGAACGATGGCCTGATGGAAGGCCATGTCGTGTTTGCGCATGTTCGTGGTATCGTTGTTCTGGACGCAGATGGCCATGTTGTCCACGCAGGACTTGAGATGCGCCAGATCAAGATAGCGTGATTGATGTTTGACGATGCTCCAGCGGACGGCAATGGACTCAATTTCCGTCCGCACGTCGTAGTAGTCGTCAAGCTGTGCCCGGGAGAGGGTGCGGATGCGGGTGCCTTTGTACGGCTCGGTTTCAAGCACGCCCTGGGCGATGAGGTCCCGGATCGCCTCACGCACAGCCCCCTGGCTGATGGAGAGCTCCCGGGCCAATTTCGATTCCACGATTTTGTCGCCGGGGTTGAGGCTGCCCGCCAGGATGGCTTGCATGAGATACTCGGCCACATCATCCCGGAGAACCCGCCGTTTCAGGAGATTTTTACGTTCCATGGCGCTACGCCTTCTGCAAAAATGTTAACGGACGCAGAAAGTCACGAATATACAAGGTGGCCTGTTCCGGATTTCGATGGCGCCTTGTCCCTGACAAATTTATTGATGCAATCCAATTCATGCCGCTCACTTCCACGAATGCCGGAAGTGATCATGCATTCACCAGGGGCATGATCGATCCTGGAAACGACGCCGGAAAGGAGCAGCGGCATGGCGCTTGTGGGCAGGGTGAAGAGTGCGTGGAGCTCGGCGCCTAACTGAAGGTGGCCAGATGCCTGATCCGAAAGGATGATCTGCATGGCGAAGGGCGAAAAATTGACAATGACGCCGTTGCAGTATGTCGGCGCAGTGTTGTTGGCCAGGGAAATGACGACCGGGATGGAGCATTTCTTGCGGGGAGAACTCCGTTTTTCCTCTGACAGGGGCAAGGGATTTTCCGGTTGAAGGACGTGCTCGGTGAGCACGTTCTCAATGAGGGAGGAGATGGTCTTGCCCTCGATGCGGCTGATGATTCTCAGCTTGGTCAGGGTTGTTTCTTGCGTGCGCAAGGAAATCTTCGTGTTCTTTTTTTGCATAGGCCTGCCGGGTTGATTCATGACGCACCACATTTGGGGTTGAGCAGGGCGGCTAGGGTGACGTAAGAATGCAGCGTTCCTCCCATATTTTGCAGGGCATTTCAAGAATCAATTTTCGATAATCTTTTGATTTGTATGAATGTGGTGCAGGCGCCTGCCAATCCCGCACAGAACGAGGTGGGGAAATGTATTTGTCAGAGAAACAGCGCAGTCTTGTGGAGCGGCTGATCAACGCCATGGAGACAGGTCGCCCTGAAGGCGATTATGGTGCCATATCCATTCAGGCCGATGGTCCGCACCGCATGCGTCAGCTTTCATACGGCCGGGCCCAGACAACGGAGTACGGCAATCTGCGCAAGCTGGTGGGGATGTATATAGCGGCCGGGGGCATCTACAGCGCAGTCCTTGCTCCCTATGCCCCGCGGGTGGGAAGCGATGCCCTGACCTACGATGGGGAATTCAGGGCAGCGCTCCGAGCCGCGGGCAGGGGTGATCCGGTCATGCGGTCCATCCAGGATCAATTTTTCGAGGAGGCCTATTTTCTTCCCGCCCTGAGTTGGGCTGACGACCATGGATTGGCCAAGGCCCTGTCTTTGCTTGTGGTGTACGATTCCTTCATCCACAGCGGGGGGATCTTGTGGTTTCTGCGGCAACGGTTTGAAGAAAGCCCACCGTCCCTGGGGGGATCCGAGGAGAGGTGGGTCAGCGAATACGTCAGGGTCCGCCATCAGTGGCTGTCCAGCCACCAACGCCCCATTCTGCGCAGAACCACCTATCGCACTCAGGCCTTCAGGGAGCAGATCGAGGCGGGGAATTGGGACCTGGAGCAGGTGCCGGTTCGTTTGCGGTCAACGGATGTGTATCCGGCCTGAACATCCGGGGAAAAATACCGATGGCCGGCAAAAGGACGGAGCAGCCCCCGGGCTTCCGGGGGCGTGCACGTCATTTTACGTGGCAACTGTTGCAGGCCAGGGGAGCGTCGCCCTGGCCTTGTTTCTTGAGGTTGCGGTGACAGCCCACACAGCTCTTGGTTGTGTCTTTGGTGGTGTGGAAGGTCCGGAACACGGAATTGACTTCAGCCCTGTTTTGAATGTCATCGTGGCAGCCTTCGGTCATGCAGCCCTCGAAGGTGTAGGTGTCAGGAACGGTGTGATGACAGTCCGCGCAAGCAATGTGCATGTGTGAGGCATGGTTGAACGTGACGTCCCCTTTCTTGGGGGTGTAGCCTTGAAACTGCTTTGGACTCAGCGTGACGCTTTGGGGAATTTCGAGGTTCCCGGCCAGGGCCACGGCAGCACCACCCAAGACCATCATCAACCCAATCAGAACCAGGGCAGCAATACGATTCATCTCTTCCTCCTTGGTGTATGACCTTGTTCCGGTCCTCCCGCAGGAGGGCCGGATAATTCCCTTCGCAGCACGACCCAATATCCCCTTTGGCGCTGGAGGGCAAGAATGTAATCGTGAAGAATGTCACAAACGGCAGGGGGGGTACGGCTCTCTTTGCTTGACAGGCCTGTGTCTGTAACTAGGAATGAACCCAAGTGCCTGCAAGGCATGGAAACGGGTGGCCCGGTGCCGGTCTCGAGGCCATGAAATGGCCACCTTTCTTTCCGGCAGAGGGAATGTGAAGCGACAATGAAGGAGCGTGCTGCATGGCTGACCCACAGCCTTTGGAACCCCTGGTGCGAATGGATATCGTCAAGGTCACGGCTGAAGGCCCCCGGATGGAGACCGATGTGGTGGCAACGGAAGTCCCGGTGACCATCATGGTGGACGGGCTGGAGATTGCGACCCTAATGGGCACGCCAGAACATCTGGATGATCTGGCCCGCGGATTTCTTTTCACCTCCGGCCTGATGCAGCGGTCCGGTGATTTTCTTGGGTGTGAAGTGGATGAGGCGCATTGGGTGGTGTATGCTCGCCTTGGACACAAGGTGGAGCCAAGCCAGTTGTTCCGGCGGACATTCACGTCCGGCTGCGGCAAGGGGGTCATGTTCTCCAGCCCCTTGGAGCTTGCCGGGCGAAGCCCTCTGTCCGCCGGCTTTGCCATTGCCGGGGTCCGCGTGCAGGAGTTGGCCAACTGGTTCCGCCGCCATTCGGATCTGCACCACGCCACAGGAGGCGTGCACACCGTGGCGTTGAGCGTGGATGGTGCGGATCCCGAGCTTATCCGGGACGACGTCGGCCGGCACAACGCCGCGGACAAGGTCGTGGGCAGGGCTTTGGCAATGGGAGTGGACCTGGAGCGGACTCTGCTGGTCACGTCTGGCCGTATTTCTTCGGAGATCGTGCACAAGACCAGAAGGGCTGGTATCCCAGTGCTTGTTTCCCTCGGCGCCCCGACCCATCAGGCCGTGCTTCTGGCCCATGACCTGAATCTGACCCTGATTGGCTTTGCCCGCCAGAACAGGTTTTCCATCTTTGCGGCGCCGGAGCGTATCACATGATGGCTGCTGTCTGCCACAGGTCAGCCATGCCCCTCGCGGCCATGGCCGGGGCATGGGTCATGCTGGTGCTCCTCGCTGCGTGCCCGTCCCGGGATCCCCGCCTGCTGGAGCCGGCTGCTGCCGCCGAGCTCATGCACAGGAACCGGAGTAATCCCGAATTCATGATCCTGGACGTACGCACGCCCGAGGAATTCAGCCAGGGGCATATCGAGGGCGCGGTACTGCTCAACTACTACTCGCCGGATTTCCGGGACCGCTTCGCGGCACTGGATAGAGGGGCAACCCTGTTCGTGTACTGTCGCAGCGGAAACCGCACTTCGCATGTCCTGGCTCTGGCTGACTCCCTGGGCTTCCAGCGGATTTTTGAACTGCGCGGGGGGATTCTGGCCTGGAAAGGGGCCGGGATGCCATTGGCGAGCGGGGAGGCGGACCTGAAGCGGGCACCAGGTCCACAGGGGTGAACTAGAGGGCAATGATCTTGTCTGCCACCTGCTGGCTGGTGACCACATCCAGCATGTTTGTCACCTGACCGACATCCTTCTGGTTCAGGAGTTCAAAAAAATCCAGGCAGGTACCGCAGACCAGTATGGATACGCCCGCAGCCTCCAGCTCCCTGAGCTTGTCGATGCAAGGACTGCTCTTTGTGGCCAGCTTGACCGCGCCGTTGACCATGATGATCCTCCACAGGGCGTTTCCCAACTCGGGAAGGGTGTTGATGAAATTGCCCATCAGCTTCGCACCCAGCGTCGCGTCTCCATGGCCGATGACGTCTGAAG
Source organism: Desulfovibrionales bacterium (assembly GCA_012729655.1). Taxonomy (GTDB): domain Bacteria; phylum Desulfobacterota; class Desulfovibrionia; order Desulfovibrionales; family Desulfomicrobiaceae; genus Desulfomicrobium. The sequence continues at coordinate 12,276 of JAAYCS010000121.1, read as the reverse complement.
TCAGGAAGACCAAAATCCTGGGTGCGCAAGCCGGACAGGCGCCTGTCTGCTCAGCAGCATCCTGATCCGGGCCCGAGATTTGCGAGGCCGTGATGACCCACAGATTTCCGTCCCGCCGTGTGTGATCGATGCGCATGTTCTTGCTGCTCAGGAAACGGACGACGTTTTCCTTGGCGGCGTCGTTGTCCACAACCACCTCCAGGCTCCGGGGGGATTGTTCCTCCAGAAGTCGCTTGCAGCGCAGCACGGGATTGGGGCATGGTTCGCCTTCACAGTTGAGGAGAATGGACATGGTTCGAACTCCTTTTTTTCTGCTGTACGCGTTCCCATGCACCGGTCAAATAGTTTAAATCTATAAAGTTACGCATTCAAGATTGACAGAGTAAATACGTTGCCCCAACCCGAGGAGGGGGAGTGCGCCTATCCGTTTCACCCAAATTGCTTGGCTCGGTTTTGGCCTGGGCCGTGCGCTTGTGGCATCTGACCCTGCGTGTGCGGCGGGTCAATGTCGACGTCTTCATGGATCCGGGCTTGCGAGCCCAGCGCCCAGTGGTCATCCTCTGGCATGACGAGATCTTTCCGCTCATTCCCTTCCACGAGGGGGAATCCATGGCCTGCGTGGTCAGCCAGAGTCGGGACGGGGAATTGCTGGCCGAGGTGCTCCGCCGTTTTGGTTTCCTGACGGTACGAGGGTCCAGTTCCCGAGGCGGGATGCGGGCCCTTGTGGCTGCCAAACGGGTCATGGATGAAAAGGGGGTGGGAATCATCTTCACTGTGGACGGCCCGCGCGGTCCGCGTCACAAGGTCAAGCCCGGCGCCATTTTTCTGGCTTCCCACGCCGGGTCTCCCATTGTTCCGGTGCGGGCCGTCATGGGGAGGGCCAAGATCTTCCATCGGGCCTGGGACAAATTCCAGCTGCCCTGGCCATTTTCCACCTGCACCATCATATACGGCACCCCCATGCATCTCTCCCTGTCCGGAGACGATCCGGGTGAGCTGGACCGGCTCTGCCTGCATGTAGAGCAGGTCATGGACAGCCTGGGGAGGATGTGATGCGCGATCTTTTCTACAATGCCCTGCTGCCGCTTGGCACGCGACTCAGTCTGGCTCAGCTCCATGCCCTCGGCGCCGGCCTGGGCCGTCTGTTGTGGGTTGCCCTGCCCAGGAGGCGGCGGGAAACCATAGCCTGCGTGCAGGAACGCCTGGGTCTGCCCTTGGGCGAGGCTCGGCGGCTGGCGCGGGACAGCTTCACCAATACCGCCGATGCGTTCCTGGAAATTTTTCATACCCGCCAGGTGGGACCGCGTTTTCTGCAGGCGTCAACGGAATTCGAAAACCCCGACCTCTTTGCCCGCATGTCACGGACATCCCGGCCCGTGGTGGCCACGACGGCGCATCTGGGCAGTTGGGAACTTCTGGTGGGCATGATTGGAGGCTTTTCCTCCAAGTCCAACTGTCAGGTGGTGGTCCGTCTGCCCAAGGACAAGGAGCTGGGAGAACTGATCGTGCACATGCGTTCCCAGCCCAGGATCCGCATCCTGCCCCATCGGGACGCGGCTACGCAGACCCTCAACCATCTGCGGGCCGGTGGAGCAGGTGCCTTTCTGGTGGATCACAACTGCAACAGGGCCGAGGCGGAGTTCCTCCCTTTTTTGGGCAAGATCGCAGCCGTGAATAAGGGGCCGGCCATCCTAGCCCTGCGGGCCAAGGCGGAAGTCTGGCCGGTTTTCCTGCTCCGGCTGCCCCACGGCCGTTTCCGCATGGTGACCCTCCCTCCCCTGGACACCCGCAGCCTTTCCGGGGACAGGGGGGAACGGATCAGAAGGATTTGCCGTTTTTATACCCAGGCAGTCGAATCCATGGTTCAGCGGTATCCGGAGCAGTGGTTCTGGATGCACCGGCGCTGGAAAACCCGCCCCTGAATCGCATCCAACCGTATCCGAGGTGAAGCCATGCCCATGAATCACCTGCTGCAAGCCGCCAGAGGACTCGTACCGGTGGATCTACTTGTCCGGGATTGTCGCCTGATCAATGTTCTTTCCGGAGAGGTCCACGCCGCAAGCATCGGGGTCACCGACGGGATGGTCGTCGGTTTCGGGGAATACACGGCGCGGGCGGTTGTTGAAGCCCAGGGGCGGTTTGTCTGTCCCGGTCTCGTCGAGGGGCACATCCATATCGAGTCCACCCTGCTCGATCCGGTCCGCTTTGCCCGATTGGCGGCGTCCCACGGTACGGCCGTGGTGGTCTGCGATCCCCACGAATTGGCCAATGTGCTTGGCTTGCCCGGCATTGAATGGCTGTTGGATGTAACCCGGGACCTGCCTTTGGAGATCTACTGCATGATGCCATCCTGCGTGCCGGCCACGCACCTGGAAACGGCCGGAGCCTCCATCTCCGCGGAAGACATCCGGGTCATGCTGGCCAGGCATCCGGGGCGCATGCTGGGGCTGGCGGAAATGATGAATTACCCCGGGGTGCTCTTTCAGGATCCGGCCGTCCTCTCCAAGATCGCCTCGGCGGCCGGGCGGCCCATGGATGGCCATGCCCCGGGTCTTTCGGGGTTCGATCTCAATGCCTACATCCTGGCCGGACCGGGCAGCGACCACGAGGCCTGCGACGTGGAGGAGGCGCGGGAAAAGCTGCGCAAGGGCATGCACATCATGATCAGGGAAGGCAGTTCAGAGAAGAATCTGGCCAGCCTCATGCCCCTGATCACCGAGTTCAACAGCCAGAACTGTTCCCTGGTCACGGATGACCGCCATTGCGATGATCTTGTGCGCGAGGGGCATTTGGACCACACAATCCGGTTGGCCATCTCCAGGGGGCAGCCCCCGGTGCGGGCCATCCAGATGGCGTCCATCAACACCGCCCGTTACTTCGGCCTGCGCGGACGAGGGGCCGTGGCCCCGGGATACCGTGCGGATTTTCTGCTCCTGGACAGCATTGAGCACTTTGCCATTGACGAGGTTTTCCTGGCCGGCCAGCCTGTGCGTTCGACGGTATGGACCGCCGGGCTCACCGCCCAGGCAGTGACCACGTCCGTGCACCTGGCCGGAATGAAGGGCACGTGTCTGGATATGCCTGCCCCAACGAGCGGGAGGGTCAAGGTTATCCGCACAGTGCCCGGCCAGATCGTGACGGAAGTGGATCTGATTGAACCCAGGAAAGTCAGTGGCCTGATCCAGGCCATGCCAGAGGCCGATGTGGCAAAGCTGGCCGTGTTTGAGCGTCATCACGCCAGCGGGAACATCGGCCTGGGCCTGGTGCGGGGCCTGGGATTGCGGTCAGGGGCCCTGGCCAGCACCGTGGCCCATGACTCGCACAACCTGATTGTGGCTGGCGTCTCGGATGCGGACATGCTCTTCGCCGTCCAGAGCCTCGCCCAATGCGGCGGAGGTTTTGTGTGCGTGCGGAATGGTGCTGTGCTGGAACTCCTGCCACTACCTCTGGCCGGACTGATGAGTCCTGAGGATCCCGAGACAGTGGCTGCGGGTCTGGACCGCCTGAATGAGGCGGCGCGCAGTCTGGGTTGTCCCGGCGACATCAATCCCTTCATGCAGCTTTCGTTTCTTTCCCTGCCGGTCATTCCCAAGCTGCGGCTTACGGACAAGGGACTGGTGGACGTGCTCCGTTTCGAATTCACCACCCTGCATGCATGAGCCTGCTGCAGAGGGTCCGTAACCACCCTCCCATCCGGATGACAAAGGGAAGTCCAGTCGTCAGGATTCCCTGTTCGCTACAATACCCTTGCCACTGCTTCCGCGACCTGATCCAGGTTGTCCAGGAGCTGGAAGCCTGCGTCAGCCATGGCCTTCAATTTGGCCTCGATTCCGCCTTCCCCTTTTGCAAGGATCGCCCCAGCATGTCCGAGCCGTTTGCCCGGAGGCGCGGTGCGACCGGCAATGAATCCGAAGACAGGCAGTTCGAATCCGGTCCTGACCATGTACTCTCCCAGGTCTTCCTCGGCCTGTCCCCCGATTTCTCCCAGGATGACCACGGCCTTGGTGCTGGGATCGTGCCGGATCAGTCTGCACAGGTCCGTGAACGAGGTTCCGACAAAAGGATCCCCGCCAATACCCACGCACACGGACTGACCGATGCCGGCCCGGGTCAGGCGGTCCACGCATTCGTAGGTCAGGGTTCCGCTGCGGGAAAAGACCGCCACCGGTCCGGGGGTGAAGATGGAGCCGGGCATGATGCCGATCTTGGTTTTGCCGGGCACGATGAGTCCGGGGCAGTTGGGCCCGATGACCCGGGTAGGGCTGTCTTGCAGGCGCAGCAGGGTTCGGAGCATGTCGAGCTGGGGGATGCCATCGGTGATGCAGACGACCCAGCCGATGCCCGCCGCCGCTGCCTCCAGGACAGCGTCCGGGGACTGGGCTGCGGGGACAAAGATGATGGAGGCGTCGATGGGCATGGACGAACTTGCCTCCCGCACGGTGTCGAAGACTGGCAGGCCGAGAACTTCGGCACCCCCTTTGCCGGGCGTCACGCCGGCCACGACGCGGGACCCATATCCCTGCATGAGCCGGCAGTGCAGCTGTCCCTGTTTGCCGGTCAGTCCCTGGACCAGGATGCGGCAGTCATCGGGCAGAGGAAATGGGGTGTCGGTCCTGCGGGGGTTTGGGTGATGAAACCTGCGGCTGGGAGGAACAGGCTCCATTGTCTTAGCCATCCCAGCCATCTGCCCTGCTTTGAGGGAGTGGAGGGCTTTCGTGGCCGAGGCCAGATCCGGGCAGAGGTGCAGTCCGGGCAGACCCGCTTGGCGAAGCAGTCCCAGACCCTGGTGGGCACTGTTGCCCGCGAACCGGACCACGATGGGTTTGCGGGGAGGCCGGGCGTCCAGGGCCTTGAGCATGGACTCGGCCACCGTGTGGCAGGAGAGGATCCCGCCAAAGATGTTGACGAACAGCATGCTCACGCGCGGATCGTCAAAAAGGATGTCCAGAGCCGTGCGCATGGCATTTTCATCGGCCCCACCCCCCAGATCAAGGAAATTGGCCGCGGCCAGGCCGCTGGCACTCAGGATATCCATGCTGGCCATGGCCAATCCCGCCCCGTTGACCATGAGTCCGACGAATCCATCCAGGCTGTGGTAGCTCAGACCTGCGTCCCGGGTCCTGATCTCCTCTGCGCTGAGGTGAGCGGGTTCCAGGAAGCGTTCCAATTCAGGGTGCATGCTCATCCAGTGGTCGTCGATTTCAACCTTGCCATCCAGGGCCATGAGCTGCCCACCTTCCAGCACGACCAGGGGATTGATCTCGGCCAGAAGGAGCCGATGCCTGAGGCAGCAGGTGAAAAGGCGATCAAGCATGGTCGCGAAGGGCTTCATCAGATTCCAGGGCAACTGCAGATGAAAGAAAAGGTTTCTGATCTGAAAAGGCTGCAGGTCCGTGTCGGGCAGGACCTGCTCAATCAGCAAGGAGTCGGGCGGACAGGATTCAATGTCCACGCCGCCCCTCCGGCCGGCGGTGACACACAGGCATCTGTGCTGGCGATGCAGGCTGACGGAAAGATACATTTCCCGGGTGACGGCGATGTTGGGCTCGATGCGCACCAGACGGACAGCCTCACCCTTGATGGAAAGGTCGAAAAGACTTTGCAGGCCGATCCGAGCCTGGTCCGCAGTCTTTGCCATGAGTATCCCTCCGGCCTTGCCGCGTCCCCCTGCCAACACTTGCGCCTTCAGCATCCAGGGCAGGGGAAAATCGGCCACAGGTTCCTGGCCAGGTCTGACGAGAATGCCTTGGGGAACGGGCAGTCCCGCATCCCGAAAAACCTGTTTGCTGTTGTGTTCGTTGAGCTTCATGATCGGCTTTCCGCATGTCTGTGGTTGTCAAATACCATACCCTTGGACTATCACCGCGCAAGGGCACAAGGGGGATACCGGCTGGACCGGACTCTCTTTTCGAGGGTTCCGCTATCTGCATACCTGCCTGAAGTTGAAAATCAAGAAGAATTACACTGATGCCACGTTTTTTCTCTGTTAATGTCGTTTTTTTACGATTTTATCGAATATTATTCGTTTCATTTTCATTTATTCTGTTTTGTATTCTCTTGGCGTATTCAGCTCACGCAGAACCCATCGCTGTGACGGACCTGGGCGTGGACAACTCCAAGGGCGCAGTTTCAGTGGGATTCAGCATTGTTGTTCATGACGAAGCGCCCCTTCTTGAAATTCTCCAGGACGGCGGAGATTACGAGGTGCGCTGCACCGGAAAGCTCTATCACCGGCGGGCCGGATTCTGGGATGAATTCCTGTCCGAGGCGTCCTACGTCTGCCTCATGACGGGGAAGCCCATTGCACGGGAATGCCTTTTGCAAGATCACCGTGGATCACATACCGTCGATTTCTCCACCCTGCGCAAAGACCTGAACCAATTCTGGTCCCATTTGTCTCTGCCCATGGGAAGCTGGGAGCAGATCCAACGCAATCGCGCCTACAAGGTCGTTTTGTCGTTCAAGATAACCCGGACCAACATTTCACAGTGGATCAGAAAACCCCTGTTTTTTGTCAGCTGGGATTTTGTCCCGGAAGTCGCCTATGAGCTGAATTTTGACTTTTGATCCCAGCCAGGCTTGGTCCAATGGATAACTCCTCCCGCTTCATCCCTGCTCAGCAGCGCACTATCCTGGAACGCAGAAAGCGCCGGAGGGAAATTCTGCTGGCCCTGGTCGGTATCGGACTCATCATCATCCTGACCTGGATCGAACTGCGCCTCCTTGGGCTCAACTCGTATCTGTTCTTTGCCCTTTTCAACGTCAATCTGATCCTGCTCATCCTGGTTCTGTTCCTGGTCCTGCGCAATCTGGTCAAACTGTTGCTGGACCGGCGCAGACGGGTCCTTGGATCTGGCCTGCGGGCCCGTCTGGTGCTCGTTTTCACGACCTTGTCCCTGGTGCCCACCCTGATCATGTTCGTCCTTTCCCTGTGGCTGGTGCAGACCTCTGTGGATTACTGGTTCCAGTCCCAGATTGAAACGACCATGAATCAGGCCCTTACCGTGGGGCAGGACTTCTACGCCTCGGCGGAATCCACTCTTGAGCGGAAAGCCAGGGGTGTTTTGAATCAGGTGCGGGATCTTCGCCTGGGATGGGCCGGCAAGGGGGTGGACGATGTCTTTGCGGCCAAAGGGAAGGAATACGGGCTGTCCCTGACCGGACTGGTCACCGCCTCCCTGCAGGAGCGGAACTGGCGGGCCGAACCTCCCTGGATGGAGGTCTGGCCACAGATCAGGGACAAGGTGCCCTGGGCAGAACTGGTCAGATCCCCCAAGTACTGGGCCACTCTGTGGCCGCACCAGCCTTCGGATCTGGTTGTCGGGGTGATGCCAGTGGACAGGGAGGGAACCGCCTTTCTGGTTCTCGGCTCGGAGGTAGGGCCAGGTTTTCTTGACCGGCTGGAACAGATCGCCCAGGGCGTTGGCGAGTACAAGCAGCTGCGAACCCTCAAGTATCCCCTGAAGATGACCTTGTACATGGTCCTGGGACTCATGACCATGGTCATCTTTCTCGGGGCCACCTGGATCGGGTTCCGGCTGGCCAAGGAGATCAGCGAGCCGGTGCAGGCCCTGGCTGCCGGGACTCAGCGCATAGCCAAGGGCGATCTCTCAGTGCGGCTCATGGATGAATCCAAGGATGAACTGGGGCTTCTGGTCCAGTCCTTCAACAGCATGGCCGAGGACCTGGAGGAAAGCCGCAGCAGGCTGACCCTGGCCAACCGGCAGATGGAGGAGCAGTATCAGGCCATTATTGCCAAAAATCACTATGTGCAGGCCATTCTGGAAAATATCACCGCCGGGGTTGTCTCCCTGGACCGGGCCGGGCTGATCACGACCATGAACCGGGCCGCGGAGGGTATTCTCGGGGTCGAATCCGGGGCCCTGATCGGCCGTTCCGCCCTGGATCTCCTGGGTCCGGATCACCGAGGGCTGGTCGAGGACGTGCGTACTCTGCTGCAAGGAAGTCCAGGATCCCAGTGGCAGCGACGGCTGGAACTGCAGGTGAACGGGGAGACCGTCAAGCTCCTGGTCAATGTCGTCGCGCTGATGGATACCGAGGGGAGCGAAAGCGGTATTGTCGCTGTATTCGAAAACATCACGGAACTTGAAAAGATGCAACGCCTGGATGCATGGAAGGAAGTGGCCCGGCGCATCGCCCATGAGATCAAGAACCCCCTCACGCCCATCAAGCTTTCAGCCGAACGCCTGGAGCGAAAGTTCGGCACAACCCTGCAGGACCCCATTTTCAGCCAGTGCACGGGGCTTATCGTCAAACAGGTCGAGCATCTGCAAGCCATGGTCCAGGAATTTTCGGCCTTCGCCAAACTGCCTGAGGTCATCCTCACGCCGCAGCCTGTCGAGCCGCTGCTGCGGGAGGCCATTGCCGTTTTTTCCGAAACCCACACCTCCATTCGCTGGACCGTGCGCACCGAACCGGTACCGCCGATCATGCTTGATCGTGAGGCCATGAAGCGGGTTTTCTATAACATACTGCTCAACGCAGCCGAAGTGCTGGCCGGGCAGGAGGAGGCGAGGGTGGACACGGTGCTCTATGCCCGCAAGCGCAAGGGTCGGATTTATATCGAGATCAGCGACAATGGTCCGGGCATCAAGCCCGAAGAGCAGGCCCGAATGTTTGAACCCTATTATTCCACCAAGCGCGGGGGCACAGGGCTGGGGCTGACCATTGTCAAATCCGTGGTAACGGATCACCACGGGCATGTCCGGGTCAAACCCCACTCCCCGGGGGGCACGACCTTCGTCATCGAGCTGCCGGCTGCGCGGAGAGAGGTCTGATTCATGCTGAGTAACGCGTCCATTCTTGTCATCGACGACGAGGAAGACATCCGTCTTTCCCTGCGCGGCATCTTTGAGGACGAAGGCTGTCAGGTGGCCGAGGCCCGGGATGGATCAGAGGGGCTGAGTGCCGCCTTGGACGGGGATTTTGACCTCGTTTTTCTGGACATCTGGATGCCTGGCATGGACGGTTTGAGCGTGCTCCGGACTTTGCGCGAAAAGGGCGTGGACATCCCGGTGGTCATGATCTCCGGGCATGGCAACGTGGAAACGGCGGTGACGGCGCTCAAGGACGGGGCCTTCGACTTCATCGAGAAGCCCCTGTCCCTGGAAAACATTCTGGTGACGGCCGAAAAAGCCTTGGAACTGTCCCAGCTCAAACGCGAGAACAGGGAGCTGCGGTCCAGGGTCCAGCCCGAGAGCGACACGCATATTGTGGGGACTTCTCCGCAGGTCGTTCGCCTGCGTGAGCTCATCGCCCAGGTCGGGCCTTCCGACGCCTGGGTGCTCATCAGCGGCGAAAACGGGACCGGGAAGGAGCTTGCGGCCCGCGGCATCCATCAGGCCAGCAGAAGGGCGCAGCGGGACATGATCTGCGTGAACTGCGCGGCCATTCCGGAAGAGCTTATTGAGTCGGAACTCTTTGGACACGAGAAGGGGGCCTTTACGGGCGCGGACAAGACCCGCAAAGGCAAATTCGAGCTGGCTGACAGGAGCACTCTTTTCCTGGACGAGATCGGGGACATGAGCCTCAGGACCCAGGCCAAGGTCCTGCGCATCCTGCAGGAGCAGAAATTTGAGCGTGTGGGCGGGTCCAAGACCTTCCGGGTGGATGTGCGCGTCATCGCCGCCTCCAACAAGGACCTTAATCGGGAAATGCTGGAAGGGCGTTTCAGGCCGGATCTGTTCTACCGGCTCAACGTGTTTCCCCTGACCGTCCCCCCCCTGCGCGAGCGGGCCGGAGACGTGCCCGAGATGTTCGAGCATTTTTCCATGCGCATGGCCCGCAGCCAGAACATGCGGCCCGTGCGGCTTGACCCTCAGGCCGCCGAGGCGCTCAAGGGCTATTCCTGGCCCGGAAACATCCGGGAACTGAAGAACTTCGTGGAGCGGCTTTCCATCCTCTACCCCGGACAGGAAGTCACCCCCTCCATGCTGCCTCCGGAGTTTTACAGCGGCGGAGCGGGGGCTCCCAGCCGACCAGCCGTGGCCGTGGAGGAGATCGCTGACTTCAAGATGGCCCGGGCCCATTTCGAGGAAAATTTTCTGCGACGCAATCTGGCCCGCCACGACGGCAATATCGCCCGCTTGGCCGAGGCCATAGGTCTGGAGAGGACATATCTGTACCGCAAGCTGAGAATGTATGGGATCAATGCCGAGGATGGCCGCCAGCGCTGAGTTCTCCGAAGGGCAGTGCTGGATTTGAGCCCTGCGGGCACCCTCGGAAACTTGGGCATGTGGATCCCGGCCCGCCCCGCACGGGCCGTGCCCTGTCCATGCAGAGGACCCAAAACCTAGCATAAAACGTCTTGGAGGGAGGAACATGCCCGGTTACAAAGGACATCTGGCTGGCGCGTCCATGGCCGGCGGGTTGGCCCTGGGGGGGCTTCTCTGGCTTGGCGTCTACGCGCCGGAATGGCCGCAGCTGGCAGTGCTGGGGAGCCTCGTTCTCCTGGGCGCCCTTTTTCCCGACGTGGACACCGATTCCAGGGGGCAGCACATCTTCTATCTGACCCTGGCCGTCCTCGATTTTGCCTTCATCCTGCAGGGATACTACCAATGGGCGGCCATTCTCGGCTTTGCGGCCATGTTCCCGGCCATGGGCTCCCACCGGGGCTGGACCCATACCTGGTGGGCCATGCTGCTCATGCCCCTGCCCCTGGTTCTGCTGCCAGTCTGGCTTTACGGAGCAACCCCGCAGTCACTGGCCCCGTACTATGCTGCGGCAGTGCTGGGTTATGGGTCGCACCTGGTCCTGGATCGCAAGTGGTAGGGTCTCAGCGGGATGTGTGCGCTGCTCCCAGCCGTTCCAAATCCTGCAGATAGGCGTCCGATCGATCCAGGTAAAAGGCCAAGGCCTTGGAAAAATTCTTTCCCACCAATCCGTCCACGAACATCTGGCTGATTTCCCGGTAGCGTTTGAGGACGTACTGGGAACGCAGAAAAATAAGCCACTCCTCCTTGGTCATGCCCTCAACAATGCTGGACAAGGCCTTGTTCGCCCGGGGCTGGTACATCCAGATATACATGAGGTCCAAGGCGTTGACGATGAGGACCTTTTCCAGGTCGCGGGCTTCGTAGTTGATGGTTTCCATGAAGGTTTTAGGGGACTGGAGCATGTCCAGCACATCCTCTTCCGGGAAGATGACGTCCAGTCGGGCAAAGACGTCGAAGACTGCCGTAAGCTTGGCACGATAGTCGGCCAGGCGAAGGCGTACGTTGTTGTGCCGGTCCGCAAATCCTTCAATGACTGCGGCCACACAGTCTGAAGCCAGTTTGGACACGATGGCCGCCCACTTCTGCAGGGTCTCCTCCACCCCGGGAAGCATGGCCATGTGCATTCCGCTGGCCAGGGTGGCGTTGAAGAACACGGCCAGGGGAATGGAAAGGATGCTCCGGAAAAAGTTGCCGACTATGGCGCGGCGCGGAAGGCCTCGATAGATGTTGTGGCTGGAGATATAGATGCCGTTGGCCAGGGCCATGACGGCGAAGAGAAGGACAGGGTTTGTACTGGTGGTGATGCCCAGGCCCTGGTCGAGAATGACGGTTTTGACCACCAGATCCAGCAGGGGGACGGAGAATCCAGTGTAGAGCAGGGAGTCGGCGATACGGCTCCAGCTGATGAGCGAATTCCATTGCACCAGGGGAGAGCGCTTCAGCCCTCCCCCGCCAACCACTGCCTGGATGATGTTGCGCACGCCCGTGATCGCGAACCAGATCGGCCCGCCCAGGTAGGCCAGCACCCACCAGTCCTTGGTCAGGGCAAAAGTCAGAAAGGCGGGGATGAACCCGATCAGGATTTTGAGGCAGTTGGTCAGGGCGGTGTTCAGATACTTCAAGGGTCTGCCAGACGACATGGCGTTGGGTGGAGGAGCGGTAATGCGCAACCCGTTGTCATGATGAAGCTGTACTCCGCCCAAAGTGACAATATTTCCAGGACGTTGTGGATGGATATCGATCCCGTCGAGAAACCATTCCCTCTGAACAGGGCACCCCGCCTGCTCCAGTCCAGGGATCTTGCGCACCATGCGCAACAGGGGGGACTCCTCCTCGGCGCCATGGCAGCGGACGCGGCTGTGGGCGGTCATTTTGGCCGTGACCGGCAAAATCTTGCGCTGTCCGCTCCCGCCCGAAAGGGCGATTTTTTTGGCCCGGTTGGTCAGCGTGTCCAGCACGATGACGCCCATGCCGTACTGGTGCCTGGATTGTCCTGTGGACCCGCTGCCGATGCGGGAACCCAGGGGCCGGTTTTTGTAGT
>JAAYCS010000120.1 GCA_012729655.1 Desulfovibrionales bacterium | reverse complement strand
GTGGAGACCCAGGAAGAAGACAAGTGGTTCAACCTGGAGATCAATGTCCAGTACGACGATATCTCCGTGCCCATCGACAAGATCTGGAAGGCCTGGACCCAGGGCAAGCGCTATGTCCAGCTCAAGGACGGATCCTATACCAGCCTCCCTGAATCATGGCTGGAGAAGCTTGGACATAAGCTCGTCGCCCTGGGGCTCGATCCGGAGAAGCCCCCCAAGAAACGGTTTGAAAACTTCGAAGCCCCGGTCCTGGATAAAATCCTGGAGGACATCCCTGAAACCACCTCGGACGGCTTCTGGGACACATTGCGTGAAAAAATAAATGATTTCAAAGAAATAGAACAAATTTCCGCGCCCAGGCACTTGAATGCCACCCTCCGCCCCTACCAGCTTCAGGGCATGAGTTACATGAACTTCCTGCGCGAATACCATTTTGGCGGAATCCTGGCCGACGAGATGGGCCTGGGCAAAACCATCCAGACCCTGTCCTTCCTGCAATACATGAAGGAGAAAGGGAACAAGGGCCCAAACCTCATCATCGTCCCCACCTCGGTATTGCCCAACAGGGAACGCGAGGCCCAGAAATTCGTGCCGGACATGAAGCGGCTTGTCATCTACGGGGCCCGGCGCGAAAACCTGTTCAAGAAGATCGAATCCTCGGAACTCATTATCACGACCTATGCCCTGTTGCGCCGGGACCTGGATGAATTGCTCAAATTCGAGTTCAATGCCATCATTCTGGATGAAGCCCAGAACATCAAGAACCCGAACACCATAACGGCCAGGAGCGTTCGCAAGATGCAGGCCCGTTTCAGGCTCTGCCTGTCAGGTACGCCTATCGAGAACACCCTGCTGGAACTGTGGTCCCTGTTCGAATTCCTCATGCCGGGTTTCCTGGGCTCCCAGGCGTCTTTCCAGAAAGGTTTTGTCAAGCCCATCAAGGACGGTGACGACGACAGCCTGGGCTACCTCAAGGCCCGGGTCAAACCCTTCATCCTGCGCCGGACAAAGAATAAAGTGGCCAAGGATCTGCCGCCCAAGGTGGAAAACATCTACTACTCCGCCCTGCTGGACGACCAGATGGAACTCTATGCGGCCCTGGCCAAGAAGCTCAAAGAGCAGGTTCTGCAGGACGTGGACGAGAAAGGCATCGGCCAGAGCCAGATCTCCATTCTGGACGCATTGCTCAAGCTCCGGCAGATCTGCTGCCACCCGAGACTCCTCAAGCTTGACATGCCTGGCCTCCATCCCAATTTGTCCTCGGGCAAGTTCGAGGCCTTCAAGGATCTGGTCACTTCCATTATCGACGACGGGCACAAGGTCCTGGTCTTCTCTCAATTTGTGCAGATGCTGCACATCATCCGCAACTGGCTGAACATGGTCGAAATTCCTTTCTGCTATTTGGACGGCACCTCCAAGGACCGCTTCGAACAGGTGGACAAGTTCAACAATACACCCGAGATCCCCATCTTCCTCATTTCCCTCAAGGCTGGCGGGACCGGGCTCAACCTGACTTCGGCAGACTATGTCATCCATTACGACCCGTGGTGGAACCCGGCCGTAGAGGACCAGGCCACTGACCGCACCCATCGAATTGGTCAGACCCGCCAGGTCTTTTCCTACAAGATGATCTGCGAGAATACGGTGGAGGAAAAGATCCTGAAACTCCAGGAATCCAAGAAAGGCATCGCCGATTCGATCATACCGGGCCAGTCGGCCTGGAAGAGCCTGACCCGCTCGGACCTGGAGATGCTGTTCGAGGTCTAACACCAGATTGCATGCAAAGCGGGGAGATGGCATGCCTCTTTCCCCGATTTTCGGAAAACATGTACCTGCTCGCCGCCAACCTGGTTCTTCTCCTGCACCTTGCCTTCATCTGCCTGGTCGCTGTCGGCGGACTGATCGCGATGCGCTTCCCGCGCTTCGCCTTCATACACATCCCTTCCGCCATCTGGGGATTTCTGGTGGAAGCCTTTGGATGGTACTGTCCGTTGACAGAACTGGAAACCACCTTCCTGCGCCGGGCCGCAGAAACCGGATATGAGTCAGGCTTTCTCGGGCACTATCTGATGGCCGCAATCTACCCTGCAGGCCTGACCCGGCAAACCCAGATTTTCCTGGCCGCAGCCCTCGTCGGGCTCAATGTGGGCCTCTACGGATTGATGCTGTACCGGCGTACACAACGCGGTGCACGGTCGTGAACAAATTCGGGCACTGATCCATCCCAGGGTCATGGTCTGCAAACCGCGCCAAACCGTGCATCCCCTTTCACCCGCGCGGTTGATCTTTAAGCAGGGATTGCAGCACGGCATGGGTCCGGGCCGGATAATCGGTGATAATGGCCGTGGCTCCGTCCCGGACCATCCGGAGGATGTCGCCAGCCTGGTTCACCGTGTAGACATTGACGTCAAATCCCCCTGCACGGATGTCGTGGATCCTGCCTGCCCAGAGGCCTCCCAGGGAAGGATGCAGGGCCTTGGCTTCCAGATC
>JAAYCS010000119.1 GCA_012729655.1 Desulfovibrionales bacterium | reverse complement strand
CTGATTTTTTTCCAAAGGCCCGCAGGTTGTTGATGATGTCCGAGGCCCTGTCCACCTGCTGACTGATCACATTGACCATATCCCGGACCTGGGTTTCGGTCAGTTCACGATTCTGCTCGATCAGCAGGTTCAGGAATTCACTGCCCATTTTGATGGCGTTCAGGGGCTGATTGATCTCATGTGCGATGCCCGCGCTCATTTCTCCCAGGGTCTTCATCTTTGCGGCCTGTATCAATTGGGCATCCTTTTCCATCATTTCGGTGATATCGGTCACGGCCACGATGACTGAGAGAGTCTTGCCGTAACTGATGGGACAGGCATGCATATTCACATAGAACGGCTGATCCCCCTTTTTGTAGTGCAGAACCTTCGGGTAGTACACACAACCCGTCGGCGTGGATGCCTCATCCAGGGAGGCCAGGCTCTCCCGCACATTGTCCTGGGCGAGTCTCGAAAATGGCAACCCAACCAGTTCGCTTCTGGCATACCCATAGGTTTCCTCTGCCCGGGGATTTGCATCCAGCACCGTGCCTGTTGCGCAATCGACAACAAAGATCGGATCCGGTCCGGAATCGAACAGGGACCGGTACTTCATTTCCGATTCTTGCAAGCGCTTGCGATAGAGTCTGATAGACCAGACCATGTTCATGAATGAATCGGCCAACTGGATGACCTCGTCCCCCTCCCGCTTCCGGTAGAACAGACATGTAGAGCAGACCTGGCCGGTATTTCTCTCGGCATCGCGGTTCACTCTGGCTTGTTCGTCGAAATGCCAACAGGGCATGTTCGTATCCTTGTAGGCAGGGCAGTTGATCACGGCCCAGTCCAGGCCTCTGCCCATGCCCATGTTCACGTCGAAATTTCCACGACTCAGTTCATCCGAGATGGCGGTCAGTCGCGCGATAGGGCTGGTGATATAGCGGGAAATACGAAGGCTGACATAGAAAATGATGATGACGACCGCTGAGATAAAGCCCAGGAACATGAATCGCAACTTGGCCACCAGCATGTCGATGTGTTCCTTGCTCAAACCGACATGCACGCTCCCGATGCGGTACAGGCCTTCGTTCATGGGCACCGCGATATCGTAAGAGGTATGATGCCCATGCTCCACAAGGTAGACGCTTTGCTCCTTCCCTTCCGGGATGGGGTTGGCCAGGGCCAGGGCCGCCGGAAAGGGCACGCTGAAGGTATGGGACAGCACCTGGTCGTTGCGATCCAGCACGAAAATATAGTTGATCAGATGCTGGCGCTCCCTCAATCGGGCCTCGTCAAAAATCAGGCTCAGCAGTTCAGGAGAGTTCTTATCCAGGACAAACCCGGTTCCACGCTCGGCGATGGAGGAAGCCACGGCCACACCACGCAGCTCCAGTTCCTTGTTCAGACCTGAAATGAGGATCCAGCGCGCCAAAAGCGCGATGGTTATACTGATGACCAAAATGACCGCAAGAATGGAGACAAAGATCTTGTTCTTGAGGGAAATGCGGGCATACGGTTTCATTGCCGCCCCTGGGGCAGTCGCTTCCAGTCTTCGACGAGGACGAACCTCCCGTCATGCAGACGGGTGAAGTACACCTTGTCCATGCCCTGATTGTCCGCAGGTCCAAACGACAGGCTTACATCTTTGCCCAGGGAAAAATCGGTCATGGAGCTGATGGCGCCCAGGAAGGATTGTCTGGTCAGATCGCGACCCGCCCTGTGCAACGCTTCGACCAGAACCTTGGCGTTGATGTAGCCCTCGAAGCCCACAAAATTGGGCTCCTCCCCGGGAAAGTACTTTCCCAGCAGGCGGACAAACTCCTCGGCGCTTTCCGTAACCTTCCCGTCCGGCATGATCGGCGGCGGAACGACCTGGGACATCAGCACATTGGCGTTGCTGGTACCCGTTCCAAAGAGGTTGCGGGCCAATTCCTTGGCGCCGACAAAGGACACCATATAGAAAATGGGATCATAGCCCGACTCCATGGATTTGCGAATGAAATTTGCGCAGGGATCGGAGGTACCAATCATGAACACTGCCTCTGCTCCAGCCTCCCGGATGCGATCAAAGCCCTCTCCGATGTCCTGGGTGCCGCGCACGTAACTTCCACGGGCCACGGGCTCCAAGCCGAAACGTTTCAGGGCTAGCTCTGTGCCGATCAAGCCGTCGAATCCGTAAGCGTCGTATTGGTAGAAAACGGCGATGCGGGTCAGATGCAGATCCCTGACCATGTGCTGCACCGCGGCATCTGTTTCCTGGTAATAGGAAGCGCGCACATTGATGAGATTGGACGTGAAGGGCTCGCGCAAGGCATTGGCACCTGTGAACATGCCTAAAAGAGGCACCTCGGCCTCCTCCACCAGGGGCAGAATTTTGACCGCTGTCGGGGTGCCTACGAAGCTGAACAGCCCAAACACCTGGTCTTCGATTAAAAATTTCTGGGTATTTTGCAGGCATTTTGGAGGGTCGTAGGAATCATCCCGGGCGATCAGCCGGACGGTCCGACCATGCACTCCGCCGCGATCATTGACGTGCTGGAGGTAACTCATGGCTCCGCGCAATGTCTCCTGGCCGAGATACCCGGCATGTCCCTGCAGGGCCAGGGACGATCCAAAAACGACCTCGGAGCTGTTCACCCCGATCCCTAGTTGAGACATGGGGATCTGCACGTCCGCATCTCTGCACGAACTGAGGAACACAAGGCTGAAGAGCAAAAAAAGGTAATCGTATAATTGCACCGACCGGGCTCCTTGGAAGACGTGCATCCTTTTGCTCCTTGTGCACGGGATAGCATTCCGCTGCGGATGCACTTCGGGAGTTGATTACAGGCTGCAAACAGACTATTTTGTGTCAAACCATGAATTGGAATATTTGAGCACACGATGATTATATCAATTCTGACATAATAAAACCCTGATGGTTTGTGGCTAATCGAAAAAAACACATTTCAGAATTTTTAGATTAATACTCAAATTTTTACACTGAATAATAGCACAAATGGATCTACAATCTTTTGAAAAAATTGTTAAAAATGAAAATACAGCAAAAAAATTTTTGTTGCATTTTTGCTGGAAAAACCATCAAAGATTTTGCCCTAAATGCCGGTCCCGCAGAATCTACACCCTGCAGGGTGGGCGGCGGCGTTGTGGGCGTTGCGCCTATACGTTTCACGACTTCAGCCAGCGTTTCATCAACAACGGAAACATCACCTGCCAGCAATGGCTGCGACTCATCAAACTCTTTGAACTTGAGGTGCCCACCGGCCGCATGGCCGAACAGTTGTCCGTATCCTACAACACCGCCTACAAATCAGTAACCACCTTGCGCATGGCCATCCTGGCACACTCCCTGGACGCCTCCCTCATTATCCGCTCCATTGAAGGTCTGGGCTTCGGCAAGTCCGGAAAATTCCACCTCGATGTCAGCTCCAAGGTCGGAGGACGCATGCCTGTCTTCGGCATTGTCGAACGCGGTCCGCATGTGTTTGCCGACCTCATCCCCGAACTGGACGAAGACAACATCGTGCACTTCAAAATGAACTTTCATCTGAAGACTGCAAGCCTCGGCAAAATCATTTATACTGATCAATTTAAACAGTATTCAGCCCTCCTTGTCGGCGGGAGCCGCCTCTCTGCCACGTACAACATCAAGCATGCGGACAAAGGGCTTTTCATCGACTCATCCAAGGGGTTCTGGTCCTACTCCAAGGAATGGTTCCGGAGGCTGAAGGGCATCTCGCCCCGCAATTTTCCACTCTACATCAAGGAGCTGGAGTTCAGATATAACCACAGAACGCAAGACATCTTTCCTATCCTGGCCAAATATCTTTGTGATCTGGTGCCGGACTTTGAGGATTAACCTTCTCCTTGCGCATTTCCTTTTTTTTGATTCATACACCGCAGCATGCGATGTTCGGATAAGGTACTGAAGAATCAACTTCCTTCGGCAAGCCAGGGCGAAACCCTTTCGCCGGAATGCATGTTCCCCTTTTCCGGACTCGGCTTTGATCTTGGGCGGGTTTTCCGCAGGCGCCCTACGCTGATGAACGTCAATCAGTATCTGTGGCGACCCGCCTCAGAAATCCCCCTCCCGGTTGGCAGGCGGTTTTGCATCCGCCTGGGCCGGGAAATCCGTGGCAGGTAAAACCAGAACCATTGTCAGGAGGAACGGCATGAAACTGGGAAGAAGAGAATTCGTCAAACTCACGGCTGCGGCTACCGCGGTCACGGCCTTCGGAGGCCTTGGGTTTGACCTGGCCCCGACCAAGGCCCACGCGCAGCTCATGAGTCTGCGCAAAGGCAAAGAAACCACATCGGTCTGCTGCTACTGTTCCGTGGGCTGCGGACTCATCGTCACCACGGACGAAGCCACCAAACGCGCCATCAACATCGAAGGCGACCCGGACCATCCCATCAACGAAGGCGCTCTTTGCGCCAAAGGCGCGGCCACTTTTCAGCTGGCCGAGAATCCCAAACGCGTCACCAAAGTCCAGTACCGCGCCCCCAACAGCGACAAATGGGAAGAGAAGAGCTGGGAATGGGCATTGGAAGAAATCGCCAAACGCGTGAAGAGTGTCCGTGACGCGTCCTTCACCGGCAGCAATGCCAAAGGACAGGTTGTCAACCGCACCGAAGCCATCGCCTCGTGTGGCTCGGCCGCCATGGACAACGAGGAATGCTGGATCTACCAGGCATTTCTCCGCAGTCTGGGGTTAACCTACATAGAGCATCAGGCCCGTATTTGACACAGCGCGACTGTTGCGGCTCTGGCAGAGTCGTTCGGACGCGGCGCAATGACCAATCACTGGATCGATTTCAAGAACAGTGACTGTATTCTCGTAATGGGCAGCAACGCTGCCGAAAACCATCCCATCTGCTGGAAATGGGTCACCAGGGCGCAGGAAAAGGGCGGCATGGTCATTCATGTGGACCCGCGCTACACCCGCACCTCCTCCAAATCCGATCTCTACGTTCCCCTGCGTTCAGGCTCCGACATCGGCGTCCTGGGCGGCATGATCAAGTACATTCTGGACAATGACCTGATCCAGAAAGAGTACGTTCTCAGCTACACCAATGCATCGTTCCTTGTTTCCAAGGATTTCGACTTCAAGGACGGCCTGTTCTCGGGTTTTGACCAGGCAGCCCGCAAGTACGACAAGAAATCCTGGGCCTTCGAGATGGATGAGAACGGGGTGCCCAAGCGGGACATGACCCTGCAGGATCCTCGCTGCGTGTACCAGCTCCTGAAGAAGCACTACGACCGTTACGACATCAAGAAGGTGTCTGCCATTTCCGGTTCACCGGAAGATAAGCTGTTGGCATTCTACAAAGCATACAGCGCCACGGGCAAGCCCGACAAGGCCGGTACCATCCTGTACGCCATGGGCTGGACCCAGCACACTGTCGGCGTGCAGAACATCCGGGCCATGAGCATCATCCAGCTGCTCCTGGGCAACATGGGCGTGGCCGGCGGCGGCGTCAACGCCCTGCGCGGCGAATCCAACGTCCAGGGCTCCACGGACCAGGCCCTGCTCTTCCACATCATCCCGGGCTATCTGCCCACGCCCAGAGCAAGTTTGGCCACCTACGAGGACTACATCAAGTCCATCTCGCCGGTCAGCAAGGATCCCAAGAGCCTGAACTGGAAGAAAAATCAGCCCAAATACATGGCCAGCCTGTGCAAGTCCCTGTACAAGGACATCGAGCCCGCCAAGGCCTACGAATGGATGCCGAAACTCGACGACGGCCAGAACGCCTCCTGGCTCGTGCTCTTCGACAAGATGCACAAAGGCCAGTTCAAGGGCTTCTTTGCCTGGGGCATGAATCCGGCCGCCAGCGGCGCCGACTCCAACAAGACCCGTCAGGCCCTGGCCAACCTGGACTGGATGGTCAACGTCAACATCTTCGAAAACGAGACCGGCTCTTTCTGGAAGGGACCGGGCATGGACCCCAAGCAGATCAAGACAGAAGTCTTCTTCCTGCCCTGCGCCGTGTCCGTGGAAAAGGAAGGATCCATCTCCAACTCCGGCCGCTGGATGCAGTGGCGCTACCCAGGCCCCGCCCCCATGGGTGAGAGCAAACCTGACGGCGACATCATCTACGAGCTGGCATTGAAGATCCGCGAACTGTACGAAAAGGAAAAGGGCGCCTTCCCTGAACCCGTTCTCGGCCTCAACGTCGGCGACTGGGGTGACGGACATGTCTTCGACCCGCACAAGGTGGCCAAGTTGATCAACGGCTACTACCTGAAAGACACGGTGGTGAAGGCTGCTGACGGAACGGAAACGACCATGAAGGCCGGCACCCAGCTCGCCAGCTTTGTGTTCCTGAAGGACGACGGCTCCACCTGCTCCGGCAACTGGATCTACAGCGGGTCCTACACGGCCAAAGGCAACATGGCCGCCCGCCGTGACAAGACCCAGACCCCGGAACAGGAAAAGATTGGCCTGTTCCCCAACTGGACCTGGTCCTGGCCGGTCAACCGCCGCATCATCTACAACCGGGCCGCAGTGGACATGAACGGCAAGCCCTGGGCGCCGAACAAGCCTGTGCTGGCCTGGGATGCAGCCAACAAGAAATGGCTCATCGACATCGTTGACGGCGGCGGCGATGCCGGCACGATCTACCCATTCATCATGCAGCAGCATGGCTTGGGCGCACTCTACGGGCCCGGCCTCAACGACGGCCCGTTCCCGGAATACTACGAGCCGTTGGAATGCCCGGTCACCGAGCATCCCTTCTCCAAGCAGCTGAACAACCCCACGGCTCTGCAGTTTGCCGACGAAGCCTACAAGCGCACGGTCTGCGACCCCCGCTTCCCCTTTGTCTGCACCACCTACCGGGTCACGGAGCACTGGCAGACGGGTGTTTTGACCCGCTGGCTGCCCTGGCTGACGGAAGCCCAGCCCCAGATGTTCTGCGAAATGAGCGAGGAATTGGCCGAGCTCAAGGGCATCAAGAACGGCGACAAGGTCATTCTGGAGAACCTGCGCGGCAAACTCTGGGCCATCGCCATTGTCACCAAACGTTTCAAGCCCTTCGAAGTAATGGGGAACCCGGTCCATGTCGTGGGCATTCCATGGCACTTCGGCTGGGTCTGGCCCAAGGATGGCGGCGATGCGGCCAACCTGCTGACCCCAGCTGTCGGTGATCCTAACACGGGTATCCCGGAAACCAAGGCCTTCATGGTCAACGTGAAGAAAGCGTAAGGAGAGCCGACATGTCAGGAAAATCATTCTTCGTCGATCTGACCAAATGCACGGCCTGCCGCGGCTGCCAGGTGGCCTGCAAACAGTGGAACAAACTCCCGGCCGAAGAGACCAGAAACCATGGTTCCCACCAGAATCCCATGGACGTCTCGGCCATTACCTACAAAACCGTGCACATGAAGGAAGTGGCCGACGACAAGGGCTTCATGGCCGCGTGGCTGTTCTTCCCCGAGCAGTGCCGGCACTGCACCGAACCTCCCTGCAAGATGACCGCCGACGCCTATGACGACAAGGCCATCATCCATGACGAGGCCACCGGTGCCGTCATCTTCACGGAAAAAACCAAGGATTTGCCGGAGTTCGACGAAATCCGCGAGGCCTGCCCGTACAACATTCCGCGTCAGGACGCGGCCACCAAGGTCATGACCAAGTGCACCATGTGCCTGGATCGCGTGCAGAACGGCCTCAAACCGGCCTGCGTGCAGTCGTGTCCCACCGGGGCCATGAACTTCGGTGATCGGGAAGAGATGCTGGCCCTGGCCGAAAAGAGGCTGGCCGAAGTCCAGAAGAAGTATCCGGAAGCCACCTTGGGCGATGCCGACATGGTCCGGGTCATCTACCTGTACCAGATGCCGCCCAAATCCTATCACGACTTCGCCGTGGCCTCAGCCACACTGCCTGGCCTCATGAACCGCAAGGCCATGTTCGCCAAGCTCTTCGGCCCTGCATCCAGAAACAAGGCTTAGATCGTAAACAACCTCCTCCATTAGCCGGCCGGGAAGGTAACTTCCCGGCCTTTTTACATTCTGTCCTCGTCAGACCCGCGGACCTACTCAGACCACGACGCCATTTCCGGTTTCGGTTGCGTTGACAACCCATGCATGCTCATGATCCAGATGCCGGAAGGGTAATCTCCCGGCCCATCGTGGCCCAAACACAATTGTTCTCCAAAGGTGATCACCATGAACGTCGTCTTCCTCTCTCCCCACTTCCCGCCCCACTACGCCCACTTCTGCAGCCAACTCAAACAGGCCGGAGCCAACGTCCTTGGCGTTGGCGATCCGCAGTACGACCATCTGTCCTCCGAGGTGCGCGACGGACTGACCGAATACTTCCGCGTCAACGACATGCACGACTACGACGCACTGCTCCGGGCTTGCGGGTATTTCACCCATAAATACGGCAAGATCGACAGATTCGAGTCGCTGAACGAGTACTGGCTGGCGACCGAAGCCAGGATCCGGGACGACTTCAACATTTTCGGGGTGCGTGTCAGCCAGATCGATACGATCCGCCGCAAATCCAGGATGAAGGACACGTTTCGGGAGGCCGGAGTTACGGTGGCGCGAGGCAGGGTGGTCCGCGACATCGGGGATGCCCGCGCCCTGATCCGGGACACGGGCTATCCGGTGGTGGCCAAGCCCGATGCTGGGGTTGGAGCGATGGACACCTACAGGTTGGAGAACGACCATGACCTGATCCAGTTCTTTGCCCGCAAACCTCAAGTGGACTACATCATGGAAGAGTTCGTCGCCGGGGACATCTATTCCTTCGACGGGCTGGCCGACCGCGACGGCAACCTGGTGTTCTTCACCTCCCACTTCTTCAGTCAGGGAATCATGGAGACGGTGAACGAGGCCCGGCATATTTCGTACTACTCCTTGCGGGATATCCCCCCCGCCCTGGAGGAGATCGGAAGGCGTTGCGTCGCGGCCTTTGCGGTGCAGGAGCGTTTTTTCCACATCGAATTTTTCCAGACCGCTCCTGGCGCCTACACGGCCCTGGAGGTGAACATGCGCCCGCCGGGCGGGTTCACCACCGACATGTTCAACTACGCCTGCGATATGGACATCTACCGGGTGTGGGCCAACCTGCTGGTGGATGGGCGCGCGAATCTGGATTTCCAGCGCAGGTATCACTGCTGCTACGCCAGCCGCAAAAACAACCGGCGGTACGTGCACGCGCACGAGGACATTCTGGCCCGCTATGGAGCATTCATGGTTCAGGTGGCCAGCGTTCCTGGAGTGTTCAGCAGCGCCCTGGGGGATGTGGGGTATATTTTCAGATCGGAACGTCTCGACGATATTGACGAGATCACGCGGTTCATCCACGCAACGGAAGGCTAGACATGCGCACCGAAGAAAGACATTGGTTCAGCCCGAACCTCCAGCGGGACATGGCTCTGAAAGTCTACGGGCACTGGGGACAACCGTTCATCGTTTTCCCCTGCTCCCGGGGCCGCTATTTTGATTACGAAACCATGGGCATGATCCAGGCCGTCGAACCCTTTATCAACAACGGCAAGATCAAGCTGTTCTGCGTCGACAGCATCGATGCGGAGTCGTGGTACAATTTCGGCATCTCTCCCTCGGACCGCAACGCCGCACACGAAGCCTACGACCGGTATGTGGTGCAGGAGGTGGGCCCCTTTGTCCGCGACCATTGCAGCCTTGCCGAAGGGCGGATCATGACCAACGGGTGCAGCATGGGCGCCTACCATGCCGTCAATTTCTTTCTCAAGCACCCGGATGTGTTCATGGGCACCGTGGCCTTGAGCGGGCTGTACCGGCTCGACCGATCGGAGTTCGGGCTCTCGGCGGCCGACATAGGCGCTGTGTATTTCAACTCTCCCTTGAACTATCTGCGAAACATCAGTGATTCCTGGTACCTGGATCGCTACAGGGACAGCAACGTCATCGTCTGCGTGGGTCAGGGGGACTGGGAGGACGAGGCTGTGGCCGACACCCTCGCCCTGGATGCCGTTTTCCGGGACAAAGGGGTCCCGGCCTGGGTTGATTTCTGGGGGCGGGACGTCAACCACGACTGGCCCTGGTGGTACAGGCAAATGCAGTATTTTCTGCATCACCTGTACGGGTGATGCCTTCAACCCAGACCGCCCTCGCGACAGGGATCCAATCAAGGACATCAGCTGAGTGGGACCGCAATCCTGGGCGGTCGCATGTCGCAGAATGGAGGGGGCGCCACGCAGTGCGGAATGCCTAGCTCTCGGCGTAGGCCTTGAGCGCGCCAAGTCCCTTGCGGATGTCCTTTGTTCCGATGCCGGAATAGGCCAGCCGCACGAAGCGGCGATCCTCTCCCTGCTGGAGGCGGCCGAAGTGCAGCCGGGTGCACAGGGAAACACCTGTCCTGACCAGAACGTCCTCGGCAAAGGCGGCGTAGTCGCCATCAAAGCCCTTTCGGGCCATGAGTTCCGTGACTTCAGGAAAAAGGTAGAAGGTGGCTTCGGGACGAGGGCATCTCACACCGGGCGTCGCGTTGAGGAAATCCACGGCCGTATCGCGCCGTTCCCTGAGTGTGGCCAGAATACCGGCCGGGCCGGACTGGTCGCCGGTCAAACCTTCCAGGGCCCCGTACTGCACGAAATGATTGGAGCAGGACTCGTCATTGACGTTGAGTTTGGATATGACGTCGATGATATTGCGCGGACCGATGGCCGCACCCAGCCGCCAGCCGGTCATGGCGAACTTCTTGGAAAAGGTATAGAGGATCACGCTCCGCTCGGCCATGCCCGGTATGGAAGCCAAGGACACGCTCTTGCCGCTGTATCGGATCTCGAAATAGGCCTCGTCCAGAAGGACCCACAGGTCGTGGCGCAATGCCAGCTCAGCCAGGCGTTCGCGCTCCTCTCTGGTGCACTCTGCGCCCATGGGATTCTGCAGGTCGTTGAGGATCAGGGCCCGGGTGCGAGGCGTGATGCGGCTTTCAAGATACTCCAGGTCGATATGGAACCCGCTCGTATCCCACGTGTACCGGTAGGGCACGGCCCGACCTCCGTGATACTCGATCTGGGATTCGTAGATCGGGTAGCCAGGATTCGGGTACAGGACTTCCTCGCCAGGGTTCATGCAGGCCATGATGAACTTGCCGATGACCGGCTTGCCCCCCGGCTGGATGGCCACATTTTCCATGGCAAAGGGCGTATTCCTGCTTTTTCCCACATCCTCGGCCAGGACCGCGCGCAGTTCCGGAATACCTGCGCTGGGGCAATAGCCCGTCTTCCCGGCGCGCATGGCGGCACAGGCCGCTTCCATGATGTTGGCCGGGGTCGGGATGTTCAAGTCGCCCAGATGAAAAGGATACACCTCGTGCCCGCCGGCCTTGTGCGCCGTTGCGCGAGCCGCAACGGCAAAGGCCGTCTCGGTGCCAAGTCGTACGATCCTCTCTGCGATATGCATGTGTGGACTCACTCAAATTTGTAAATAGGGAATGGGACAGCGCAAAGCCTAGCTTGTGGACCCTTCCTGCACAACCTGAAATTTTCAATTCAAAAAACTCGAAACAAACAACGGTACGTCCACCATGATCTTTCAGTTGCGTTACCCTTGGACCGCGAGATTTTCAGAGGGGAATTTTTTTCTCATCGAACGCGACGCGAGCTGAGGTCTCGATGACATTTTCAAACCTGAACAGCCGCAAAGCAAAAAATATGAGAGATCGGCTATGAGCAAACTCCGTATTCGGGAAGTGAAGTGTTATGAGCTGCCTTTTTCTGAATTGCCCCGACCCGTATACTGGTTCAACGAGTTTTTTCCGGCCGGTACATGGGCGAATCAGCATGCCCACGAAAAATGGGGAGAGCTCGTCTATGTGAGCAGCGGGAAAATGGCTGTGTGCTCCCCACGGGGCAACTTTCTTGTGCCGCCCCACTGCATGGTGTGGATACCTCCTGGACTGACACATGAATGGTATCTGCCCGATGTTACGAATGACCGCAGCCTCTTCATTTCCCCCACTGTCCTGCCTCCGGAGGGACGATTCAAGGAGCAATGCGTTCTCTCCGTGTCGCCGCTGGTCCGCGAACTGATCATGGCCCTCGCCGACATTCCCCCGCTTTACGAACCAGGTCCAGACGCCCGTCTGGTGCAAACCCTCCTGGATCAGCTTGTGCGGTTGCCGCATGTCCAATTTTCACTGCCGCTCCCCACGGACAGACGGCTCCTGCACTTGTGCGCAGCAATCCTTCAAGCTCCCAGCCTTTCCAAGACACTTCTGCAGTGGAGCGAGGAAATCGGGATGTCCGAACGCACTCTGGCCCGCAGGTTCTTCATGGAAACAGGTGAAACATTTGGCAAATGGCGAAGCAAGGTCCGCTTGCTGAATGCCATGGAGCGGCTTCAGACAGGAGAATCCGTCACTGCTGTGTCATTGAGCTGCGGCTATTCATCGGTCTCGGCGTTCATTGTCGCCTTCAAAAGAATGCACGGCGTTCCACCCGGCCTCGTGCTTGGCCAATCCGCGAACCGAATGGCATAATTGCGATATAGATTGTCTTTTTCAAACAATGCCTAGACAATTGATTTATGTGTATATGCATAGTCAGAGGACATTGAAAAACAACCCAACGTCTCGTTTCTTCTAACCAATATTGAGGGGCGCAGCATGTCAGAAGTTCCGTACATCAAGATCAAAAATTTCATCAATGGCCAGTGGCAGGAAGAAGCGGGCTGCAAGACCGTGCCGCTGTTCAACCCGTCCACCGGGGCCCAGATTGGCGAAGTCCCCATGTCCGGGCCTGAAACCTGTGAACTGGCCATCGCCACAGCCTACGAGGCATACAAATCCTGGAGGGACGTCTCCATCGGCAAAAGGGTTGCGCTCATTTTCAAGCTCCGCAATGCCATGGTCGAACATGCGGAAAAGTTGGCCCAGTCCATCGCCCTTGACCAGGCCAAACATATCTCCGAGGCCCGTGGCGAGGTTCAGCGTGTCATCGAACTCGTGGAGTCAGCAGCAGGGGCATCGGCCCTCATGCAGGGAGACACCCTGGATCAGGTTGGCTCCACCATTTCCGTGAAGGTTGTCCGGCAGTCCCTGGGCGTGTTCGGGGGCGTGGCACCCTTCAACTTCCCGGCCCTGGTTTTTGGCTGGTTCATCCCCTACGCAATTGTCGCGGGCAATACCTTCATCTTCAAACCCTCGACCCAGTCGCCGTACTTCATGCAGGTCATGTGCGAAATCTTCATGGAGATCGGGCTGCCCGCCGGTGTGGTCAACGTCATCCACGGCAATCGTGACGTGCCCGGCACATGGTACGAGGATCAGCGCATGGCTGGTGTATGTCTGGTGGGCTCCACCCCTACGGCCAAGAAAATGGCCGAGGGCTGCGCCAGAGGGGCCAAGCGTTCCATGCTCCTGGGCGGGGCCAAGAACATGCTCCTGGTCATGGAAGACGCCAACATGGACGTGTTCATCGATAACTTCCTCAACTCATGCTACGGATCTGCCGGACAGCGCTGCCTGGCCGGTTCCATCGTGGCGGCTGTACCCGCAATTTACGACCAGGTCATTGAGCGCATCCTGGAGGCGTCCAAAAAACTCAAATTCGGCGACGCCTTTGATCCGGAAGTTTACATGGGCCCCCTGATCTCCCGGGCTGCTGTGGAAAAGATTCACCAATACGTGGACATGGCCCTGGCCCATGGGAAGTGCGAACTGATTTTGGACGGCCGCAACCCTGTCATGCCCGAGAAGAATAAAAACGGCTTCTTCGTAGGCCCCACCATCATCAAAGACGTAACGCCCTGCAATCCTCTGTTCACCACGGAGGCATTCGGACCCCTGGTGGCGACCATCAAGGTGGCGGATATGGACGACGCCCTGGACCTGATTCACCGTTCGGAATTTGGAAACGGGGCCTGCATCTTCACCCAGAACATGCACTACATGGAAATGTTCAGCCGCTATGCCGATGTCGGCATGGTCGGTGTCAACGTGGGTATCTGTGCGCCGCATCCCTACGTACCTTTTGGCGGTATCAAAGGCTCCCTGCTGGGCACCAACAAGGTGCAGGGCAAGGGGGGGCTGGACTTCTTCACCCAGGACAAGGTCGTCACCGTGCGCACCCACGACCCCAAGGGTCCGGGCGCCAAGAAGCAGGCCAGCACAGTGGTGCGCTCCTGCGTCGCCTCATAGCTGCCCGAGATCAACCAATACAAAAACTTAGAGGAGGCAAAACAGAAAAAGTAGGTTACCGTCGAATGGTGCTGATTCTGATTAGTAATAAATCAACAAACTGTTAAGAAGGAAAAAATCATGCATTCAAAAGTGAAAAAAAGTATTGGCATTTGTGCGGTGCTCGCATTGCTCATTGCTTTAGCGGCTTTTTTTGGTGCATCGGCACAAGCAGCAAAGGCACAGACGCAAGTATATTACAATGGTGACATTCAAACAGTTGATGCCAAAATGACCGAGGTAGAAGCCTTGGCTGTTAAGGATGGAAAAATCCTTGCAACTGGAAGCTTGAAGAATGTAGAGGCAGCTGCAGGTGCCGAAGCTGTCAAGTTTGACTTAGAAGGTAATACACTGCTGCCGGGCTTTTATGATGCCCATTCACATTTCTTAAGCACAGCTGTTGCATATTCGACTCAAGTAATGTTACCTGCTCCTCCGGCCGGTAATATTAAGAGTATCGACGATCTGGTCGCTGCACTTGCAGAACGTGCAAAACAGACGAAACCTGGTGATTGGGTG
>JAAYCS010000118.1 GCA_012729655.1 Desulfovibrionales bacterium | reverse complement strand
ATAGTTATGATCGCCGCTGTCTCCGTGGGCTTTCTTACCCCACCGGTAGGAGTGAACCTTTTTGTTGGTTGCGGAATAAGTGGAATTAGTATCGAAAAACTGAGCTATGCCGTGCTTCCCTTTATCGCGGCAATGGTGGGTTGTATTATTGTCTTGGCATTTGTCCCGCAAATTGTGCTTTGCCTTTTGTAACATCCAATGGATAAACACATGGATATTTCATTTTCTACGGAAAAAACTGGTAAAGTTGGCTTGGCTGGGCACATCGGCGTAAGTCATGCCCACAGTCATTCCGGTTTTGTTCAAGAAGATGGGGCTGGGTTTTCAGTTCTTGGCAAACTATTCCACCTGGCCGCCCAGGTGGATTTACGGATTGCCCAAATCGAAGTTGCTACTGATCAGGGAAAAATCTCCATCACTCTTGAAGGGGGAGGCTGCGGTACCGCGGTTGCCCGATGTGGGATCACCCCAGCCGAGGCGGCTTTGATGCAGACGGCTCTGGGGAAAAACGGCCTCTGCCCTCAAACACTGGCTACCACGATCTTTGGCCGGGTCCATGGCCAGGGTGTTCTCGAAATACCCGCCACATTCATCGCGGCCCTGGCCAGGGCTGTCGTAGCTACCTTTCTTGCGAGGTATCCAGACAAATTCCACTTCTTCGAAGAAGACACGCCACAAAGTTGTGGATGTTACCTTGGCGCCATTCTGCAGATCAACGGGGTACCCGTCTCGACAATGCTTACTGTCAACGCGGGATTGGGCGGCCTTGGCCCTAACGAGGACACTGAAGGCAATGTACCCGTCGGCAACAAGGGCCTGTTGATGGATATTCTCGGCATGAAAACGCTTCCGACCATCATCATTGAGTCTAAAGCGTATGTCCCTTTCTGGAAAGAGGTGATAGAAAATACTACACTTATTGTTCGCGCCAACCAAGAGCATGACAACTCCGTTGTCGGCGATTGTCTGGCAGCAGCAGCCGAGAGCCTCGGTTATCCTGTTTATCTACCGCCAAATCCATACCCGAGGAGATCGGGAGCATTGAAGGAGGCGACCCAGGCAATTGGCCAGAAAATAATCGATCTCGGTAATCGCTTTGCAAAGGCCGACAATTGTGGCGAGAAAAACGCCATTGCCGGCGAACTTGCCACCTTGGTCAAACATGATTTGGGAGGGGTGGTCTTCATGAGCAATGGAGTGAACGATATCGTTGACCATGGCGGATTGCTTCCTGGAACGGCTGCAGTCATCTCATCTGCCGTATCAAAGGAGTATATCTCGCACCATCAGATCCCTATGCTGACTGATGATGATCTGGAAATGTACGCACAGACCATCGTCGTTGCGATCAATATGCTTCAGTCCCGTTTTTCAGAAGCCGAATGTTTGCTCCGCGAACGGGCTATCGACAACTTGCAACTCGCAGCGATGACCAGATCATCTCTCACCGGGTCTGCTTGAGCGAAACTTACTTGGAAATGAAGTCGCTACAAAAATGTCACCACAAAATTCTCAATGCTGAGGGAACGAAATTTATTGTAATGTCGACATTCGACATTACTTAAACGAGAATTAAGGAGTTTCGCTTATGGCTGGCAAACAGAGTGTATCGTCAACAAACGCACCTGGAGCGATCGGGCCGTATTCCCAGGCGATCATCGCCGGAAACCTGCTTTTCGCATCGGGCCAGTTGCCCATCAATCCGGAGACCGGAAAAATGCCCGAAGGCTCCATCGGAAAACGCGCCCGCCAAGTTTTTGAAAACCTGCGCGCCATTGTCGAAGAAGCTGGTGGCACTTTGGACGACGTCGTCAAGACAACAGTTTTTCTGACCGACTTGCAGGATTTCAAGGAAATGAACGAAGTCTACGCAACGTATTTTTCCGCCCCATTTCCGGCTCGCAGCGCTGTGCAAGTGGCGGCCCTGCCTCTTGGAGCGGACATCGAAATGGAAGCAATCATCTCTCTCAAATAATTTCACAACAAGGAGTTCCGATATGAATTTGGCAAAATTTTCTCGCCGTGGATACGTTACGACACCAACCCCCATCGAAGCCCTTCCCGCGTTTTCCAAAGCCCTTGGAGGCAAGGTCAATATCTTCATCAAGCGTGACGATCTCCTGCCCGGTTGCGCCGGCGGCAACAAAACCCGTAAACTGGATTTCTGCATCGCGGACGCCCTCGACAACGGCGCTGACACCGTCATCACCTGCGGCGCGGTCCAGTCCAACCATTGCCGGCTGACTCTGTCCTGGGCGGTCAAGGAAGGTCTGGATTGCCATCTGGTGCTCGAAGAACGCGTCAAGGGCTCGTACAGCCCCGAAGCTTCCGGCAACAACTTTCTTTTCCAACTGATGGGCGTCAAGAGCATCACCGTGGTGCCCGGCGGCTCCAACATGCTGGCCGAGATGCAGACGGTGGCCGATGCACTCAAAGCCAAGGGCAAGACCCCCTATATCATTCCCGGCGGAGCCTCCAACACCATCGGAGCCACCGGCTATGTCGCCTGCGCCCAGGAGACCCTGCAACAGCTCTTCGACATGGGCCTCAAAATCGATCACATGGTTGTTCCCAGCGGTTCCGCTGGAACTCATGCGGGCATCGTAGTCGGAATGCAGGGCAACAACGCAGGCATCCCCGTTTCCGGTATTAACGTCAGCCGCACCAAGGCCGACCAGGAAAACCTGGTTTACAAGCTGGTTGAAGCTACTGCCGAGCGCGTCGGTGTGGCGACGCCCATTGCGAAAGAAGCGGTGGAATGCTTCGACGGCTACGTCGGCCCCGGATACTCCCTGCCCACGGACTCCATGGTCGAGGCGGTCAAGCTGCTGGCCTCCACCGAGGCCATCCTCCTTGACCCCGTGTATTCGGGCAAAGCCATGGCCGGCCTGGTCGACCTGGTGCGCAAGGGGCATTTCCCCGAAGGGTCCAATGTCCTGTTCCTGCATACCGGCGGTTCGCCCGCCCTGTATGCGTACCAGAAGGTATTCTGATGCACGCTCCCTGTCAGGGCGGCCATGGGCCGCCTTGGCGGGGATTTTTTTCGGAACACTTGTGAAATAGTGAACTAAAACAAGGAAACATGATGTACTTCGCCGCACCGCCCGACCTATCCTCACAGGCTCATGAGCCGACCGCCGCTCCAAGCGGGCGCGAAAAAATAGTCGGGATACTCGGAGGCATGGGGCCAGAGTCAACCGTCGACCTCATGAACCGAGTCATCAAGGCAACCACGGCCAAAGACGACATAGACCACATCCGCATGCTTGTGGACAACAACCCCAAGGTTCCCTCGCGCATCAGGGCCCTGATCGAAAAAACCGGAGAAAGCCCTCTTGGATGCCTGCAGGACATGGCCCGTCGCCTGGAGAAATGGGGGGTCGATTTCCTGGCCATCCCCTGCAACACGGCCCACTACTATCATCAAGGCGTCCAGCAGGCGGTGAGCATCCCTCTTCTCGACATGATCGGCCTGTCGGTGAACGCCATCACCTCTGAGGTCCCGGACCTGAAAACCGTGGGCCTGCTGGCCTCCAGCGCGGTTTTCGACCTGGGCCTCTACAACGAGCGGTTCGCCGATGCAGGCGTCAGGCTCATGGACATGGAACCTGGCGAACAGGGCGTCGTCATGTCCGCCATCCGAAAAATCAAAACCAGCAGTTACGGGCCCGAGGTGGTCGAAGCGATCCAGAACGTCGTCGACAATCTGGCGCGGCGGGGAGCCCAGGTAATCCTCGTGGCCTGCACGGAGCTGTCCATCATTGGAGGTCAGATCACGCCCGCGACACGAATGTTCGATGCTGCCCAGATTCTGGCCGAAGCCATCGTCAGGGAAGCGAAAAGCTGAGTCGCAGTTCAGCCATGAAGTCAGCCCTCCCGGCGCGATCCAGACCCTGTTGAACATCATCCCATTGAACCCCTTTGAATCCCTCGCCACCGGCAATCTTCTGCAAACGATTTTCTTTGCCATTTTCTTCGGCTTCGCCCTGTCCGCCCTGGGCGAGAAAGGAGCCCCGCTGGCCAGGATTTTCGACGCGGCCAACGCCGTCATGATCAAAATCACGGCAGCCGTCATGCAGTACGCCCGTACGGCGTTTGCGCGCTGATCGCCTACACTGTGGGGTCGAGCGGCGTACAGGTGCTGCTGCCGCTCATCAAGCTCATCGCACGGAAACCTGGGGTCAGATCTTGAATATTGAATTTTTTCGGAGTATTTCTTCACCATGGCCCGACCACTCCGCATAGAATTTCCGGGAGCCATCTACCATGTGACATCCCGGGGCAACGCCCAGGCTTCCATTTTTCTGGACGACATCGACAGGAACACCTTTCTCTCCGTCCTCGGACTGACAATGCGCCGGTTCAACGTGATCTGCCATGGGTATTGCCTGATGACCAACCACTTCCATCTCCT
>JAAYCS010000117.1 GCA_012729655.1 Desulfovibrionales bacterium | reverse complement strand
TGACGGAGCGTGGCAAGGCCATCTATGCCCGACGCAAGGAAACGGTTGAACGCAGCTTTGCCGACTGCAAGGAACTGCATGGGCATCGTTACGCCCGGATGCGTGGTCTCTCGAAGGTCTTGGAGCAATGCCTGCTGTGTGCGGCCGCGTTCAACATGAAAAAAATCGCCCTGCACTTGTCAAGATTGGGACTCCGCAGGCCAGCGAGCCCGGCAGTTGCCATGGCCGGGATGATTCTGTCCTTTATTTACGGGATATTCCAATCACAAAAGCGCCAATACGCCCCAATTTGATCCCAGAAGGGCCTCCTGAACGATTTCGGGCAAAATACAAATCGTCAAAAAAACAAACCCTCGCCGAACGGTACGGCGAGGGTTTGTCAGTGGTCTGAGCCGGCACGTGGCCGGCTCGCGCTTGGATGGAAGAAGAATCAGAGCACAACGCCCCAATTGTCCGAAGCGAGACGTGCCCCGGTGGAGGTGACCAGCAGGCAGGCATGACCAGAGAGGGAATTGGTCAAATGCAGCGCCTCCCGCGGGTGCATGAGGCTCAGGGCCGTGGCCAGGCCGTCGGCCTGCATGACTGTGGGAGCCTGCACGCTGACACTCTTGACGTAGGTGGGCGAAGCCCCTGTTTCGGGGTTGACCAGATGATGCGACTTCTTCTGCGGATCGAAAAAGACTTCGTAGCCGCCGGATGTGGCCACCGCTCCGGACCGCATGGCGATGAC
Organism: Desulfovibrionales bacterium; assembly: GCA_012729655.1. Lineage (GTDB taxonomy): Bacteria > Desulfobacterota > Desulfovibrionia > Desulfovibrionales > Desulfomicrobiaceae > Desulfomicrobium. The sequence goes on along the minus strand of JAAYCS010000117.1, from coordinate 1,870 downwards.
AGCGGGATAGTGGCCTTGCTTGTCCGGATCCTCGATGGCGATGCGCCATGGACTGCCCGAGCCTGTGGACGATCCCTGCACGCGGATGTCCCCGCCAGCGTCGACCATGAAATGTTCAATCCCAGCACCCTGCAGGACCTCGGCAGCGCGGTCGGCAATGTACCCCTTGGCCACGCCGTCCAGTGTGGCAGCCATGCCAGAGAACCCGAAGCGCAGGGAGGATCCCTGCCGGGACAGCCGTCCGGCATCGACCAGGGCCAGGGCGTTACGCAGATCAGACGCATCAGGTCTGCCCTTGGTCCTCTCCAGCAGGTTGACCACGGGGGCGATGGTGACATCGAAGCGCCCCCCCGAGCTGTCATGCATCTGCCGACTGTAGTCCAGAACATCCAGAAGTTCCTGCGGGGAACCGCTCAACCGCCCCTGTTCATTCAGCACGGACAAGGCCGTGCCCGAATCAAACCGGCTCAGAATGGCGACCAGTCGATTGATCTCCTCATACGCCCGACCGATGCCCTCCTCGCCCTGGAGCCTCGATGGAGCCATGACCGACATACCCACGATGGTACCCATGAGAATGCGCTGCTCCTCAGTCCGCACCAGGATGGTTCCGGCCTCAGCCGGAAGCACACGCAAGGCTGGAGCCATGACCGTTCCGGCAGCGAGGACAGCCACAGATTTCAGGAAAACCCGCCTGTTTTGATAGTTATTCCCATGCGTCATATTGAAACTCCCCTCAGTGGCGTGGTTTAGGCTTTCAAGTCCGCAACGTGCGATTCCTCAGGATACTTGGCTGGCTCTTTTTCGGGAGCCTCCGCGATATACTCGGGATTCAGGCAACGCAGGATGTTGCGCGGACATTTCTCCACACAGGCCTCGCCGCAGGACGGCCCATACGCCAGGCACGCCTTATGGTCGATGTGGATGCGCTCGTCCACCATGGTAATTGCCTGAGCCGGACATTTCTTGATACACGCCCCGCAACTGATGCATCCCGCGTCGCAGACATCCTTCACAGCCTTGCCCTTGTCCTGGGACGAACAAAAAACCATGACCCGGGACCGGCGGGGAATGAGTTCAAGAATGGCATTGGGGCAGGTCCGCACGCATGTTCCGCAGCTTGTGCACTTCGCGGGTGCGATATGCACCAGACCGTTTTCAACCCACATGGCATCAAAGGGACAGGCCCGCACACAGTCACCAAAACCGAGGCACGAAAATTTGCACGTGTCAGGGCCATCCTGGATCAGCTTGGCCGCTGCGCAACTCTTGATCCCGAAGTATTCGAACTTCTTGGCCACATTGCCTTCGACTTTGACGCAACGGCGAAAGGCTACCATGGGATCCGCGGCACCCGCGGCCTTGCCCGTCAGCTCCGCCACTCTGGCGGCCACATCCGGACCACCAGCGCAGCATTTGTTCGGTGCAACATTAGGATCATTGATAACGGCAGCGGCGTACGATTCGCACCCGGCGAAGCCACAACCACCACAGTTCGCCCCAGGCAATGCCTCAGCCACCACTTCAATGCGCGGATCCTCTTCGACGGCAAGGAATTTGGAGGCAACGGAAAGGATGCCGGCCGACACAAACCCCAGGCCAAACAAGGAAAGAACAGACTCTGTGATCATAAATATCTCCGTTCTCTTAGGCTATCATACCTTTGAACGCCATAAAGGCCAGGGACATGATTCCGGCCATGATAAGGCCACTTGGTACTCCCTTCATGGACCGGGGAATACGCGTGATTTCAAACCGCTCACGAATGCCGGCCATGAGAATGATCGCAAGAAGAAACCCCAGTGAGGCAGCTAAGGCGTACAAGGTGGAGGTCAACAAATCGAATTCTTTGCGCTGCACCAGGATGGCC
>JAAYCS010000116.1 GCA_012729655.1 Desulfovibrionales bacterium | reverse complement strand
GATCTTGGTCCGTATGGCATGGGTGAAGGCCCCTTTTTCGTGGCCGAAAAGTTCAGATTCGAGGAGCTCCCGCGGGATGGCCCCGCAGTTGATGGGGACAAAGGGTTTGTCAGCCCGCTTGCTGTTGCGGTGCAGGGCCCGGACCAGCAGTTCCTTGCCTGTCCCTGATTCGCCTGTAACCAGGACGGTGCTGTCCGACGGCGCGACCCGGGTCAGGATGCGAAATACATCTTGCAAGGCCGAACTCTTGCCAATAATTCCCGAAGGATCAAACGACATAGGCCCTCCTGAACAGGGAATGCACTGAACGCTGTCGTGATGTTTGTCCAACTGTCAAGAATATGACAGAAAAGCAACTCCAAATATGCGGATGCTGAATTTTTCTCCACAGAGCTGCACAGCCACCTTCCTGGGCCGGGAAAAACGGTTCCTGATCCATGCGGAACTCCGTGGCCATCCCGTCACTGTGCACACCAACAATTCGGGGTCCATGCTCGGCCTGCTCAGGCCAGGCATGGATATCTTCATTTCCCCGGCCCCGTCTCCCGCAAGGAAGCTGCCCTATACATTGGAACTGGTCCGGCCGGGGAAGGACTGGATCGGCGTGAACACCCTGACTCCCAACAGGCTGCTGCAGAAGGCATGGACTGCGGGAATGCTGCCGGAGCTGGTCGGATACGGGCATTTCCAGGCCGAGGCAGTGCGCGGGGCGTCCCGGCTGGATGCCTGTCTCGCGGGGCCACAGGGCGAGTTCTGGATCGAGGCCAAGAACGTGACCATGGTCGAGGATCAGGTGGCTGCCTTCCCGGACGCCGTCACAAAGCGGGGGCAAAAGCATCTGCGGGAGCTGATGGAGTTGGCCCGCCAGGGGGCGCGGGTGGGCGTGTTTCTGGCGGTGCAGCGTCCGGACGGCCTGTGTTTTGGTCCGGCTGACTACATCGATCCGACCTTTGCGGAACTTTTTTGGCTGGCCGTCGATCATGGCGTGGAGTTCATGCCCTACGTGGTGCACGCCAGTCCCGGGGGCATCGCCTTGGGTCACAAGCTGCCGTTGATTTCAAGGCCGCAAGAATGAACTCCAGACCTGCCCCCCGGGAGGGCAGGTGATATCCGTCCAAGCACATGCAGGAAATAACAATGAAGGATCAACTCATCCGGGTCATTTCCGGTGAAATCAATGTCCGGGCCATGGCCTGTCTGACAACGGAGACGGTGCGCGCAGTCTGCGCCCGGCACCGGACCAGGCCTACGGCTTCCGTGGCCCTGGGCCGCGCCCTGACCGGTGGCGTGCTGCTGGGTGCCTTGCTCAAGGGGCGCCAGCGGGTGGCTCTCAAATTCGAGGGCAACGGCCCCCTGGGCAAGATCGTCGTTGAGGCAGACCCCATGTGTCTGGTCCACGGCTACGTGGGCAATCCGAACGTGGACCTGCCCCTCAAGGGAGGTCGATTCGACATCCCGAGGGCCCTGGGCCATGCCGGATTGCTGACCGTGACCAAGGATCTGCTGCTCAAAAATCCCTATCAAGGGGTGGTCAACCTCGTGTCGGGTGAGATCGCCGAGGATATCGCCTACTACCTGACCGATTCGGAGCAAACGCCATCTGCCATGGGCCTGACCACCATCCCCGACGATTCCGGGGGAATCGTTGTGGCCGGCGGGTTTCTGATTCAGTCCCTGCCTCCGGCCAACGAGGGTGCGCTCGACCTGTTGAGCCGGCGCATTGCGGACTTGCCCCCGTTGGGCAAGGTTTTCCATGCCGGGGAAACGCCCAGGGACCTCCTGGACCGGATTTTTGGGGATATCCCCTACGAGATCCTCGGCCACCAGGGCGTGGCCTTCCACTGCCCCTGCTCCCGGGACCGTGTGGAGCAGGCCCTCGTCACCCTGGGCCCTGCCGAAATCCGGTCTCTGGCCGAGCGAGCCGAGGACACGACCGTGACCTGCGAATTCTGCCGCGAGCCCTACACCTTCACCCCCGATGACCTGCGTCGGCTGGCGGACGAGCGGCACTAGTGGGAGTGAAGAAGCCTCCGGCGGGCTGACGAGATCCACGGAGGCTCGCCCCTGCACTCCGTTCAAAAGGTCGGTTTCTCTTGTTCCCAAAGGCATGGATCCCCGCCTTTCGGGAATTCCGATCAATGGGCGTGAAAAAGGCCGCCCTCCTTCCGAAAAACGGCCTTGTTGCTTTTCGTCTTCAAAAAATCAGACCATCATGTCGAAATGCGTGTGCAGGGCTGCACGTTCTCCATCATGGGGGCGTCTCCTCAGGGGTTCACAATATCCCGGCCGGACGTTTCGTCATTCCCCCATCTGTTCGATGCAGGCGTAGGCGCTGTGGTTGTGGATGGACTCGAAGGACTCCACCTCCACCCGGAATCCGCGCACCCGGGGATGTGCGGACAGGCGGGCCGCGGCGTTGCGGACCACGTCTTCCACAAAGGCGGGGGAGGCAAAGGCCGTTTCGGTCACGAATTTTTCGTCCTCGCGCTTGAGGAGCGCATAGACCGGTGACGAGCCCGACTGCTGGCCGATGGCGATGAGGTCTTCCAGCCAGAGCATGCCCGAAAATTCAGCCTCAATGCGGACCAGAGCTCGTTGGCTGTGCGCCCCCTCGTCGGAAATGGCCTTGGAGCAGGGGCAGACGGTCATGACCGGCACCTCCACGCCCAGGACCAGCCTGACCTTGTCGTCCAGCAGGTTTCCCCGCAGGAAGCAGGGGTAATCCATGAGCGCGGGGCTGCCCGTGACCGGCGCCTCGTGCTCCAGGAAATAGGTGAACTGGAAACACAGGTGGGAGCTGCGGGCCTGCAGCCGGTCCCGCAGATCCAGAAGCAGATTGCCGCAGCTGGCCGCATCCAGGACCGTGTTCATGTTCCGCAGCGCCTCCAGGAAACGGCTCATGTGCGTGCCCTTGAACTCTGCCGGAAGGTCCACGCTCAAGTCCACCCTGGCCACTGTGTGCTGCCGCCCCCTGGCCCTGTCCCTGACTGTCAGCGGGATGGAAAGCTCCTTGACTCCAACCCGGTCGATGCGCAGGGCCACCTCCGCCGGCCCGCTTTGTACGTCGCGCATCAGACCAGGTCCTGTCCGGTGGTGGCCAGACTGAGTTTGCCGTGCTTGACGCCCTTGGTGGAGATCAGCCGCTCGGCCGTGGCCTTGATGTCCTGGCCAGGACCGCGCAGGACGAGCACCTCCATGCAGTTGTGATGGTCCAGGTGGATATGCAGGGAGGTGATGATGACATCCAGGCTCGAGTGCTGGATCTCGATCATTTTCTGGGCCAGGTCCGAATGGTGATGGTCATACACCAGGGTCAGGGTACCCACCATTTCCCGGTTCAGGTCCTCCCATTCCTTCTGCACCAGGGTGTTGCGGATGAGGTCCCGGATGGCCTCTGAGCGGGTCTGGTAGCAGCGTTCTTCGCACAGGGCGTCGAATTTTTCCAGCAGGTCGGAGTCCAGAGAAACCCCGAAACGTATGGTTTGACCCATTCATTCCTCCTTGTTCAT
>JAAYCS010000115.1 GCA_012729655.1 Desulfovibrionales bacterium | reverse complement strand
TGTCCCGGGACCAGTCATTACCGCTGCTGCGGTTACCAGATCATCCATATAGGCGAAAACTGTCCGCTGCGTTGCTCCTACTGCATATTGCAGGCGTATTTCCAAGACCGGGTGCTGAAGGTCTGGGCCAACCAGGATGACTTGTGGCGGGAACTGGACGAGGCGTTCAGCGCTCATCCCGGACGGCGTGTCCGGGTCGGCACAGGGGAATTCACCGACTCCCTGGTGCTGGAGCCCCTGACCGGATACAGCCACGATTTAGTTGCCTTCCTGGCGCGTTATCCGCAGGTCTGTCTGGAACTCAAGTCCAAGGTTGTGGATCTGAGCTGGATGGAGGCCGCGTCTGATCCGATCCGGGTTCTGCCGGCCTGGTCCCTGAACTCCCCCGCCATTGTTGACACGGAAGAACAGGGGGTGTGCGCCAGTCTCGAGCAACGCCTCGCAGCGGCCCAGACCTGCGCCCGGGCGGGATTCAGGGTCTGTCTTCATTTCGACCCCATCATCTATTACCCAGGATGGCAGGATGGCTATGCCCGCACCGCGGAAATGATATTCGACTACCTGCGGCCTGCTGACATTGCCTATGTCAGCATGGGATCCTTCCGGCACATGCCTGAACTCAGGCGCTGCATTGCCGAGAATTTTCCGGGGTCCACCTACATATACGGCGAGTTTATCACCGGACTTGACGGTAAGCAGAGACTGCTCAAACCCCTGCGGGTGGAGCAGTTCCGCTTTCTGGTCACGAGGCTGCGGCGGGGCGGGCTCGACCAACAGCTCTACCTGTGCATGGAGTCGGATGAGGTCTGGCAGGCTGTTCTGGGAAGGACGCCGGAAAATCTGGGGGGGCTGTACCGGCATCTCATGGACCTCGCCTTCGGGGAATAGGCGAAGAAAAGGGCGTTCATCTTCAGGCCATTCCCAGAGGATCGTGCTTTCCCGGCCTGCCGGCATGCGTGGAATCGAAGGCCGAGAAGCGTTCTTCTTATGGATGGGGAAAAGGCAAACGCAGCCGAGAAAGGGGGATGAAGGCTACTCAGCGGTGGCCTGACTGTTGACAACGCCTTTCAGGTCAAGATTCATGTTCTTGATGCAGCTGTCCTTGAGAAAGCAGCGCTCGCAGCCGTGACGGTACGGGCAGGGCGTGATGGTGGAATATTTCCGGGAGAGGGCCCCGGATTCCTGCATGCTGATGCCGATTTTTTCCAGGGTGCGGCGGAGGGGTTTGCCCGGTTCAGGCACAGGGGCGCACTCCTTCTCTCCCAATTCGGGCATGAGCGCCTTCAGGGTACCCATGATCATGGTCTGGGCGATGGCCTCATGCTTGAAGCCCTCGGAGGGGGACCGGGACCAGATTTCGTCCACCTCGCGTTCCACAGGTTCCTCCAGGAAGACCAGCACATATCCTTTGCGCTCCCCGAGTCTGAAGACCTTGAGGTGTGGCAACCATCTTTCCCACGTTTCCAGCACTGCAAGCATCTCCTGAGGTCCGACTTCGTCGATCTGGGCCAGAAAAAGAAAGGTGGAAAAATCAAAATCAGGCTGAGTGGGCAGAAGGGCGAAAGGCAAAGTCTTCATGAACGTAACCTGCAGAATAGAGTTCCGAAACATCGGAGACAGGGGCCATCATCCGCCTAGCGCCTTGGTATATTTGCCGCCGAAGCTCAAGGCTTTTCTTCGCCCTTAAGGTGTTTGGCGGTCCAGAGCGAGGCCTGCAGACGGTTCGGAACATCGATTTTCTTATAGATGTTGTACAGATGGGACTTGATCGTGTTCAGGCTCAGGAAGAGCTTATTGGCGATGTCCTTGTTGGTTGCTCCGGATGCCAGCATGAGCAGAATCTCCTTTTCCCGCGGGCTCAGTTCGTTCGAGGCCGTCTCTGTAGCTGCAACCCAGAGGGGACGGGTCTGGCGTCCCAGCAGATAGGCGGACATGGCTTCCCGGGAAAACCAGAGTTCGTTGTCAAGCATGGCCGAAATCCCTTTGACCAGAATCTTGAATGGTGTGTTGCGGTAGAAGATGCCGCGAATGCCGGAATTGATGACCTCCAGTTCCACGGGATGGTTGTCTGCAACATTGAACAGGGCCACAGAAGACGCCAGAAAGGGCGAATTTTCCCCGCTGGCCTCCTCCAGCAGGTCCACTACGGAAATGCCGGAGCAGTCGACCAGGGTCAGATCCGGTTGCGCGGTTTCCAGAATTTTCGGCATGGACGGGGAATGGCTGCAGTTCAAACCCGTTTCCAGGCTGAGGCGCGAGGCCAGTAGGTCGTTGAGAAGCGGGTCGGTTCCGACAATTCCTATCATGGTCTGAGAGGAGAAGCTCTCCGCATTCATTGTCGCCGTGCGGATGGAGGATACTTGCCGGGGATCGAAGGCAATGGCCATGCCGTTGGGTTCTGTGCGGACCACGATCCCCTCCACCCGGAACCTGGATTGGTGCAAGGATGGTTTGCCACCCCCGAAGTCCAGGGATATATGAAGAGTCAATGTGGTGCCGAGGGGATAGATCCTGTCTGTTTCGAAGAAGATGCCACCCGCGGAGATGTTGGTCGTGGGCAGGAGCTGTGTTGGCTGGTCATGTACGAGCGCCGTTACTTTCGTGGGAATGCTCATGATGAAGCGCTCGAGTTGTCGTCGATTGGCACTGCTCGCCGCGTTTTTTTCCATACTCATGACTCCTTCTTCCCGTCTGGCGTTCAACTGCTTGAGGAGGGAACTCCCGTTCCAGCGGGGCTCGTTGGCAACATGTTGTTTTTTTTCAAAAAAAGCAGAAATTTCTGGGCGACTTCAAAATCCTTGTTCAATTTCAGGGCACTGTACAGGTGCTCTGCGGCTTTCCCAATGTCCGCCTTGGAAAAACACGCCCGCGCCATATTGTAGTGCAGATTCTCGTCAGCAGGGGATAGTTCCAGGGCCTTGGCATAATATTCCAGGGCCTGATCGTACATGCCGTTTTTGCGCAGGCTTATGCCGAAGTCATTGAACAAATGTTTGTGCTCAGCTTCGAAGGCGCCTTCCATCCTGACCAGACGCTGAAAGATGTTGTCCGCCTTGTCCGTTTCCCCTCGATCCAGGTAGGTCAGTCCGAGCCCGAAATTGGCCCGGATATTTTCCTCGTCCACCCGCAGCGCGTTACCGAATTCGTATTCCGCGCTGTAGCAGTCCCCATTACCCCTGTAACGTTCGGCCTTGGCGATGGTCTGGTTCAGCCTGCGCATACTCGGGTACACTTTCGTGGTGTAGAATTCTGGTTCCGGGGCATAGTGCTCCAGGAATTGTTCCTTGAGAATCTCCTGCTTCGGCCCTGAAGGGATGTAGTTGGGGTTCAGGGGCTGGACCCAGATCAGGCCATCCTCGCCCTCCTCCGCATACCAGTACATGGTTTGCGTGGTCTTGCGGGCCGTTGACCCGGCGCCAACCTTGGCAATTCGTTCCGAGGAAAAAATTCCTTTGATGCGCATACGCAGGTTGTGTTCGTGCTGTTCTGAGTCCGCCATGGGCTCTCTCCATGGGAATCAAGCCATATCCCGCAGGTATTCCTCGGCCGCCTGGACCGGATTTTCGGCCCTGGTGATGGGTCTGCCTACCACCAGGAAATTGCTGCCATCCCGGGCTGCCTGGGCAGGGGTGCAGACTCTGGCCTGATCCCCGCACGCGGCGTCGGGAAGTCTGATTCCCGGGGTCAGGAGCTGGAATGATGCTCCACATGTGTTCCGAATATCACAAACTTCCCTGCCTGAACAGACCACGCCGTCCAGTTTCCACTTTTGGGCCGAAGCGGCGAGATCAAGGGTCAGTTTGTGCAGGCTTTCTGCAGTCCCCCGGGGTTGCCAGGCCAGATCTGCGGGGCCAAGGCTGGTCAACAGGGTTACCCCCAGGATCAGGGGCGGCGTCGTTCCGGCTTCGTGGGCCTGAGCGCGGCCAGTCAACGCTGCCTCGCACATGGCGCGCCCACCCAGGGCGTGGATGGTCAGCATGTCCACGCCCATGGCAGTGACCTGGGCGGTAGCTGCCTGCACGGTGTTGGGGATGTCCATGAACTTGAGGTCAAGAAAAACGGAAAACCCCATTTTTTTGAGATGCTGAACGAATTGTCTGCCGGAGGCCAGGTAGAGTTCCAGCCCGACCTTGACCCAGGGCACGACTCCCCGGAGTTTCCGGGCCAGGTTGAGTGCCTGGTTTTCTTCGGGAAAGTCCAGGGCCACGACCAGGGCGGGAGGTGTGTTCATTCGATCCCCCATTGGGTGGCAATGGTTTTCTGCCAGGCAGCATGGTACAGAGGGCGGGTTTTTTCAGCAACGTAAATGGCCCGCAGCTGGTCATAGGCCACGGAGAGGTTGTCGTTGACGATCCAGTGGTCGAACCAGTGGCTGTCGCAGATTTCATGCTTTGCCCCAGCCAGGCGGCGGGCAATGGTTTCCTGACTGTCCGTGCCACGACCGGTCAGACGTTGTTCGAGGACCTCTCGGGAAGGCGGGAAGACGAAGATAAAGCATCCGTGCCCGATGCTGGCTTTGAGTTGCCGGGCGCCCTGCACGTCGATGTCAAAGATGACATCACGACCCTGGGCCAGGAGGTCCTCGGTGGCCTGCCGCGGCGTGCCGTAGAAATGGCCGTGCACCTCGGCCCATTCAGCGAAAAATCCGCTTTCTTGGCGGGCAAGGAAGTCGTCCCGGGTCAGGAAATGGTACTCACGCCCATGGACCTCTCCGGCCCTTGGCGCGCGGGTGGTGCAGGACACGGAGAAGGCGAAACCCTGAAACTCCCTGGACAGGCGGCGGATGAGGGTGCTCTTGCCTGTACCCGAGGGGGCGCTGATGACCAGCATCAGACCTGTGGAATCATGACGCGCGTCATTCATCGCTGCCTCCGGCGACGAACCGCTGACTGATGGTCTCGGGCTGGATGGCGGAAAGAATGCAATGGTTGGAATCCGTAATGATCAGGGAACGGGTCTTGCGTCCCTGGGTGGCGTCAATGAGCCTGCCGGCCTGTTTTGCTTCTTCCCGCAGGCGGCGCATGGGCGACGAAGCGGGACCGACAATGGCCACGACCCGGTTCATGACGACGGCGTTGCCGAAGCCGACATTGAGGAGTTTTTTCTTGTCCATGCCTACTCCAGGTTTTGAATCTGCTCGCGGCATTTTTCCAGTTCGGCCTTGAAGGCAACCACGAGCTGGCTGATGCGGGTGTTCTGGCTTTTGTTCCCGCACGTATTGATTTCGCGAAAGCATTCCTGGACCATGAAGTCGAGCTTGCGCCCCACAGGTTCTGTCTGACGGAAGTATTCGTCAATGCCTTGCAGATGAATGTCCAGGCGGGTGAGTTCCTCGGACACATCCACGCGGTCGGCAATGATGGCCAGCTCCTGCAGCAGGCGTTCGGGATCGGATTGTATCCCGCTGTCCGCCATGAGCTTTTCCACACGCTCCTTGACCATGGCCAGGCGTTCCCCGGGGATCGCTGCGGAAACGGTCCTGATCTGTTCCACCAGTGTGCGCAAGGATGCGAATCGGGTTCTCAGGTCCGCCTCCAGGGCAAGCCCTTCGCGGATGCGCGCCCCGTCCCAGTCGGCCAGGGCCCGGCCCAGGGTTGCGGTCAGGGAGGCAATGAGACGCGGGTTGTCGACGGCGCCCGATTCTTTCCAGAGGGCTGGTATGGACACGAACCGATTCAGGTCGGGAGCGAACGGGATGTGCATGGCTTCGGCCAGGCGTTCCAGTTCCAGCAGCATGGCTCCGGCCAGGGTGGTATCCAGGGAGATGTTCTGCAGTTCGGGGCTGGTCAGTTTGAGATTCAGGAAGAGTTCCACCCCGCCCCGGCTGGCCACAGTCCGGACCAGGTTTTCCCATTCCTTCTGACAGGCGTAGCAGGTGGGCGGAATCTTCCATTTCAGGTCCAGGTGGCGGTTGTTCAGGCTGCGGATTTCCCAGGACAGGGTCCAGTTCTCTTCCTGGGCGCTGGCCCGGCCGTAGCCAGTCATACTTTTGGGCATGGCGTGTCCTTCATCTCATGTGCTTGAGATCGTTTTTGTACATTTCCCGGATCCTGGTCAGGTGGACCTTTATCTCGGCCGTGGAGTAATCCGGAAAGGTCCAGGGCAGGTCGAACCACTCCCCCTTGTGGAAAATAAGGGTCAGATCGGCCCAGATGCCGTGGGAGAGGTAGACGCGATGCGAGAAATTCTTGCCCGTGGCCAGGACCAGCCGCTCCTGGGTGAGGTAGCCGGGGTCCAGGTTGAACAGGCGCTGCCCCGAAGTGGACCATTCTTCCTCCAGGCAGTTGGTCGCCAATTTTATGTCCGCGAGGCCGTCCATGGCAAGAGGGCGGGCAAAGGACAGGATGCGCCGGGCTATGGGGTTGCCCAACTCGCGGTCATAGTACCTTGTCTGGGTGAAGGGTATGAGATCGGATTCGTAGTCTATACGGCCAAGAATGTTCTCGATTTTGGGCACGAGGTCTGGCCAGAAACGGTCCCATCTGGCGCTCAGCACGGACAGCAGAGCCCGGGCCGGAAGAGGGATATGCGGGGTGCTCATAGGGCTGCCGTGTTCTCTGTGGCCCTGACTACAAGACCCGCAGGGGAAATCCCGAGGGGGGCGACAGGGACCAGGCTTCTTGACTGCATGTTTTCAGCGCCCTCAACCCGGCATTCCACATAGAATTCATTCATGCCCGTGGAGGTGTCCTCCAGGACCACCTCCATGCAGGGGCGAGTCAGCAGGTGGCGCAAAAACTCCAGGCGCTTTTTCTCCACAACTTGGCGCAGGATTTTGGCCCGTTCCCGGCGCAGATGGCCTGGAACGGCGTCTTTGAAGTTTGCGGCCGGGGTGCCGGGGCGTTCGGAATAGGGGAAGACATGGGCATAGGTGAGGGGCAGCCGGGAGACGAGTTCCAGGGTCTCCTGAAAACAGGAATCGGTTTCCCCGGGAAACCCGGCGATGAGGTCAGCACCCAGGCCGAAAACAGGCCAATGTCCACGAAGATCGGCCAGGAACGTGGCGATGTCTGTCGGGTCGTAGTGTCCCCGACCCATACGCCGCAGCACGTCAGTGCTGCCGCTTTGCAATGAGATGTGCAGATGCGGGGACATGAGCCGGCTCGCATGCAGGCTGGCCAGGGCCTTGGCGTGCAGGTCGGCCGGTTCCAGGGATCCAATCCGCAGCCGGGCCCGGCCTGCCCATTCGGGGGCAAGGGCGCGGTCCACTCCTGCCAGCAGGTCCCAGAAATCCATGCGGGGGGAGAGGTCTCGTCCGTATTGCCGCAGGTTGATCCCGCACAGGGCGAACTCCCTGATTCCGGCAGAAAGGAGGCGCCTGCACTCGGCGATGACCTGCCCGGGGTCCCGGCTGACAGAGGTTCCCCTGGTGGTGGGGATGATGCAGTAGGTACAGCCGTGAGAACAGCCGTCCTGCACCTTGATGACGGCACGGGCCCGATTGTAGTCCGAAATGGTGAAGGCGGAAAAGGGCGCTTCGCCTGTTCGCGAAGTCAGATCGCCAAGGTCCCATTTGCCTTTTTGGGTCAATGTTTCATCCACGCCGGGCAACCCCTGCACACGTTCAGGATCGGCTTCCACGGCGCACCCCGCAACCACGGTCCAGGGTTTGGGACAGATGGCCGCAAAGCCCCGGACCAGCTTGGCCAGGTCCAGAATGGCCCGCTCGGTCACGGCGCAGCTGTTGATGAGCACGATGTCGGCCAGGCCCGGATCCCAGGTCTCCACCAGACCTTGGGCAATCCATGTCTCGCGGATGGCCTGGGACTCATACTGGTTGACCTTGCAGCCCTGGGTGACCAGGAAGAAGAGTTGTCCTGGTTCACGTCTCATGGTGGATTCCGTTGAGGATCGTAGCCCCGGCCAGGATTTGTCCGTCGGGCGCGTAGACCGCGGCGACCTGGCCAGGGGCAGGCAGGGGTCGAGGCCTGGCAAAGGTGATGGTCATGCCGTCGTCATCGAGTTCGATGGCTGCCGGCTCGGGTTGTTGACGGTAGATGGTCTGCACCAGGACTTGGGCCGGCCAGGTGCCGGGTTTGGCCAGCAGGTTGGGCGCATCTGTGCGGCAGCCAGTGGAAAGCGCTTCGGGCCTGGGCCCCACGACCAGGGTGTTGGTCGGCACGTCCTTGCCCGTGACGTAGAGGGGCTCGGAGTAGGCGACGCCGAGCCCCTTGCGTTGGCCCAGGGTGTGGTTCCACAGGCCGGCATGCCGACCGAGAACCGTTCCGTCGGCCAGGGCAATGGGACCCGGGCCACTCAGTAGGACTTTGCGTTGTTGCAGGAACTCACGGTAGTTTGTGTTGATGAAGCAGATCTCCTGGCTTTCCTGGTCAGCAGGCGGAGTCAGCCCCCTGGCGGCCAGCGCTTGGCGCACCTTGACCTTGGTCCATCCGGCCAAGGGGAAAAGCGTGAGGGCGAAGCGGGCCAACGGCACTCTGGACAGGAAGTAGCTCTGGTCCTTGGTCGGGTCCAAACCGCGGTACAGGGTTGGTCCTTCGGCAGTCTGCTCCAGCCGGACATAATGTCCCGTGGCCAATCTGTCCGCGCCGAGGTCCAGTACCCGGTCCATCAACAGCCCGAATTTCATGGCAGGGTTGCATGCTGCACAGGGATTGGGGGTGAGACCCCGCTGATAGGCCTGGATGAACGGAGTGACCACGCGTTCCTCGAACTCCAGGCGCAGGTCGACGAGGTGGAAGGGGACGCCCAGATCCGTGCACAGGTTTCCCAGCCGGTCTGCCAGACTGTCATCGCCTGCAGTCAGGAAGCGGGCGTGCACGGCCATGATTCTCGCTCCGGTCTCCCGGAGCAGGATCAGGCTCATGAGGGAATCAACCCCTCCGCTCAAGGCAACAGCGATGTGCATGCAGTTCAACGACCGGGGATCCCGAGATATCGGATTACGGCAGGGGCGGCGCAGGAAGCTGTGGCAGGGCAGCTTCGAGGGTGGCAGCCACCTGCAGCATCCTGACTTCATCCATGCTCCCTCCGAAAAGCTGCAGCCCTACTGGGAGATTCGAGTCCCGTCCCAGTCCCACCGGCAGGCTCAGGCCCGGCAGGCCGCTCAAATTCAGGGAGATAGTGAAGATGTCCGTCAGATACATCTGCAGGGGGTCCGCGGTGTTTTGACCGATGGCAAAGGCCGTGGTCGGGCTGGCCGGGCCGCAGATGAGGTCGCACTTCTCCAAGGCGCGCAGATAGTCCTGGCGGATCAGTCTGCGGACCTGGGCGGCCTTCTTGTAGTAGGCGTCATAATATCCGGCCGAGAGAACGTAGGTGCCAAGCATGATCCGGCGCATGACCTCCTCGCCGAAGCCTTCGCTGCGGGACTTGGTGTACATGGATGCCAGGTCCTGGACGTGAGGGCTGCGGCGTCCGTAGCGGACTCCGTCGAAGCGGGCCAGATTGGAACTCGCCTCGGCCATGGCCAGGATGTAGTAGGTGGCGATGGCGTATTCGGTATGCGGCAGAGACACGGGCACGATTTCCGCGCCCAGGCCCGCAGCTAGGTCAACGGCAGTGCGGCAGGCCTGCTCCACCTCGGGAGTCAGACCTTTGCCCCAGTACTCTTCGGGCAGGCCCAGGCGCAGGCCGGCGAGGGATTCCCGCTGCCCGAGAACCCCCACGTAATCCGGAACCGGCACATTGACGCTGGTCGAATCCTTGGGGTCGTGTCCGGCAATGACCTGCAGCACTTCGGCCGCATCGCGGACAGTGCGGGTCATGGGGCCGGCCTGATCCAGGGACGATCCATAGGCGACAAGCCCGCGGCGGGAGACCCGGCCATAGGTGGGCTTCAAGCCCACGATTCCGCAAAAGCTGGCTGGCTGCCGGATTGATCCGCCTGTGTCCGTGCCGATGGATGCGAAGCATTGGCCGGCGGCCACGCTGGCGGCCGAGCCGCCGCTGGAACCGCCAGGAACGTGGGACGTGTTCCAGGGATTCTTTGTCGTCTTGAAGGCCGAGTTTTCGGTGGAGGAGCCCATGGCGAATTCGTCCATGTTGGCCTTGCCGAGGATGATGGCCCCGGCCTCCCTGAGCTTGGCCACGCAGTGGGCGTCGTAGACCGGAACGAAATTTTCCAGGATTCTTGACCCGCAGGTGGTTGGCATGCCCTTGGTGGCCAGGACGTCCTTGACCGTGATGGGCACTCCCCACAGCGGCCTGGAAGGGTCGGGACCGGCAGTGTCCAGGAGTCCGGCTTCCCGCAGGATCTCATCTCCAGCAACGTGCAGAAGGGCGTCCAGCGTCGGGTCGGTCCGGGCGATGCGGTCCAGGCAGGCGGCGGTGCATTCCCGGGCCGAGAGCTCTCTGGTGCGCAGGAGGTCGCGCACCTGGGTAAGGGAAAGACAGTGAATCTGTGACATGGAGATTCCTTGAAGCGAGTTGGTTTCGCGCTCAGACGATACGTGGCACGATGAAGTACTCCCCGTCTGACTCCGGGGCATTGCGCAGGATGTCGGCACGGGTGGATTCCTTGCGGACCTCGTCTGGCCGCAGCATTCCGGCCTGGTCCACGGGGGTGTACATCGGCTCGACGCTGGCGGTGTCCAGTTCGTTCAGCTTGCCCATGTAACCCAGGATGTCATCCATCTGGGCGGCCAGGACCGCAGCCTGGTCCGGAGTGATTTCCAGACGGGCCAGGGTGGCGATGGCCAGTGCTTTTTCGGGACTTAAGTTCATGCGGACCTCATTGTTTTGTGTTCTTCAGCAACTGGGCCCGGCGTTCTTCGCGTCGGAGCTGCCGGTATTCGCGGGTCTGACGTATTTTTTCCATGTCTGCCCGGACCATGCCCGATCCGGTGGGCTGGAAGAGGAACAGTTCCTGACTGACTCGGCCCGCGTCCCAGTACATGGGGGCCAGGCCCCAAGGCATTCGGCTTGAGGCCAGGACCAGGGCCTGGTTGAAGGCTTCGGCCGTGGGGTGCCCGCCCCCGACCAGGGCCGTGAAGCGGACGAAGTCATAGCCCAGGGCGGCCCACATTTCGGCCGAGCCCCCGCCGCCATCGGACATGGCCTGCTTCAGGCTCTGCACCGGCTGTGAGGTAGAGTTCGGATCCCACGCCCCGGGGAACATGGTCAGGTCGAAGTACTGCATTTCGAGCTGGGATTCGCCCGCGTTCTGGCTCCACAGCTGCGGACCAAGAAAGATCAGCCGTGTCTCCTCGTAGTAGTGGAAGAGGGGGGCCAGTTGCTGCACCCGGAACAGGGAGTCTGGCATGAACACCGCCTGAAAGGCCGGCTCGGGGTTCATGGTGTTCTTCTTTCCGCTGGCTCCGAGCACATCGGCCACAGCCTTGCTCCAGCCCGGGGGGTTGGACAGGTCGTATCCCCTGACCAGGGAGATCTGTGCGTTCAGGGCCTTGGCTTCGGTCTGGAAGACCTCGCTCATGGCCGTGCCGAAGCGGTCCTGGGGATGGAGGATTGCAAAGGACGAGACGCCGAGCAGTTCACATCCACGAATGAGGGCCTTGACCTGGTCCCCTGGGCTGCTGAAAAAACGCCAGGCTTCGACGCCCTCGTCTTCGACATTGGGCAGGAACGTCATGTAGCGGGCCGCGCGGTGCAGTCCGGCGAAGCGGATTTTTTCCCACACCTCCTTGCGCAGAGGGCCGCCGACGATGGGCGAGCCGCTGAGGGCTTTCAGTTCGTCCAGAAAGGTCGGGGACTCGGCATTGATGAGCTTGATTTCCGGAGTCCCTGTCTGGGCCCGGTTCTCCCGCCAGGCGCAGTCCGCGCCCTTGGCGATTTGCCAGCCGACCTGGGCATAGGGTCCGGACAGGGGCAGCAGCAGGACCAGGCTTTGCCTGACCACGCCCATCTGCTGTTCCAGAGAATGCAGGTTTCCGGCGAAGAATTCCCGGTTGGCCAGACCACCGGAACGGACTACCGCGGACAGGCTGGGCCATACCGAGGCCCAGTTCGCCTTGTCCTGGGTCAGGAGTTTCATGCCCTGGGCCCAGACCAGCATGGACCAGGGATAGGTGTTCGGATCGGCGCCCATGGAACTGTTGAGGGTTTTCTGCAGCTGGTCCAGATTCAAGGACTCTGCCCGGCTCAAGGCATGGGCTTCGAGAGGGCTTTTGGTCGCGGCGTCGGGAGCTGCCGCGTAAAGCATTCCCAATGCCTCGAAGGACAGTCCGTATTCGGGGATGCCCCAGAAGTGGTCGGCCAGTTCCATGCCGGCCGCCTCCCTTGTGGTCCAGTCAAGATCCGTCCGCTTGACAAGATTCGTCAGATAGGTGGCATAGGCATTCTTGCCCTGGCGGGCCAGCAGAAGCTGGGCGTTGGCCTGGTTCCAGTCCCAGGTGGCAGAGGCGTTTCTGCTTTCTGTCTTCCATGCCTGTAGGTTTTGTTCGGCCAGATCGAATTCGCCAAGCTGCACGGCGCTGCCTACAGTGTTCTTCCAGGCCTCGGCCCGTCCAGGATCCCCGGGTTTGGTCGCGGCCAGGTGTTTGGAGTACTTCTGCAAGGCCATTTGTGGATCCTGGGCCTTGTGTCCTGGCAGGGTGGAGGACGCGGCCGGGCGGTCAGGGCCGGAATAGATGGTCTTTTGAGGGGCGCAGGCGAAAAGCGCCAAGGTCAGAGCCAGGAAGCAGAGAAGAAGTCGTAGGGTGTTCATGATGATGAGGCCTGCAGCCATTTCAGGCCTGACGTGGGATGTGTCCCGGTTAAAAAAAAGCCTGGCCCCGTTCAGGGCCAGGCAACGAATATATGTACCGGCAAATTGCCGTGTCAATGCCTACTTCACTTCGGTGTAGTCTGCGTCGACCACGTCCTCGTCATCGGATTTGCGGGCTCCGCCATGGCCCGTGTGATCCTGCGGGCCAGCTTGGTGGCCTCCGGCGTCGGTCTTCTGGGCATAGAGCTTTTCAGCGAGCTTGTGCGAGGCCTGGGCCAGCTCGTCCATGGACTTCTGGATGGCCTCGGCGTCGTCGCTCTGCATGACCTTCTTCAGGGCCTCGGCCTTGGTTTCGATGTCGTTCTTCAGGGCCGCGTCAATGTTCTCGCCCAAGTCACGGATGGATTTTTCCGTGGTGTATATGAGGGTGTCGGCGCTGTTTCGGACTTCGATCAGTTTCTGCTTCTTTTTGTCCTCTTCGGCATGCGCCTCGGCTTCCTTGACCAGTCGATCGATGTCTGCGTCGCTCAGGCCGCTGGAGGCCGTGATGCGGATCGACTGTTCCTTGCCTGTGCCAAGATCTTTGGCCGAGACATTGACGATGCCGTTGGCGTCGATGTCAAAGGTCACCTCGATCTGCGGCACGCCACGCGGGGCCGGAGGGATGCCGGTCAGTTCGAAACGGCCTAGGGTCATGTTGTCGGCGCACATAGGCCGTTCACCCTGGAGCACGTGAATGGACACGGACGGCTGGTTGTCGGCGGCAGTGGTGAAGGTGTTGCTCTTGCGGGTGGGGATGGTCGTATTCCGATCGATAAGCTTGGTGAACACGCCGCCCAGGGTTTCGATGCCCAGCGAAAGCGGGGTCACGTCCAGGAGCAGCACGTCCTTCACGTCCCCGGCCAGGATGCCACCCTGGATGGCAGCGCCCATGGCCACCACCTCGTCCGGGTTTACGGAGCGGTTGGGGTCTTTGCCAAAAAAATCGCCGACCTTCTTCTGTACCAGGGGCATGCGGGTCATGCCGCCGACCAGGATGACCTCGTTGATGTCGCTGGCCTTGAGGCCGGCATCTGCCAGTGCCTTGCGGCAGGGCTCGATGGTCCTGGCCACCAGGTGTTCGCACAGGGATTCCAGTTTGGCCCGGGACAGCTTCATGGTCATGTGCTTGGGCCCGTTCTGGTCGGCCGTGATGAAGGGCAGGTTGATGTCCGTCTCCATGGAGGTGGACAGGTCCTTCTTTGCCTTCTCGGCCGCCTCCTTCAGGCGTTGCAGGGCCATCTTGTCCTTGGACAGGTCAATGCCGTTCTCCCTCTTGAACTCGGCCACCAGGTAGTCGATGATCTCATGGTCGAAATCCTCTCCACCCAGGAACGTGTCTCCGTTGGTGGCGCGCACCTCCACGACGTTGTCGCCCACTTCCAGGATGGAGATGTCGAACGTCCCTCCACCCAGGTCGAAAACAGCGATCTTTTCGTTGGTTTTCTTGTCCGAACCGTAGGCCAGGGAGGCGGCGGTCGGCTCGTTGATGATGCGCTTGACGTCGAGGCCGGCGATGCGGCCGGCGTCCTTTGTTGCCTGACGCTGGGAGTCGTTGAAATAGGCCGGCACGGTGATGACGGCTTCAGTCACGGTCTCGCCCAGATAGGTTTCGGCGTCCTTTTTCAGCCGCTGCAGGATGAGGGCGGAAATTTCCGCGGGGCTGTATTTCTTGTCCCCGATCTGGACATAGGCGTCGTTGTTGGGGCCGGACACGATCTTGTACGGGCTCTTGCTGACCCAGTCCTTGAGTTTGGGGTCGTCCATCTGCCGGCCCATGAGGCGCTTGACCGCGAACACGGTCTTGTCGGAGTTGGTCACGGCC
This sequence comes from Desulfovibrionales bacterium, assembly GCA_012729655.1. Classification (GTDB taxonomy): domain Bacteria; phylum Desulfobacterota; class Desulfovibrionia; order Desulfovibrionales; family Desulfomicrobiaceae; genus Desulfomicrobium. Next base: position 3,572 of record JAAYCS010000115.1, on the reverse strand, counting down.
TGGCGTTTGGCGATTTCGCCCACCAACCGGTCCTGATCGGTGAAGGCGACGATGGATGGCGTTGTCCGGCCACCCTCGGGATTGGTGATGCATTTGGCGTCCTTGCCTTCCATGACGTAGACGCAGCTGTTGGTGGTTCCAAGGTCTATTCCAATGATCTTGCCCATATGATCTCTCCTCTCATGTATGCGAAAAGTCGTAAAATCGGGGACAAACTAACGCTTAAAAAATGCTTGTAAAGGGCAACGGGATATTTTTTGTACAAAAAAGCGGCCCCGGACTTCCGGGGCCGCTGGGATCCGACTCAGCCCGCTGGGTTGGGCGGTGCGGGGAAAAGCCTTCGGAAGACCGTGGCGTGCATGCGGTACACATGCGACGAGTCGGCGCGCCTGACGAGGATGTCATCCCTGTGGAGAGCCGCTTCCAGGACAAGGGTGCGGGAGGGAGTCCGGATCTCCAGGCGATGGGTTGGGGTGTTCAGCCTGGAGACCAGAGCATTGCCGGGTGGAACGGCCTCAAAGACACTGACCCTTGCCAAAGCCGGAACAATGTCCTCCAGTTGGCCCAGGGGCAGGCCTTTGCCCCTGGATTGCCGGAGGGTCCACGCGGACGCGGCATTGCCGGTATTGCCTTTAACCTGAGTGGTGCGGATCAGGATCGCTTCGTCCGTGGGAGTGGAGAGGCGCAGTTCCGCCACCTCGGTGGCCGGCACCGAAAGAAGGTTGGTATCGATCCAGAACTGCGCCGAAAGGGAGGAACCATGGGCGCCGAGCTGGCCAAGGATGGTTCCGGGGACAACGCAGACATCAGAGCTGCCCGCGGCGCGGACAAAGACTTGGCGGAAGTCGCCCTTGCCAAAGAGCAGGTGGGCGAGTTCGGTCTGGCCCTGGTGCAGGACGAGCCCCAGAGCCTGTTCACTTTCCAGTTCGAAATCTCTCAACACGGCCGGGTCGCTGGAGCGCAGCTCTCCGCGCAGCCCGCCAACCGCGGCCAGCATGTGCTCCACGCCCTGGGCGCTGGCCATGACTCCCCCCAGGGCCGGGATGCGCCACGAACCGTCTGTTTTCTCAAGGATCACGGCTGCACTCCCGGGCCGGGAGATTTCGATCCGGTCCAGCGCTGTCGTGTTCAGGTCGGCCGGCACCATGGGCCGCAAGGACTCGGAGGTCATGACGCGTGCGTCATCCCGGAATGTTCTGCGGTACCAGAGGCCGGCACCCAGGAGGGCAAGGATCAACGCGAGGACTACGATGCTTCGCGCGTTCATGCCGACGTCCTCATGCCGCGGGCGTACTGAACCCGGCGGCGGTTGCGGGACCAGATCCTGGACAGGGCCAGCCCGGCGATGGCCAGGGCGGGCAGGCAGTAGGTGATCAGTTTCCAGATGGTCGCTGTTTGCGGGTCGATATCGAAAATGAGGCGCGTGGGCAGCCTCTTGCCCCGGATCTGGAGCAGCTCCGGGCCGTAGGCGAGGAAGTCCACGGCGTTCATGAGGAAATCGACGTTGTTCTGGAGCATGTCATCGCCGAACATGGCCGCTCCTCCGATGAGAATCAGTTCGCCAGGCGCCAGCGGGCGTTCGAGCACTGCCTCTGCGGGCGCATTTTCGGCGTCGGGCCAGGCCGGAGGAGGGTCAGCAGGGACCGGGAACTGTCCGCTGATCCGTGCAGCCACGGGGCGGGAGGCCTGTCCGACAGCTGGGGGCGTGATCTGGCTCTGGATGAGGTGCGACTTTGCCTCGGCCAGCCAGGATCTTGAACTGGAGGAGACCAGAACCGTGGGGTGCAGCCCTATTCTGGACAGCTTCTCCGAGTCCAGGTTCAGTGCGGCGCCCCAGAGGTAGAAAAGGTTGTCCAGACGGGTGGTGATGGGATCATCCGGGCTCATGTTGTCCTTGGTCAGGACGATCTGGATCGGAAGTTTCACGCTGAGGCCCCCGCCGACCATCTGATCGAACTGGTTGCGGGCCACGCGGATGGCCGTGTTCTGCTCATCCATGAGAATCCTGGAATCGACAGACACCCCAAAGGTATCGAACAGTCTGTCCAGGCCGCTGTCCAGAGGGGTGAAATTCACAGCCATACTGCCCTGGGCCAGGTCGTAGTCCCATTGCCCGGTCTGCACGGCCATGATGGTCTTCTGCCCGGCGGCCAGGGTCCTGCCCAGTTCCCATGCCTGACGTTCGTTCATGGCCGTGGGCTGGAGAACGAGGAGCACGTCGGCATCGGCGGGAACGCTGTCCTGGCTGCTCAGGGCTACGGGGCGGATGCGGTATTTTTCCTGCTGCAGGACCCGGTTGAGCAGGTCAAAGCCTTCGCCGCCAACGACCGCAACCACGGGCTCTCTGGACCGGGTCAGACGGAACACCGTGGAAACCAGCATGTATTCCAGATCACTCAGAGAGTCAGGTACGATGCGAGGGATGATGACCTCTGGAGCGTCCTTGTAGGCCACGCCGAGAGACGAATAGATGAGGTCACTGACAGACCCTGTCTGGCGCATGGCCGAGACGGAGAACGGTTCGACGCCCTTCTCCAGCATGCGTTTTTCCAGCGGATCTGTGTTCGGTCCCTGGGCAGCCAAGGGATCTCCGCCCACCACGTTGGCCGCGCGCATGTGAACGCGTTTGTAGGTCAGTTTGCCGCCGCTGACTAGGCGCAGTTCCTCCAGACGGTCCAGGACATCGCGCTCCAATGTCTTGATTTCCGTAGGCATGTCTTCTTCGGGTGTGACATAGTAGGAAATTTGGACCGGCACGCTCAGCCCGGCCAGGATGCGCTGTGAGGCCGGGCTGACAGAGTGGATCCTGCCTTCGGTCCAGTCGAAACGGGCAAGGCTGACATCGCTCAGCAGGGCATTGCAGAACAATCCGATACCCAGGCACAAACCCGCGCAGAGGGTGAAAAAGGCTGCAAAACCCCTGCGCCCCCGGCCTTCGATGTGCAGTCCGTTCAGGAACAGAAAAAGGGCGACCCAGACGAGAAAGAAGGCAAGATCAGCCACTTCGACAATGCCGCGGGCGAACACGCCGTAGCGGCCCGTTACACCCAGCAGTTCCCGGAGCAGGGTGCCCAGGCCTCCGATCCAGGAGTCAAGGGCAGTGGCCGCGAAGTTGGTGCCCAGGAGGAAGATGCCGAAGCAGGCCAGCAGGCTCAGTACGAAGGCCACGATCTGGTCTCTGGCAAAGCCGGAGACGAGCTGGCCCAAGGCCAGGAAAAAACCGCCCAGCAGGATGGCTCCGAGATAGGAACTGGCTATTTGGCCGAAGTCCGGCCGGCCCAGGGCCGTGACCATAAGGGGCAGGAGCAGGGTGGAGGCCAGGGCCAGGAGGAGGAAGCAGAACCCGGCCAGGTATTTGCCCAGAACCAGGGACATGGGATGCATGGGAAAGGTCAGAAGCATCTCCATTGTGTTGCTGGAACGCTCCTCGGCCCACAGGCGCATGGCCACGGCCGGGACAAAGACGCAGAGCATGAAGGGGAGGACTTGGAACAGCCCGCGGAGTTCAGCCACTGGAAAGAGAAAGAACTCGGTGACGAAAAGACCGCTGGCGATCAGGGCGAACACGACCA
>JAAYCS010000009.1 GCA_012729655.1 Desulfovibrionales bacterium | reverse complement strand
ATGGGCGACTCTCCTGAATTTCGGCCTGGCCAGCACGAGCAGCGGAACATGGAACGCTGGATCCGGCAAGTTCCATTCCGTGATTGCAGCCGCAAGCCGCAGGCAGTCAAGGCTTGAAAACAAGAAAAGCCGGCATGGCCGGCTTTCTTCCCTCAAACAACCCAGATCAGTTATACAGCTCAGTCTCAAGCCATTCCTTCACATCGGCGTTCACCGGGTAGACACCCTTATGGTTGTATACCCCGTGCAGGAATTTTTTGGCCAATGTATCTGGAAGAGCGAGAACGGCCAATTCCTTGGCTCCGTCGGAATTGCGATACAGCAATGTGGCCGTTGGCTTTTCATTCCACGTGTTGATCACGAAATAATGGGAAAAATCTTCTTTTCCCTTCACCGCGTTCTGATATCCACCCCGATATCCGTTGTTTCCCCACTCCAGATAAATGGCCACAGCATCTTCGGGGGTCATTTCCCAATCGATGACGAGATCCTTGTAAGCACGTAACTGTCCCATGATTCACCTCCATCTTATGAATAATTACTAATAATAATTTTGAGAGGTGTCAAGCTGACTTTTCCAGTCGGATATCTGGACAGGGGCGTCGGACGCCGCGATGGTGCTGATAAATTCGGGCAGCGGAAACGAAATTTGTGGCCCAAACCGGAATTCCAAGGGCGTGGATATGCGTGTACCCGGCCAGACAGTTGCGGACCAGCACTCCATCCCACCCTTTTTTCATGCCCTGCCCCCGATCCAGGGAGAACACGAAGGAGGACACCCGGTCGGCATCGGTGCAGTGGGAATAGTGGAACTCATGTCCGGTCAGAACGAACCCCACCGGGTAGAAAGGATTGGCTGACTGCACTCGTGAACAGATGTATCCGTGCCCCTGGGGTTTTTTGAACACCTTCGTCGTCAGCGGGAAAACACCGGCCATGGCATAGGCAGAACCGTCATACTGGAGCTCCTGACTCAGGTACATGAGCCCCCCACACTCGGCGTACACAGGCAGGCCACAACGGACATGCTCCCGGATGGACTGGCGCATGCCCGCATTGGAGGACAGTCCCTGCGCCAGCGTCTCGGGAAAGCCCCCGCCCATGTAAAGGGCATCCACCTCGGGAACTTCCCGGTCATCCAGGAGACTGAACTCGACAAGCTCCGCCCCGGCGTGCTGCAGGGCGTCCAGATTTTCCTGGTAATAGAACCACAGGGCCGCATCCCGGGCCACTCCGACCCGGGCCCGCTCACCGCTCTCGGGTGCAGGGTACACGGGAGAAAGATGGCCTGTGAGAGAGGGTGCTGACTGCGCAATGCGCAGACAGGCTTCCAGATCGGTATGCTCGCGCACGAAGGACGCGATGTCCCTGATGGGATCGGCCAGAAACTCGGCATCGGAGATGAGCCCCATGTGGCGTTCAGGGATGGGGTTGACCGCCAGCTTTGGCAAAATTCCCAGTACCCGGACATCGGTATATTTCTCTATGGACTGGCGCAAAATATCCTGGTGGCGGCATCCGGCAGTGCGGTTCAGGATCACCCCCCGGATATCGACTTCCGGGTCAAAGGCGCAAAGCCCCATGATGATGGCCGCCATGGTCCGCGTGACCTTGGTGCAGTCGGCCACGACAACAACCGGGCAGCGCAGAACCTTGGCCAGTTCCGCAGAGGAGCAGGAGCCCACGACGTCCTTGCCGTCGTACAGCCCCCGGTTGCCCTCAATGAGAGCCAGATCAGAGCCTCTGGCCTTGGTCCAGAACAGATTGTGGAGCACGTCGGCAGGCAATAAAAAAGGATCCAGATTGATGGTGATGCTGTTGCTGGCAAGAGCCAGCCACTTGGCATCAATATAATCCGGACCCTTTTTGAAGGTCTGAACGGAAATGCCCTGTCCGCAATACGCGCGGGCGAGGCCCAAACTCACTATGGTCTTGCCGGAACCGCCGCCGAGGCCAGCAACAAGAATCCGCGGACAAGACAACACAGAAGCGGGCATCAGGGAGTCTTAATCTTCGCCTTCTGTGTGAGCCTGCTTGCCGGTCCCGGGAATGCCGTACATGGTGGTGCTGCCACTGGACCAGTATTCGAGCACGCCGTCGGACACGAGCTGGTTGATGAGCTTCTTGGCCTCGCGCATCTTCATGTCCGGAAACAGGGCGGCCAGGTCGTTGAAATAGAACTTGGACTTCTGCTTGGATTTGGACTGAATGTATTCAAGCACGATATCTTTAGGATCTGCCATACTCGCCTCTCTTATGGTTTAGGGCCGACTTGCGCCGGCCCTATGGATTGTCGACTGGAACCCGACTTAGAACTTGAAGTTCGTGGTCTGGCGCCAAGTGTAGTACGCAGGATCGCGGAAGTCGTCGATCATGTGTTCGGAGAACTCAAGACCGCACTTCTCGAAGAAGCGTTCCCAGCCGATGCGCTCGGCCCAGTCACCAACGCGCTCGTACTTGCGGGCATCCGCGGCATAGGCTTCGACAATCTTGCGGATGGTCTTAGCCAGCGTGGGCCAGCGGGGCGGTTCGTTGGGGATGAAGGCCACGACGACCTTGGAGAACTTGGGATTGCTGATGCGGTTGGAAACCTTGCCGCCAGCCATGATGACCAGGCCGTCACCGGTCTGGTCGGACAGGGGCAGCGACGGACACATGGTGTAGCAGTTGCCGCAGAACATACAACGATCACCCTTGATGGCCACGGTGTTCACCGTCTTGGTCTCGCCGGCTTCCGTGGTGATTTCCTTCTTGGTCGGACGGATGGCGCCCACGGGGCAGGCCGCCACGGCCAGCGGAATTTCGCACAGGTTGTCCAGCCATTCGTGGTCGATGATCGGAGGTTTGCGGTGGTAACCCAGGATGGCGATGTCAGAGCAATGCACGGCGCCGCACATGTTCAGACAGCAGGCCATGGAGATGCGGACCTGGGCCGGCATGCGCATCTGCCCGAACTCTTCGAACAGCTCGTCCAGAACGACCTTGACCGTTCCGGAAGCGTCCGTGGCCGGGGTGTGGCAGTGGACCCAACCCTGGGTGTGCACGATGTTGGTGATGCCGGCGCCAGTGCCGCCGACCGGGAACTTGTGGCTGCCGCCGGACTGCTTCTGGGAATTCAGATAGTCCTTCAGCTTCTTGGCCTCGGCCAGGGTGCCGACCATGAATTCGATGTTGTTGCGGGTGGTGAAGCGCAGGTGTCCGCCACAGAACTTGTCGGCGATATCGCACAGGGCGCGGACATGGCCGACGGACATCAGACGGGATCCGCCGCAACGCACGGTGTACACTTCGTCGCCGCTTTCGGCCTTGTGCATCAGAATACCGGGTTCACAGATTTCATGCCACAGCCATTTGCCTTTGTTCTTGGCAATAACAGGAGGAAGGAAATCGGAAAAATGGCGCGGGCCAATATCCGTGATCCTGTTTTCCATGGGTTTTTCGGGATTGTATCCGGAAGAGATGAAAGCCATTGTCAACCCCCTTCTTATCTCTGATGGTGTTTACGGTAATCCGCGATGTCGCGATCCCAGCCGCCGGGTACGTCTTCTTCTTTCCAGAAGATGTACGGATTGTGACGGGGTTCCTGCACATGCTGCGGCACGGGTGTCGCACCGATGGCGGAAATGGCCTTGGCCAGACCCTGACGCTTGATCAGTTCGCCAAGACGCTCGCGGTTCTTGCCCTCTTCCATCCACCATTCCCAGATGCCTTCAATGATTGCCTTGATTTCATCATAAGGCTCTTCGACCTTGATGAAGGGCACCAGCAGGGATCCCATCTGCGCGCCATCCAGGATCGGAGCCTTGGCGCCGACCAGGATGGACAGGCCGCGGTCGTTACCGATGCGCAGGGCGCGGGGCATGACGTTCAGACAGTGCATGCAACGGGTGCACTCACGGTTATTGATCTTCAGTTTGCCGTCTTCAATCCACATGCATTCGGTCGGGCAGAGATCAATGACTTCCTTCTCAATGTCAAAGGGACCCCAGTCCTTGCCGGCATGCGCACCAGCATTGGCCTTGAGTTCGCCGCCGATGTAGGCGGCAACAGCCTTCTGATCGATGCGGATGTCGTCTTTCCACGTCCCGATGAAGGACATGTCGGAACGGGCGATGGAGGCCACGCAGCAGTTCGGGCAGCCATCAAACTTGAACTTGAACTTGTACGGGAAAGCGGGACGATGCAGCTCGTCCTGGTACTCCTGGGTCATCTGGTAGCACAACTCCTGAGAGTCGTAGCAGGCCCATTCGCAGCGGGACTCGCCGAGGCACGAAGCTGGCGTGCGCAGGTTGGATCCGGAGCCACCGAGGTCGTTGTTCAGCTTGTGGGTCAGATCGAAAAAGAATTCTTCCAGCTGAGGAGTGGTGGTGCCCAGGAGCACGATGTCGCCGGTGGCGCCGTGCATGTTGGTCAGACCGGAGCCGCGCAAGTCCCACAGATCACAAAGCTGCTTCAGGAAGTCTGTGGTGTAGTACATGCCAGCCGGCTGGTTGACGCGTATGGTGTGAAAATGAGCCACGCCGGGGAATTTCTGGGGCTGGTCACAGTAACGGCCGATGACGCCGCCGCCATAACCGAACACGCCGACGATACCGCCATGTTTCCAGTGGGTGGTGCCGTCCTTGTAGGACAGTTCGAGAATGCCCAACAAATCGTCACAGACGTCAACTGGAATCTGATGTTCCACTTTCGCCGTGTTTTTGTGACGTCTCTCGGCTTCCTCCTTGATGTCCGAAACAAAACTCGGCCACGGACCGCTCTGAAGCTGATCCAGCAACGGGGTCGCATGTTTAGCCATTACACATCCTCCTTAAAAGATTAGACCGTGCACAGTCATCGCACTCACATTTTCGTAGAGCGCGACCCTCAACCTCGTAACAATTTCAAAGATTTCTAAAAAATTCACGCTCGTGAATCTTCGTACAAAGCACCTCTTTTGTCAACCCGAATTTCCCCGGAGAAAAATCCCCACTCCTGTGGGGCTTTCGGCTAGGAACGATACTGGGCAATCTCAGCCATGATCTGCGGCTCAACCTCGAACCCTGTCTCCGTGGCCTTGTCGAAATACCGGATCGCTGTGTGCGGATCGCCTTTTTCGAGGTAGGCAAGGCCCATGTTGTTGTAGGCAGGACCGAACATCGGCTCGATCTCAACCGCCTTGGCGCACTGCATGATGCATCCATCCGGGTCCCCCAGGGCAAGATAGGCGCTGCCCAGTGTGGTGTGGGCCTGGATGAATTGCGGATCGAAACTGATCGCTTTTTTAAGGGCCTTGACGGCCTTGTCGGGATTTTGCTGCTGCATGTGCACAAAGCCGATATTCCCCCACGGGACCGCGAATCTGGGGCGGATTTCCGTCGCTTTTTTGTTCATGGCCAGACATTTCTCCAGATCCCCCCGGTGCATGGCCAGACCCCCCAGCTGCACATAGGCTTCCGCGATATCTGGCTCCAGGGCCAGGGCCTCGTGAAACGCCTTTTCCGCCTCATCAAAATTCCGCTCGGCAACCAAGGATACCCCGAGATTGTACAGCAAGGCTGCCGAATCCGGGTTGTCCTGCAGGGCGGCCTTGAGAGCGGCCACCGTCTTCGGGCCATAATCAAAAGTCTTCTTCATCGGATTCCACCTAGGGCTTGTAGTCATTGATATCGATATTGTGTTTCTTGAGTTCCTGGGCATACCAATGCGCGAACTCGTACATGCCGATGTAGCGGTCATCCCCGTTGACCATGCCCAGACACATCTCCAGCACGCCCTGACCGTAGGCATTGCTGTATTTTTCCGGTGCGTGCTGCTGCAGGAATTCACGCACCAGCTGCTGTGTTGTCCGCCTGGTGCCATCGGTCCGCCACTCGATGGGATCCTTGGGCTCCGCGAAGGGATTCCACTTGTCATACCCGATCCGGTCAATGAATTTCCTGCGCCTGGGCGCCATCTTTTCATAGATGGCCTTTTTCTGGGCCTCGTGCTCTTCCGTCATGACAGCAGGCTTATACATGCTCACTCCCTCCGATGGTCTCGGAATCACCGCCCGATGCGCCGAGACCGAAATACTCGTCTGAATAGACGGTCATCAGGGCCGTGGATACGGGGACATGCATGGTGCGGAAATCGGCATATCCCGATCCCATGGCATCCAGGACCCTGTTACTGAGGGCCAGAAGTGCGTCCTGAATCCGCTCAATCTTCACCGCCGGGTAGGGCTGCCCCGGTTCAAATCCCGTCAGGCCACAGGTGTGGGACATACCGCCAATTTCCAGGGGAATCCCGTACAGGCGGCAGGTGATGGGCCGGAATGCATAGAGCTGACACATCTCCCCAGTCCCCAGCAACGGGCAGCGGATTCTTTCCCTGGCGGCCCGGTGCAGAATTTCCGCAGGATCCTTTTCTTCAGCCTCACGGGAGACCTTTTTTTTCAGAATATAGGCTTTGCGGTCAGCCTTGTCCGCCTCAATCAGAATCTGGTTCTTGTGTGTGTCGTCAAGATCGGAAAATTTGGAATTCAGGTACAGGGCCTCGATCAGCGTGATGTCAAAAAGGGCATGACAACAGTCGCTGCAGCCCTGCCTGCATGTCACTTCCCGGGGAAACTGCCCGGAAACCTTCTGAAAAACGGCGTCGACCTGCCGCACGAGGGACTCATACTCAGCAAAAAACGGAGCCAGATCCAAATTCATGAACTCAATCCTCAATCGGGCATGCGCGAAGGCCCGAAAAATTCAGGCATGGAAGGAAGTAATTTGAAAGAAAGTGACTGATACTGAGGTGCTGCCCAGCATTGAACGAGCAAGAAGCATGGCAGGCCCGAAGGCCTGCCATATGGAAAAGAACTAGTTTTCTTCGACAGTGATTGCGCCTGAGGGACAGACTTCAATGCAGGATTCGCAGCCCAGACATTCTTCCATGTTCACAGGAACTGCCTTGCCGTTCTGGAGCTCATACACTTCCACAGGGCAGACATCCACGCATTCCCCATCACCGGTGCACTTGTCGTGATCAACTGTAACCGTATAACCCATGATCTACCTCCAAAATTCTGTAAAATTCTCGCTTTCGCGAAATGGATGAAACCCACTTACACACGAACAATTTGCCTGTAAACCCAAATAACTTCCAGCAAAAAAGATATTTCGCGACAGGGGGATATCCGGGCGATGGAGATCGCCCGGAGGTCTGCGCTACTCGATTTCTTCCTTCACCCCGATGGCAACCTTGTACAGGATGGTCAGCACGAGGAATCCTGTGGCGTAAATCCCCAGGGACACGCCGAGTTCCAACTGCGTCGGGACGTACTCGGTGATCTCGTGCAGGGGGTTGGGCACAAAGCCGCCACCGATCATGCCGAGGCCCTTGTCGATCCACGCCCCGATGAAAATGAGCAGGCAGGCTATGATGAGCATATTGTCCCGCTCCCTGTTTTTGGGCACCAGCAGGATAAGGATGCCGATGACGGCCATGATCATGGATGACCACATCCACGGCACCAGCACGCCATGACCATGGTAGCCGGCAAACAGGTATTGCAGGTGCGCCATGTGCGATGGAATCTGGCTGTAGAAGACCGTGAAGACTTCGCAAAGGAGCAGGAAGAGGTTCACGCACATGGCGTACACGACCGTTTTGCCCAATGTGGACAACACGCCCTTGCCGGGGTCAAACCCCGTGAAGATCTTGGCGATATAGGTGACCAGGATCAGGAAGGCGGGGCCGGCGGCAAAGGCCGAAGCCAGAAAGCGCGCCGCCAGGACCGCCGTCAGCCAGTAACCGCGGCCGGGCAGGCCGCAGTACAGGAAGGCCGTGACGGTATGGATGGACACCGCCCACGGAATGGACAGGTAGATGAAGAACTTGATCCATTTCGGCGGGGCGATCTGCTTGCGCTCCGCCTCCAGGGTGACCCAACCCACCAGGATGTTGATGAGCAGGTAGCCGTTCAGGACCACCATGTCCCAGAAGAGAATGGAATTGGGCGTGGGATGCAGCAGGACGTTCATCAGGCGCTGCGGGGAGCCGAGGTCAGCCACGATGAAGAGCAGACAGAGCACGACCATGGCCACGGCATTGAATTCGCCGAGGATCAGGATCTTGGCGAATTTGTGATAATCATGAAGATACTTGGGGATGACCAGCATGACGGCCGAGGCGGCAACGCCCACCAGAAAGGTGAATTGGGCGATATAAAACCCCCAGGACACGTCCCGGCTCATGCCCGTGATGGTCAGACCGTGGGAAAGCTGCTGCCAGTAGCAGGCGGCGCCGACGCTCATCAGGAGGAGCAGGAAGGCGATCCATCCCCAATAGACTTTAGTTCCAGATACGGCTTTTTCAAGCATGGCTCACCCCCTACACAAGATAATAGACACAAGGTTTGGTTCCCAGGGTCGGGCTACGCCTGATGGAGAAACGCTCGGCCAGAAGCTTGCGCACTTCGGATTCAGGATCAGACAAGTCACCAAACACCATCGCACCTTCAGAAACCTCGACACAGGCGGGCATCTTTCCCTCCGCCAGGCGCTCGGCACAGAACTCACACTTCTCCACGACACCCTTGGTCCGGGTCGGGAAGTCCGGGTTGGTCTTCCCCAGATGCTTGCGGGGGTCCATGAAGTTGAAACTGCGCGAGCCGTAAGGACATCCCGCCATGCAGTAGCGGCATCCGATGCAGCGGTGGAAGTCCATCATGACAATGCCGTCTTCGCGCTGGAAGGTCGCTTTGGTCGGGCAGACCCGCACACACGGAGGATTGTCGCAGTGGTTGCACAGCGCCAGGGCGGACTTCGCCCCCGCCTGAGGCTGGAACTCGTGCAGATCCTCCAGGAACAGGTGATCCATGTGGGCTTCCCAGATCCACTTCAGGTTCTGCTTTCCGGGAATCTCGGGCACATTGTGGATGGAATGGCAGGTATGCACCACCTCTTCCATGATCTTTTCCGTCAGTTTGGTCGTGTCGATCACCATGGCCCAGCGGGAGGCCTTGAGGGAATTGGGGCCGGCGTGCACCGCGTGGCGGGAGGCGAAAAGCACTCCTTCGCTGGGTTCTGCCCCTGCCGATGCCAGGAGCTGCGAGGCGGGTCGGACGCCCCATCCCAGTGCAGCAAAGGCTGCGATCTTCAGAAAGTTTCTACGCATTGTCTTCATTTCTTTTCCCCCTTCGGATCAACATGACAATCCCAGCAGTAGGGGCTTACGGAAACTGTCGCATGGCATTTGTCGCAGAACTTATCCTTGTTCTCATGGCACTTGAGGCAGGTCTTGGTCAGACTTTTCGCATGCACCCGATGCGTGGCGGTGGAATGGTACTCGTGCTGGCCGTTGCGGACGACCTCGTCACGCCACTCGTTGAGCATGGCCATGTGCTCGCTGCGCATGAACTCGACCCCTTCCACGCATTCCTTGGCCATTTTGACCTTTTCCAGCTCTGGCCGTTTATAGGCGGCACTGCCGATGTTGTTCCAGAAAGGATAGGTCATGAAGACCACGAACACGGCAAGACCAACCAGTATTTTATTCTTGTCGTACATTATTCATCCTCCCCGGGCAGGTCTTCGCCGCGCAGATCGGTTTCGCGTTCCTTTTCTCCGGTCATGATCAGGGCGTTGGCCACCAGCTCATGGAGACCGCACACGCTCACCCCGGGCACCCAGTAGTTCATGGAGTTGGGAAGCACTGCCCGGTCAATGGCGCAGACACAGCCGAGCATGTTCACCCCGTACTTCTCATGCACGTACTTCACGGCATTGGCCCGGGGCAGACCGCCCATCATGCGCAATTCGTCATTCTCGCCCGCATTCAGCCCGGCACCGCCGCCGCAGCAGAAGGTCTGCTCCCGGATGGTGCCCACGGGCATGTCCGTGAATTTCTCCACCACGCTCTTGGCAACATAACGGGGCTCATCCAGCAGGCCCATCCCGCGCGCCGGATTACAGGAATCATGCCAGGTAAGGTGGACTCTGGCATTACGTTTCTTGTCGAAATTGAGCTTGCCGTTCTTGATCAGGTCAGCGGTGAATTCGGCAATGTGCACCATTTTGGTGCTGGCCGCATTCTTGAAGACGGTCCCCGTGATCGGATTGACCGGGGTTTCCATCCTGGAGGACTGGAAGTCAGGACCATTGAGGGTATCCATGTACTGATGGATGACGCGCCACATGTGTCCGCATTCTCCGCCCAGGATCCACTTCACACCGAGACGGTCGGCCTCCATGTACATCTTGGAATTGAGGCGCTTCATGGTTTCGTGCGAGGTGAAGAAACCGAAGTTGCCGCCTTCGGAAGCGTAGGTGGACCATGTGATGTCCAGGCCGTATTCCCGCTTGAGATGCTCGAACAGGATCAGGTAGCCCATGCAGGTGTATGTGCCGGGGTCGGCGAAAACGTCACCGGACGGGGTGACAAACAGGATGTCGGCCCCCTTCCTGTTGAATGTCGGCTCCGGACGGATACCCGTGATGTCCTCGATATCATCGCAGAAGAAGTCGATCATATCGAAAAAGGCATGGGGCTGAATGCCCAGATGGTTGCCCGTGCGGTAGCAGTTGGCCACGGGGGTGGCGATCCAGTCGATGTTGAGGCCCAGCAGGTTCAGCAGTTCGCGGCCGATGATGGTCACCTCGGCCGTGTCGATACCGTAGGGACAGAACACGGAACAGCGCCGGCATTCGGAACACTGGAAAAAGTAGTACCACCATTCCTTGAGGACATCGACGGTCAGCTTGCGGCCTCCCGCGAAACGCCCCAGGATCTTGCCGAAAGTGGTGAACTCGCCGCGGTAGACCGAGCGGAGCAATTCGGCACGCAACACCGGCATGTTCTTGGGGTCGCCGGAACCGATGAAATAATGGCATTTGTCGGCGCACGCACCGCAGCGTACGCAGATGTCCATGAAAATCTTGAAGGACCGGAACTTGTGCAGACGCTCGCGTATGCCGTTGAAAATGATTTCCTGCCAGTTTTCAGGAAGCTTCCAGTCCTCATCCAGGGGGTTCCATTTCCGGGCATTGGGCAGCCCCACGTATTTAACGCTGTCAGGGTTGGCGGCATAGCAGTAACGGCCGGGCTTGATCTCCACCGGCACGTCCATCCAGTCCGCTCTGGGCGGATTGTGGTCAATATTGGCAAAAAGTGCTTCAGGGCGTGGCAGATCAGACATCACTCGGCTCCTTCTGCTGACGGCTTGTCCACGGGAATATCCTTTTCTTCCATCTTCTCACGGAATTCATCCTCGTATTCCTCGTAGGTGTGGTAGTGGACGTTTTCAAATTTCCATGGATTGACATGGCGGAACTTTCTTGAGGCACAGTTCATGTTCCTGGTCGGGGAGAGGAACACGCCGCCCATGTGCATGAGCTTGCTCAGCGGGAAGTAGATGAGCAGGACCGAAACGAGGAACAGGTGAATATAGAAAATCACCCCGATCCCCTCGGGAATGACCCACGAAAAGGTGACCAGTCCCATGGTCAGCTGCTTGACGGAAATAATGTCCACCTTGGTGAAGTAGCGCATGAAAATGCCGCTGAAGGCTATACCGAGGATCAGGAAGAGCGGAAAATAGTCCTGCACCT
>JAAYCS010000114.1 GCA_012729655.1 Desulfovibrionales bacterium | reverse complement strand
AGATAACGCATCCGTATCACCTCTGCCGTTGAAGGTTGTCAAAAAAAGGTTGTAGTCGTTCGTAGGTCGATCGCAGGTGTTCCGGGAGAACATTGGTTTCGGACATAATGGCCATAAAGGAGTGGTCTCCATTCCATCGCGGGACCAGGTGGACATGGAGGTGTTCTCTGATTCCAGCACCTGCGGCCTCGCCAATATTCACCCCGATATTTATACCGTGCGGTCTGAAAGCTTGCTCTAGAATAAAAGAACTCTTTTGTACATAGTCCATAACCTCGTGACATTCCAATGCTGTCAGTTCCGTAATGCTGCTGACGTGGCGGTAGGGGGTGACCATAAGATGGCCATTGCTGTAGGGAAAGATGTTCATGATCACGAAGCAGTGTTCGGCGCGGCAGAGGACGAAACGCACCTCGTCTTCATCCGTGGAATGGGGCAGACAGAAAACGCATGCATCGGGCTTGGGACCGAGAATGTAGTTGATGCGCCAGGGCGCATGGATGGTTTTCATGATCGATTCCTACAGGATCTGGCTCAGGAACTTCTGGGTACGGGGGTGTTCCGGGCTGGTGAAGAAATGTTCCGGGGTGCCCGTCTCCACTATTTGTCCGTGATCCATGAAAATGATCCGATCCGCCACTTCCCGGGCAAACCCCATTTCATGGGTGACCACGACCATGGTCATGCCCTCCTTGGCCAGGGTGACCATGACATCCAGCACCTCTCCGATCATTTCCGGATCCAGGGCAGAGGTGGGTTCGTCGAACAACATGATCTTCGGATTCATGGCCAGGGCCCGGGCAATTGCCACACGCTGCTGCTGACCTCCTGAGAGCATGCTTGGGTAGACATCCGCCTTTTCCTGGATACCGACTTTGCGCAGGAGGTTCAGCGCCTGTTTTTTTGCATCCTGTGCCGGCACTTTTTTCAGTTTCATGGGTGCCATGATCAGGTTGCCCAGGACCGTCTTGTGCGGAAAAATATTGAAACTCTGAAAAACCATGCCCAATTCCTGTCGGATGACATTGATGTCGCTTCCTGATGCGTAGATGTCCTGGCCATTGACGATGATTGTCCCGCTGTCGATGGTTTCCAGACGGTTGATGGATCTGAGGAGGGTGGACTTGCCTGAACCGCTGGGCCCGATGATGACCACCTTCTCCCCGGTGTCGACGGACAGGCTGACGTTTTTCAGGGCATGCAGTTGGCCAAAGGATTTGCAGATATTCGAAATTTCGATGGTGGGCCTAGTCCCGCTCATAATAATTCAACCTCTGTTCCATTTTGCTGACAGCCTTGGACAAAAACAGGGTGACGACCAGATAGACCAGGGCCACCATGGTGTAGGCTTCGAAATACAGGAAGGATTCGCTGGCAAATTCCCGGCCCCGGCGTAACAGATCCGAGACGGCCAGGATGGACACTAGGGAACTGTCCTTGAGCAGGGCGATGAATTCGTTTCCAACGGGGGGCAGGATGGTGCGCCATGCCTGAGGCAGGATGACCAGCGTCATTGTCTGGGCACGATTGAAACCGAGGGATCTGGCCGCCTCGGTCTGGCCCTTGTCGATGGAGTCGATGCCAGCCCGGAAAACCTCGCCCATATAGGCCCCGTAGCAGATGCCCATGGCCACCACTGCTGCGGCCAGAGGGGGCAAGTCTTTGAACAGCTCGATCCTGCCCAGGGCGTAGTAGATGTAAAAAAGCTGGACCAAGAGCGGGATGCCGCGGATGACCTCCACGTAGGTGGAGGCGATGAGGTTGATGAGCCGGTTGCGGGAGAGGCGCCCCAGGCCGGTGATGAGCCCCAGGACCAGGGACAGGAGGATGGATAAAATCGTGACCTGGAACGTGACCAGAATCCCGTCAGGAAGGAATTTGAGGATGCGCCAGTAGGGGTCCGGCTTTACAGCGCAGAGGTAAATGATGATCCCGATGGCGCCGAAAAAAGTCATCCACCAGGCGTTGAAAAGGCCCAGATCCTTGCGGACGGGTATGGCGGCACCATCGCTGATATCGATTTTAACTTCTTTTTTTGGGATTTTCTGGGTCATGGCTGGCCGTGTTCCATGGACGGTGATGAATGATGAATTTCAGGGCAAAGAAAAGCCGGGGCAGTGCTGCCCCGGCTGAGATGGCTATTTGGTGCTGAACCACTTCTTGTAGATTGCGTCGTACTCACCATTTTCCTTGATTTTCTTCAGGCCTGCATTGATCAGTTCGCGGGTCTTGTCATCGCCCTTCTTGACGGCGATGCCCAGGTACTCGGGTTTTTCAGGGGTGATGAGATAGGCCAGGGTCAGTTTTTTGGAATACTGCTCATGCTGCAGGGCATAGTTGGAAGCCACGGCATCGTCGGCGATGACGGCATCGCATCGGCCATTGTAGAGATCTTCGACAGCCAGGCCGATTTCATCATAGGATTTGGCCTTGGCCCCTTCTATCTTCTTGCAGACAAAGTAACCCGTGGTGCCGATCTGGGACGCCACTGTCTTGCCGGCCAAGTCAGCCAGGGAGTTGACAGTCACCCCTTTGGCGACGATGACGCCTTGTTTGACGTCAAAATAGGGGTCGGTGAAGTCCATGGTGGCCTTGCGTTCGTCAGTAATGGACACGGAGGAGCAGATGGCGTCGTATTTCCCAGCGGCCAGCCCTGCGAAAATGCCGTCCCAGGCCGTGTTTTTCGTCACTGCATTGAAGCCCGCGGCCTTACCGATGGCCGCCACGAGCTCCGGTCCAAATCCGACAATATTCTTCTGGGCATCCACCATCTCCATGGGTGGATAGGTGGCATCGACCGCGAAAACCAGATCCTTGGCCAGGGCACTTCCGGTCAGACAGAAAAAGGTGAGCAGAACAACCACGAACCGTTTGAACATACGTCCTCCAAATCTGATAAAATGGTGAATCCTGAACATGCAGTGCATGAAGTCGACAAAAAAATTGTTAAAGAATTGCTGTGGTCAGGTCAATAATGGTGGTCTGCTGGCTGTCTCTGCAGTTCCTCGACCAGGGACCGGGCCAAGAGCAGCTGTTCCTCCCTGGTTCGCGCTTCGTTGTTGAGAACGGCCCGCTTGACGGTCTGCAAGATGATGGAAAATTCAGGTCCCGGGCGCAGGCCCATGGCTTCGATGTCCCTGCCGGAAACGGCGATGGCCATATCCTGCAGATGGGTCAAGTACAGGGACAACGCTTTTTTCAGCTCCTGTCTGCGCTGTTTGGCCATGGAGTAGAGCAGTCCCTCAAGGGAAAGTGGGCGGAGGATGTCGTACAGGTCGGCTCGAGATCCCTTCTTTTTTCCCCATTGGGCGAGCTGCATTGCCATGTAACGGAGTTGGCGGCGGGTGGTTTCGATCAGCTCAACGCGCTTGGGAGAAAATTGCAGGCGGGATGTCAGGGTCTGCACCTGTTGCGGATCAAAGCCCGAGACCAGACCAAGGAAGTAGACGATCCAGATATCCGGATTTTTCTCGCGGAAGAGAAGCTTGTACCAAGTGATGACCTTCTCGATCTCCTGCAGCAAAGATTCCTTGGTCGGGGGGAAGTGGAGCAGGGGATGGATTTCCATCAACAGGCCCAGGTCCCGCATGCGCACGAGCCCGTCCACTGGAGCTGAATCCTCAGTCAGCAAGCGCAGTTCATGACGTATGCGGGCCCCGGATAGGCGTTGGAAAATATTCAGCCGCACGGCGTTTTTGATCAACCTCTCGGTCTGGCTCCCGATTTTGAACTGGAACCGTTGTTCAAACCGGATAGCCCGGATGATGCGGGTCGGATCTTCCACAAACGAAAGGGAGTGAAGAACGCGGATGATTCCGTCCTTCAGATCCTGCTGGCCGCCGAAAAAATCCACCAGTTTTCCGAAGTGGGGCGGGCACAGATGTATGGCCAGCGTGTTGATGGAAAAGTCCCTTCGGTAAAGGTCCATCTTGAGCGAGGAAAGTTCCACGATGGGGAGGGCGGCAGGATACTCGTAATATTCCAGTCGGGCGGTGGCCACGTCTATTTTCTGGCCAGTGGGCAGGATGAGTACAGATGTGCGGAATTTAAGATGGGGTCGTACCCTGGCCTGCAGCCTCCCTCCCAGCGTCTGGGCGAAGGAGATGCCGTCACCTTCCACCACCAAATCGAGATCGTCATTGGGGATGTTCAGCAGCGCGTCCCGCACGAACCCTCCCACGGCATAGACATCTACCCCCATTTCACGTCCGATCTGTCCTGCAAGCTGGAGAAGCTGGATCATGTCCTCTGGGAGCCGCTCATGCAGCATTTGCCGGACATTTCTTTCCTGCCGTTTGTCTGACAGGGACGCTTCGGGAATGCGGGCCGGTTCCTGGATAAGGATGTTGATGAGGTCCGTGCGGGTGATGACCCCTATCAGCTCCTGATTTCGCAAAACAGGCACCAGGCGTTGACGGCGTCCCAGGATGATTTCCATGACCCGGTAAAGGTCCTGATCCTCTGTCACCGTTTCAAAGTCTTCAAGCATGTACTCCACCACGCGTTCATCACCCAGGCCGTGACCAACACCCTTGTCGGCCACAGTACTCTCGATGATGCCGCAGGCCTGGCCGTCTTCAACCACCGGGAGGGCCTTGAGACCGTAGCGGATCATGATCTCTGCAGCCTCGGCCAGACTCTGGGATGCTTTGATACGGACCACCGGGGAAGACATGTATTCCCGGACCGAAAGCTGGGGATTGATGTGTGAATAGAGCAGGGCAAAAAGTTCATCCTTTACCTGAGATATGGTGCGATCCTTGATCGAGGCTGAAGCGGCATAAGGATGTCCTCCCCCGCCAAAGGAAGAGCAGACCATACCCACATCCACTTCCGGAACCTTGCTGCGGGCGACAAGCTGGATGCGGTCTCCCATGCGGCCGATGGCAAAAAGAACGCGGATTTTTTCCATGTCCATGAGTTTGTGGGTGAGCAGGGCAAAATCACCAACATAGCTTTCCAGGGACACATCGGCCAGGACTATCTCAACACCGTTGATGGTGTGGGTGGAAGAGGAGTCGATGAGTTCCGAGAGGATGGCAACCTGCTCGGAAGACAGATCGCGGCTCATGATGTCCCGGATGACATCCAGGTCCATGCCCATGGTGCGCAGCCATGCCGCAGCCTCGAAATCGTGTCCGGTGGTGGCGCTGAACATGAATCCTCCGGTGTCCTCGAAGATGCCAAGGCCAAGAATCGTGGCTTCGTCTTCGGAGACAGCGAGGGAAAGCTCTCGGATCCTGTCCACGATGATGGATGTTGTGGCACCCCAGGGCCGACAGAACTCCTCTGTCCCGGTCAGGGCGTCTTCGGAAGGCGGGTGATGGTCGTAGATATGGATTTCCAGGCCGGGAATGGCAAGGAGGGGCTCGACATGGGTGAGCCGGGCCCGCTGTCGTGTGTCCACGACGACCAGGAGACGAACCGCGTCCAGATCGATGTCCTTTAAGGACTGGAAATTGAAAAGATACATGGCGCTCTGGACGAAATAGTCCTTGAGCGAGGTCTCCTGGGAGCCGGGAAAAACCAGAGCTGCTCCGGGATAAAGCTTGTTGGCCGCGATCATGGCTGCAAGGGCGTCAAAATCGGCGTTTGCGTGACAGGTGATGACCGTGGAGGGATGTATTGGTGTCATTATGATCGCGGATGGAATTTGCGGTGCAGGGCGATCATGCGCATCGCCTGCACATGGGTGTAAATTTCCGTGGCCATGATATCGCTGTGTCCGAGCAGGATTTGCACGGTGCGCAGATCAGCCCCGCCATCAAGAAGATGGGTGGCAAAGGAGTGGCGGAACGTGTGGGGAGAGACGTCACGGGAAATGCCTGCCTCCCGGGCATAGCGGCGGATGAGCTTCCACACGCCCTGACGGGAAAGGCCCATTCCCGAGCGGTTCACAAAGACCTTGTCACATTTGGGTCCCAGCAGGGGGCGCCAATGGCGCACATATTCCATGATGCAGGCGACGGCCTCCTGATGCAGGGGGACGTGACGTTCCTTGCTGCCCTTGCCCAGGATGCGCAGCAGTCCCACCTGGGCGTCGAAATCAGCCAGATTCATGCTGACCAGTTCCGAGACACGCAGGCCGCACGCGTAAAGGAGTTCCAGCATGGCACGATCCCGAAATCCAAGCCTGTCGCTCGTGTCCGGCCGGGCCAACATGGCGGTGATCTCTTCCCTGGAGAGGACATTGGGAAGCTTTCGGGGCAGCTTAGGGCTGTCCAGAAGCGCTGCCGGATTAACGGTGATGACGCGCTCCTGCACGAGAAAATCGAAAAAACCCCGCAAGCTGGACATGTTGCGGGCCAAGGATGTGTTTTTGAGGCCACGGCGGCGCAGATGGACCAGATACAGGAAAACAGTGTCCTCATCGACACTGTCAGGGCTGCCGCGGTGCTCTTTCAGGAAGGATCGGAAAAAAGCCAGGTCGGACCCGTAAGACTCGACTGTTTTTTCCGCCAACCCGCGGATGACGGTCAGGTGCTCGAGGTAGGCATCGATGTGTTCATGCATGCGCAATCACGCTACATCTGGCCTCTTGCCTGCACAAGATGAAAAAGGTAGCTTTTTTTCAAATGCCTAGCTGCAAGGAAATTCCCGGGTACATCAGCCTGGGTTCGAACATGGGAGATCCCCGGGCCAACATCGCGCAGGCCCTGCAGGTCCTGCGCGGGATGTTGCGCGTCGATGCTGTTTCTCCCGTATTCTGGACAGAGCCCCAAGACCTGCGGAACCAAGACTGGTTCGCCAATTGTGTTGCCAGGATCATGGTTTGTGCAGAGGCAGACCCTGAGGATCTCCTCGCCTCATTGTCCAGGGTGGAGCAGGAGCTGGGCAGGGTCCGGAACCGACCCAGTGGCCCCCGGACCATGGATATCGATATTCTGCTGCTTGGAGACCTGGAGTGGCATTCCGAGACGCTGCACATTCCCCACCCGCGCATGTGCCAGCGGGCTTTTGTTTTGATTCCACTCATGCATCTGGCTCCGGATTTGCGCATCCAGGGCCTGCGTGCTTCACAGTGGCTGTCGCGGCTTGCGTACTCCGTTGAAGGAGACCGCATCTGGCAGGCCCAGCCCTAACTTCTTTTGAGGTGACTGATGATCAAGTTTCTTGTTTTCGCCGCAGCATGCTTTCTGCTCTACAAGTTGATAACGAATGATCGGAAGAAGAAGGTTGAGATCAAGACAACCCACAATGAAGATCTGGCCAAGGAGGGGGTGCTGGTCAAGGACCCTGTCTGCGGGACATACGTGTCCAAGGATTCGGATATCCGCATCAAAGAAGGTGAAGAGGTACGCTGCTTTTGCAGTTATGAATGCCGGGACAAATATCTGAAAATGATCCGGTCCTAAAAAAGGAGTTCCCATGCAATTCTTCATCGACACTGCCAATCTGAAAGAAATCAAGGCGGCAATGGCCATGGGTTTGGTGGACGGGGTGACCACCAACCCGAGCCTCATGGCCAAGGAAGCTGACAACTGGCAGAGCATAGCCAAGGAGATCTGCGCCCTGGTAACCGGACCGGTGAGCCTTGAAGTCATTGCCCTGGATTCAGAGGGCATGGTCCGAGAAGCACGGGAGTTGATGGAGTATGGACCGAATGTCGTGGTCAAGGTGCCCATGACGGCAGAGGGTCTGAAAGCCGTGCGCATCCTCCGATCCATGGATATCGAAACGAACGTGACCCTGATTTTTTCCGCTGCCCAGGCCTTGCTTGCCGCCAAGGCCGGCGCAACCTATGTCAGTCCATTTCTGGGTCGCCTGGATGACGTGGGTCAGAATGGCATGGACCTGGTTCGACAGACCATGACCATCTTTGAAAATTACGGATTTTCCACTCGAATCATCGCGGCCAGCATCCGCAGCCCCATGCATGTTCTCGAAGCGGCCCTGGCCGGCGCACATGTCGTCACCGTCCCGTACAAGGTTCTGACACAACTCATGTCGCACCCTTTGACGGACAAGGGAATTTCTACCTTCTTGCAGGATTGGGAAAAGAAACAGTCCTGAAGGCTGAGCAGTGTGTTCTATGCCTAGCCCGCAGCGAGCGGGCTTTTTTGCGCAGACGAGTTGCCGAACGGTTTTATTTTTGTCTCATAATGTAAATTATGTAAACTTTAATAAAATTCAACACACTGGAATGCCTGACTATTGCCGAAGCCCGATGTGCTTTGTTATGAAATTGTCAGTCACCGCCCCGGTTGTCTGCACTGTTCGATGATCTACAGAAGGAGTTTCCATGAAACGCGTTGCGATGTGTGTTCTCTGTATTGTTTTCATTCTGATGCCTTACATGACCTTGGCCGACAGTAACGCCTCCAACCTCAAACCCGCCCAGGACCAACCCAGGCCCCAGAGCGTGGATGAAAAAAACGGAACGTCGGTTATCGGAACGAAATTGCCATTGGATATCATCAGCACGGGATCGGACCAAAGCGGTACGCTTCTGTCCTACAAGTTGAAGGAGGAATTGATGGCCAGCAAACTGTTCACCCTCACAGCGGCCGAAAAAAAGAAATTCGTTCTGCACCTGCAGACCCAGCCTGAATTCTCCGACCGGCCATCCATCGCCTCCATATACTCCATTGCCCTGGTCTATCAGGAAGATTCTGGAACATTAACCTATTACTTGAGCCAACTTCAGGGTCAGGTTCACGCAGATGGCGTTGCCGCTGAAATGCAGAAGATCCTCGAGTGGACGTATTCCAAACTCAAGCGGTATCATTATTTGTTAAGCGATTGACATGGGGTCGATGATGACCATTGCAGAGTTCCCGGTGCATGCCGCGCTGCATCATTCCGGACAAGGCGTTGTTTGTCCCGGCGGTCAACCAGACCTTCCAAATCATCGTTTTTCAGCAGCAGGAGATGTCGTCCGCTTGTCGTGCGCAGGGCAGCGCGGGGCCCTGGTCGGCCTTGACCGGGCCAGAAGCACGCCAGACGCAACCATCTCCCTGACCTCATTCATGAAATTTTTGTAGGCATATTTTCCCTGTTCCATTTGCTTGAGCTTCTTTTCCCACTCCCCTGTCATTTCCGGTGATGCCAGTTGAGGCATCATGGAGCACACGACATCCACTGCCCAGCATCCGAGATCCGTTGCCTGAAGGCGTTTACCATCCTTGAGCACGTATTTGCGTCCGAGTAGGGTTTCAATGATCTGGGCGCGTGTGGCAGGTGTACCCAGACCCCGTTCCTTCATGGCCTCGCGCAACTCCTCGTCATCCACGAGTTTCCCTGCCGTCTCCATGACTGCAAGGAGCGTAGCGTCAGTGAAGTGTGCCGGCGGCTTGGTTTTGTGCGTGACCAAGGTCAGTTCGCGGACCAGAACATGCTGCTCTTTGCGCAAATCGGGCAAGGGATTGTCTGCGGATGCACGCCACGGCTCGGCATCGAGCCAGCCCTTTTCCAGATAGGTCCGGCCTGTGCAGCGGAAGCGGTGGCTGGCCAAGGAGATCCAGAGCGAGGTTGCAGCAAAAATGGAGTCATCCATGAAGGTTGCGGCAAAACGGCGGCAGATCATTTCGTAGATCGCCCACTCCTCCTTCCTCAATTTCTGGGGATCAGCGCGCAAGGTCGTGGGGATTATGGCGTGATGGTCCGAGACTTTTTTGTCGTTGATGCACTCAAACTTTCTCTTGTCCTCCTTGATATTGCTCGCTGCCTTTTGCGAAATTTCAGGGAAATGCGGATGAATGGCCCGCAGATTTGCCAAACACTCACGAAAAAGCTCCCGAGTCAGATAGCGCGAATCCGTGCGCGGATAGGTGATGAGCTTGCGTTTTTCGTAGAGCTCCTGGGCGATGTTCAGGGTCTGCTGAGCTGAAAGGTCGAGCCGCACGTTGGCATCCTTCTGCAATGTGGTCAGGTCGTACGGGAGGGGCGGCTTTTGCCTTCCTTTTTTCTTTTCGAGACTCAGTATCTCCCCCCTCTGGCCGGTGCATTCTGAGACAACGGCCTGCCCGAGGTCTTGATTCCAGATTTGGGAGTCCTTGAACTCAGGGGGAGAGAACCACGTGCCCTTGAAGCTCTGGGCGCTGTTCTCGAATTCCCCCTCCACGGTCCAGTAGTTTCTCGACTCGAAGTTTTCGATTTCCCGGCGGCGCTGGACCAAAAGCTTCAAAACCGGGGTCTGGACCCGGCCGATGGTGATGAGACTGCCTGCCAGAAGGGTGAAAAGGCGGGAAAAATTCATACCTACCAGCCAATCCGCCTCGGCCCTGGCAAAGGCGGCATGACCCAGACTGCGTTTCTCCTCGCCTTCAACGAGGTTGCCGAAGGCCTTCAACAGGCCTGTCTCCGTCATATCGTTTGCCCACAGGCGCCTGATGGGTTTGGTGCACCCAGCCAGATGGTAGATGCGGCGAAAGATAAGCTCTCCCTCGCGTCCGGCGTCCGTGGCGTTGATGACCAGTGTGATGTCATCATTCAGGAGTAGGTTCCGGACTACAGCGTATTGCTTGGCTGTGGACGGAAGGACCGTCAAGACGAAGCGCGAGGGCATCATGGGCAATTGGGCCATGGACCAGCGTCCGGACCAGGACGCGTTCTGGTCACCCGGCTCGGCGATGCTAACCAGATGTCCTACGGCCCAGGTGACCACGTAGCGTTCATTCTCCAGAAAGCCTTCTCCGCGACTGCGCACTCCGAGAACGCCCGCGAGTTCCCGGGCTACGGATGGTTTTTCGGCGAGGACCAATGTCCTGGGCACATTGTTCTCCTTGTCTTGTTGTGAAAGTCAGCCCCAAAACGGGGTTCTTTCCTGCGCAAGCTGGTCACCAGGCATCCAGGAGACCGCACAAAGGTGCTCTGGCGTTCCTGTGGACTGCGGGTGCACTCACGCCGACGCTCAAGGGGGAAAAAAGGTCTTTTGACTTTTGACAGGCCTACAACAGACGGGGGAGCATGCCTGGACCGGAACGGGGAAATGGCCAGGACCGTACCAGGCGTAATCGACGCGATAAGCTGAACAGATGATCGGGGACTGCCGCTACACAGGGCCAAGGCTTTCCTCGCCAGCCTATCGGGTGAATCTTGAATCCTGTTCAGTCTGGGTGGACGTCCTTCGCGAGTGATCTATTTCATCTCGGCAATGACTCTGGTCATCCAGTCGATGTATCCGGCGTCGTACGTGTTGACGATTTCCATGCCGCAGATCAAGGTCTTGCCGTCATTGTGCAGAGAGATGTGGACCACGCGTGTGTCCACGGAAAAAAAACGATCCGTGAATTCGATGCGCACCCCTTTGAGGATGTCTCCGATTTCAAATATTTTGGGATCATTGATGGAAATGCCCACACCGTACATAGAAAGATTGTGAACCGGATAGGTTTTCCGGCCCTCGCTGAAAGTCACGAGACCAGGCTCGACCGGTATGCGCAGAAATTTGCGATCTTTCTTTCCCTGACTGGGCCTTCGTTCGTCAGCTCCAAAGCGTTATCACTGCCTGAGTTGTCGTTCGTTATCATGTCTGCCTCGTTCTGCTATGCCGGAGAAAATCAGGACCGGAAGATCGGCCCGTCCAGGGATGGACACAGGCGCCAATGGCTGGCAATTCACGATCATTGCCCTTGATCTACCTCAAAATCAAGACCAGTTCTTGAGGGAAAGTGGTCCGGATCATGGGGGAAGTACTGTCTGACGGAGCATCATGAAAAGAGTGAAAATCATCACCGTGGGCAAGGTCAAAAAGAGCTATTGGTCGGAAGCCATTGCCCATTACGAAAAAGTGCTGAGGCCCATGCTGAGGATTGAAGCCATCATCGTTAAAGACTGCCCCCAGTTCGAGGAAGAGGAAAGAAAGCGGAAGGAGTCAGAGCGCCTGCTGCAGAAACTCGGTCCCAGGGACAGACCCATCGCCCTGCATGAAGAGGGGGCCTTGTTCACCTCCGTGGAGTTTGCCAGATTTCTTCAACCCATGTTGGAAAGCCCAGACCAAACCTGCTGCTTTGTCATTGGAGGGGCGCACGGGCTTTCTCCCGAATTTCTTGAACGCGCCGAACGATTCAGCCTCAGCCCCCTGACCATGCCTCATGAATTGGCTCAAGCCGTTCTCTACGAGCAGCTTTTCAGGGCCATGACGATTCTCCGCAACCGTACATACCATTACTGAAGAAAGGGCTCTCCAAAGCCACTCCGGGATCCCAACAAAACCCAGGTTCTCAATACCTGTGTGCCGCAATTTCGGCCTTGCGGCGGGTCAGGTCCTCAAATACCGCCATGGCCGCGCTGGCCCCCTCGCTTACGGCCGTGACAATCTGCTGCACCCCGCCGGTAATGTCGCCGGCGGCATAGATTCGCGGCATACTGGTTCTGCCCTGTCGGTCAACCTTGAGGTAGCCTCCGCTTTCTCGGGCAAGGTCCAGATGATTCACCGCCTCGACGTTGGGCACGATGCCGATGGCCAGGAAAATTCCTTTCACCGGGACCTTCTCGGTCTCTCCGGTGCTCACGTCCCTGAGCACGATGAATTCGACTCCCCTGTCTCCTCCGATTTCTTCGACCACAGCGTTCCAGCGTACGGGGATGTTTTCGCGGGACACGGAATCGATGAGGTGACGCTCCGCCCGGAACTCGTCTCTGCGATGCACGATGAAGACATCCGCTCCCAGGTTCTTGAGATGAAGGGCATCAGTCAGGGCGGTGTTGCCACCTCCGATGACCGCTACCTGCTTCCCTTTGAATATGTAGCCGTCACAGGAAGCGCAAAAGGACACCCCTTTGCCCATAAGGCGGTCCTCTCCAGGCACTCCGAGTTTCTTCCATGAAGCCCCGGCAGCGTAAATGACCGCGTCGGCGACATAGACCCGATTCTGGGTAATGACCTCTACGTTTCTGCCGACCTTGATTTCGCGAACGTCCTGACCGGTCATGACCGGCACGTATTGCTTGGCCTGCTGGTGAATCATGTCCATGAGCATCTTGCCACCGATGTTGATGAACCCCGGATAGTTTTCCACTTCGGGCGTAAGGCTGACCTGCCCGCCTATGATGCCCTTTTCCAGGACCACGGCATCGAGACCTGCCCGTCTGGCGTAGATGCCGGCAGTCAGCCCGGCCGGGCCTGAACCGATGATGACCACGTCACTGGTCCTTACGTCTGGCTCGCCGGTTTCGTCCTCTTCGTGGGCCACATCTTTCGCCTGGTGCAGGGTGACGAGCTGCAGGACGAAGTCCTGCTCCGGCTCCATGCCCACGGTGGAAAAATGTTCCGCATAAACCGTATGCGGAATGGAACCCACGCCATATTGCTCGGCGAGATCCGGATTCTGGCCCGTTTCGATGCATTCCGCGTCCACGAGACCAGGTTTTTCAACGGCGGTCCTGATGGCATTGAGGCACTGGCCAGGACAATACGGGCAGGTGGGACTGACAAAAATCTTGATCTGTCTCTGTTCCTGCAGTCCAGCCAGTGTCTTGACGCTGGACTCAGTCAGGTAGCTTTTCCCGTCAGAAGCCATCTTCAGGGCGTGCAGAAAGGCCTGCCCCTCTTCTCCTGCCGGAGCCCCGGTGAAGCGGATGGAATATTTGTCAGGGGCAATGAGTACGGTCGGAAACCGATGTACAGCATATTCGGCATTGGCCGCGGTGTCGTCCTCATGCAGGTTCAAGGCGATCCGGTCTGACAGCAGCGCCATGTCCTGCAGCAGTTTCTTCGCGAATTCCCCATAGGCTTCGTTCTGTCCGGATTGCAGAAAAAGATGCACAGGAACCATCCCGGTGAATTCGGCAAGATACGCAGAGAGGGCTTTGCGTTGATCCTCGGGCAGGAACCACTCGTGGGTTTTGATCGATTGGGACATGACAACCTCCAGATGCGGGGCTGGAAAGATGGTTTTTCATGATATGCTAACGCCTCGCCGGGAATTGTCAAAGCCTGGCTGGAGAAGAATGGCCCGTTCAGGAAACAACGTCCGAGACGGGAGAGGTCACCAGCTTGTATATGTGTTCGTAATCCGCATGCATGCGCGATGTATCGTGCTGCTGCGCATCGACGTGTCCCTGCTTGGCAAGGGTATTCTGCAGGTGAGGATCGGAGCGCAACCGGTGCAGTTGAACCGCCAGATCGGCTGGGTCGCCATTACTGAAAACCAACCCGTTTTTGCCCGGCACAACCAGTTCGAGGTTGGCGCGCAGGTCGGAGCAGACCACCGGAACACCCGAGGCCCATGCCTCTTTGATGACCCCGCTGGAGCCCTCTCCATGGACCGATGGCACGACGAGGATGTCGAGAAAGGGCAAAACATCGGGACTTTCCACATGTCCTTTCCAGACAATGCGCTGCGCAATTCCGTGTTCCGCTGCAAGCGTCCGCAAGGATTTTTCAAGATGGCCAGTCCCCACTACCCATATTTCCGGGACGTCGTGCAGAAGTTTCAGGGCCGCGAAAAACTGGGCGTGTCCTTTCTGGGGAGAAAGAGCGCCGATGATCCCGATGCGCCCGATGTTGCCTTCTCTGCGGAACGAATACCGTTTCAATGAAATGGCGCTGGGAATGACAGCAGTGCGGGAGATCCCCGCCCTGCGCACCACTGCTTCCACGTCCCTGCTGACACATACGACCGTGTCGCCGAGAGCATATTTCCAGCGGCTCCAGCCCTGGCCAAGGGCGTAGGAGACGCGCCTGGTGTGCACCAGGAAAAAATCCCGCCGCATCAAGGCGACAAGTCCCCCCAGAGAGGCGGCACGGGCGTCATGGGTATGCAGGAGTGCGGAGGGCTTGAGTGCCCTGGACAAGGCGAAGAGGTTGCGAGGAGCGAAGTCCCAACGGCATGGCAAGGCCAGGATGGGGATACCCTCCTTGCAGGCCGCGTCCAGAATGGGTGCGGTCCGGGGAGAGGCAATGCGTGTCTGCATCCCTGCCTGGAGCTGCTCCATGGCCAGATAGAGGACCTGCCGTTGCCCGCCGCGCAATTCGCATCCCAGGTCCAGATGTGTGACCGCCGGGCCTGTTCCACGAAAATCGCCGAGGGGTTTTGTCATGTGCATGCAAGAGGATGGGCATGGGCCCTGCGGTCGGCCACGAGGAGTGCCCGCAATCGCCGGCTGACCGGACCGGGCTGCCCGTCGCCGATCACGCGCCCGTTGTAACGGACTACGCTGACCGCGTCGATGCTCGTACCGAGCAAGATGATCTCCCGGCAGGCATATAGCTCTTCCTCCGGCACTGGTCGGGTGATGGCGGGGGTGAATTGCTGCGCCAGATGCATGGCCCGGGCCAGGGTGGTCCCGGTCAGGGCGTTTTTCAGTTCCGGAACGACAAAGAACCCCTCATGGTCCACAAGGACCGCGTTCTCCGTCGATCCCTCAGCCAAAAACCCCTCCTCATCGAAACACAGGGGGTAATCCGCTCCCTGCTCGACAGCGTCCATCTTCATCAGCACATTGGGCAGGTAATTGACACTCTTGATTTTGGACATCCATCCCTGCTTGGCAGGGATGCGGGTGCGCACAGCGCTGACGCCCTTTTCCCAGAAGGCTTCCGACTTGCAAGCGAAACGTTTGGCCACGATATAGAGGCTTGGCGAGGGGCACTCGCGGGTATCCAGGGTGAATCCGCCGGGGCCGCGCCCCAGAAAGATGAGCGCATTACCGGCGCTGGCGCCGCTGGCCAAGCAGACCTGCCGCACCAGCGCGTTCAGTTCAGCTGCGCTGACCGGAAAAGCGAGGTTGATGGCCTGGGCTGAACGGGCCAGGCGATGGATATGCTCGTCCAGTTGATAGATGGCCCCATCTTCGAAGCGCAACGCCTCGAACACCCCGTCACCTCGATGGACTAGGTGGTCGTCCAGGGGTATGAGCATCAACCTGGGGTTGGTGAAAATCGCGCCCAGCCGATGATCGTAAAAGGCCAGGGTATTCTCTTCGCCTGGACGGGGAAGCGTGCGCACACGTTCCCAAAAAAAATCCTCGGTACCTATCTCGACCATGTTCTCTCCTGCCCTGCTCGCAAAACACGCCCCAAGCCGTCTCCGGGTCGGGGCGTGCGCAGAAAGAAAATCGACAAAATGAATCAGGGAACGCGGAGCAGATTCCGTTGCAGCAGAACTTCGGCAATCTGTACTGTATTGAGGGCTGCGCCCTTGCGGATGTTGTCTGCCACGATGAACATGTTCAACCCGTTGGCAATACTCTCATCCTCACGGATGCGCCCCACAAAGGTTTCGTCCATGCCGGCCGCCACAATGGGCATGGGATAGATCTTCTCGCCAGGGTTGTCGTAGACGCGTACGCCCGGCGCCTGGGACAAGATGGCCCGGGCCTCTTTGGAGGTCAGCTTTTTTTCTGTTTCGATGTTCACGCTTTCGCTGTGACCATAGAAGACGGGCACACGTACCGTGGTGGCCGTGACCCGGATAGAATCGTCACCCATGATCTTCTTGGTCTCATGGACCATTTTCATTTCTTCTTTGGTATATTCATTGTCCAGGAAAACGTCGATCTGGGGCAGGCAGTTGAATGCGATGCGGTGCGGATAGACGTTGCACACGGCGTCCTGGCCGTTGAAAAGCTGCCGCACCTGGGTCTCCAACTCGACAATGGCCTTTTGTCCTGTTCCTGACACAGCTTGATAGGTGGATACGACAATGCGCTTGATTTTGGCTGCGTCGTGCAGGGGCTTCAAAGCCACGACCATCTGGATGGTCGAACAGTTGGGGTTGGCGATAATGCCTTTGTGCCAGGCTAGGTCGTCAGGATTGACCTCTGGCACGACCAGGGGCACAGCCGGATCCATTCGCCAGGCACTGGAATTATCCACCACCACGCAACCGGATTTGACCGCGCAGGGGGCGTATTTCTCTGAAGTGGAACCGCCGGCGGAAAACAGGGCCAAGTCCACACCCTCAAAAGATTTTTCGGTCAGTTCCTGAACCGTGAGTCTGGAGGATCCGAACTCCAAGGCGTTGCCGGCGGAACGGGAAGAAGCCAGAGCCCGCACCTCAGCGTGGGGGAAATTTCTGCGCTTAAGGGTCTCGAGCATTTCCCTGCCCACGGCGCCTGTCGCACCAACCACAGCCACAACTGGATTCTTTTTCATCATCGCCTCCAAAAAGTTACTGGCGTCCGTCCCGGAGACTGAAATCCCTCCAGATTTCCAGGCAGGTATCGGCTTTGTTGAGAGTGTAGAGATGCACCCCGGGGGCCCCGCGGTCAAGCAGATTTCGGACCTGGGCCTTGGCATAGCCAAGCCCGAGGCCACGCACGCCGCTTTCCCCGTAGGTTGCCTGAACATGTTCGAGATCCCGCATGAACCCCTCCGGCACGGTGGCGCCACAGAAGGACAGCATGCGTTTCAGAGCCGGCAGGTTCTGGACCGGCAGGATGCCAGGGATGATGGGCACGTTTATGCCTATTGCTCGAGCCCTGCCCACGAAATCGAAATAGGCGTCGTTGTCGAAAAAAAGCTGGGTGATGATGAAATCCGCCCCGCTGTCAACCTTGTGTCGCAGATGCTGCAGGTCTTTCTCCGCGGATGCGGCCTCGGGGTGTTTCTCAGGGTACCCCGCCACGCCGATGCTGAACGATGGAAAGTCCTTGCGGATGAAGCTTACCAGGTCGCTCCCATGCTGGAAATCGTCGCTGTCCGGAACAAAGGCCGTCTCTCCGCGGGGGGGATCCCCACGCAAGGCCAGCACGTTGTCCACCCTCGCTTCGTTCAAGCCCCGCATAAACGAGGCAAGACGGGCCACATCGGCGCCGACGCAGGTCAGGTGGGCCAGGGGCTCCAGGCCGTATTCCTGTTTCATGCGGGCCACGATTTCAAGGGTGTTATGCTGGGTGCTCCCGCCCGCGCCGTAGGTCACTGAACAAAAAAGTGGGGCCAGGGTCTTCAGCTGACGCACCACATCGAAAAAGCCGGGCCATTGTCCGCGGTCCTTGGGAGGAAAGAATTCCAAAGACAAGAAGGGTTCCTGCCGGTTCAGCAGTGAGCCGATATGCACGAGCTGTCCTCCTTCCTGGTCAGGCCACTGTCTCGGCGATAGAGAAGATGGGTAAGTACATGCTTATGACCAGGCCGCCGACCACGACGCCCAGGAACACAATCATGACTGGCTCTATCAGCGAAGTCAGCGCGTCCACCGCCACATCCACCTCGTCGTCATAGAAATCTGCGATCTTGCTCAGCATGGAATCCAGGGCGCCCGTTGTTTCACCGATTGAGATCATGTGGATGACCATGGGTGGGAACACGCCAGTGTCATCCAGAGGTTCAGCCAGGGTCTGGCCTTCGGCGATGGATTTTTTGGCTTCGAGCACCCCCAGTTCCACAGTCTTGTTGCCGGAAGTGCGCGAAACGATGTCCAGGGCGTTCAGGATGGGCACGCCGCTGGAAACCATTGTCGAGAGGGTGCGGCTGAACTTGGCCACCGCAGCCTTGCGCAGGAGTGGCCCGAAAATGGGGGTGAACAGAACCCAGCGGTCCACCAGGATCTGCCCTTTTTCCCATTTATAGAAGAATCGGAAGGCTATGATAAAGGCAACGATGCAACCCAGCAGGAGAAGGAAATGGTTTGTGACGAACCTGCTCAGATCGATGACGAATTGGGTGGGTGCCGGGAGACTGGAGCCGAAATCGCGGAACATCGTCTCGAAGGTGGGTATGACAAAGATGAGGATGATGGCGATGACCGCAACGGCCACGGTCACAACCACGCCGGGATAGATCATGGCACTCTTGATCTTTGCCTTGAGCTTGGCCGCCTTTTCAATGTATTCGGCCAGACGGAGCAGGACTTGATCCAGAATACCGCCGGTTTCACCGGCGTTGACCATGTTCGTGTACAGTGCGTCGAATACGTCCGGATGCTTTTTCAGTCCCTCATAGAGCGAGCTGCCGCCTTCGATGTCGTTGCGAATGGAGTAGAGCTTGCGGCGCAGCTTGGAATTTTCTGTCTGTTCGCACATGATCTGCAAGGCCTGCAGGATGGGCACGCCGGCATTGATCATGGTCGCGAATTGGCGGCTGAAAACCACCATGTCGCGCGCCGCCACGCCGCCCTCGAGAAAGGTGCCCTCCAGCAGGTCCTTGGGTTTGGGCTTGACCCGGACATCGACATAGCCTTTACGCCGCAGGACATTTTCAGCAAACTCAATGCTGGGAGCGTCCAGGTCTCCCTTCAGTCTCCTTCCGCCACGAGATTTTGCCTTGTAAATGAATAAGGGCATAGAGGTCCTCCAGATGTGGGATCTGAAAAAAAAATCCAACCACGATGAAACGTCGCTTCCGTGTCAAGGCGCCTGTCGTGGCAGAGGAAGTTCAGCGAGAATTTCCTCATCCGCGGGCAGGAATGCAAAGGATTCCGCTTCGTCAAGGGTCAGCCACGCTATTTCCTGCCCTTCCCTGGGCGTCGGAGTGCCGGAAAATTCCGTCACCAGATGAAAAAAGAGTCGGATTGCGTGTTCCTTACTTTTTTTTTCCTTTATTTTCCAGAGGGAAAAAGCAAGGGCAGCAATGGAGAGTTCCTCTTCCAGCTCTCGTCGCAGAGCCTGGTTCAGGGACTCTCCGCTCTCGACCTTGCCGCCAGGAAATTCCCAAAACCCGGACCAGGTCATGCGTGAAGAACGTCTGGCAGCCAGAAATCTGTTCCCCTTGATGATAACCCCGGCCACGACGTCGATGGTCTGCATTATGTCTCGACTCTCTGCTCTTCCAGTTCCTGCAGCTCCTTTTCCAGATAGGCCAGGTCGCCCATGACCTCTTCTGCCTTGACCTGCAGCGCCGAAAAACGCTGTCCCAGTTCACGGGCTGCCTGCGCGTCCCCATAGGTCCCCGGATCGGCCAGCTGGCGCTCAAGGGAATCCTGCTCTGCAAGATTGGCTTCGAGTTCAGCCTCGAGCCGCTCATATTTTTTTCTGAGCGGCTTCATTTGCTGGTAAACCCGGTTGCGGATTTCCGCTGCTTCCCGCTTCTTCTGCTTCTGGTCCTGCCGGACGGCCCGTTCGATCCTGGAAGGAGGGTTCTGACTGGCTTCCTGCACCTTTTTGCGCTCATGATATTCGTCAAAACCGCAATTGTGCTCAACGATGCCATTGGGATGAAGCTCCCAAATTTCGTTGACTACCTCTGACAGCAAATAGCGGTCGTGGGCCACCACCAGCATGGTTCCCGCGTAGGCGCCCAGGGCTTCGATTAGCGCCTCGCGGCTTTCGATATCGAGATGGTTGGTTGGTTCGTCCAGAATCAAAAAATTGGCCCGGCTGAGAAAAAGGGTGCTCAGCACAAGGCGATTTTTTTCTCCCCCGCTCAGGTCCTGGACCTTCTTATCCCAGTAGCGCTCACCAAGCAGGAAAAGACCCAACACGGATTTGAGTTGAAAATCGCTGCTCGACGGAGAGGCCAGGCGTTTGATTTCAGACATGATCGTGAAGGACGGACGCAGGATGTCGGTCTGATGCTGGCTGAAATAGCCCGTCGTAATGCTGGAGCCCAGGTTGACCTTGCCGCTGCTGGGCTGCAGACTGCCGGTAATGAGCTTGATGAGCGTCGACTTGCCGCGTCCATTGGGCCCTACCAGACCGATTTTCTGACCCCTGTAGATGTGAAAATTCAGACCTGAAAACAGGGGTGCATCAGGAAAAGAAAACGACAGGTCCACTGCTGAGAGCACGGTCTGGTTGCCGCGTTCCGGCTCTGGCCAGCTGAAGGACAAGGTGCGGGTGCGGGCCTCAGGTGTCAGACTCTCGAGTTCATTTTGCAGTTTGTTGATCTGGCCCAGGCGGCTTTGGGCCTGTCGGGCCTTGGTGGCCTTATAGCGAAAACGGTCTACAAAGGCCTGTTTCTTTCCAATTTCGGCCCGTAACTTCTCGGCTTGTCGTCTGGCCTGCTCGCTGCGTTCGGCGTACCATTCCAGAAATTGAGAAAAATTTCCGTCCCGAAGAACGGGCCTCTCCCCTCCGAGAAAAAGGATCCGGTTGGCGGCGTGATCAAGAAAATAGCGGTCATGGGCCACAAAGACCAGAACGCCCTGGAAGCCCTGGACGTAGGATTCGAGCCATTCCACTGCTTCAAGATCAAGGTGGTTGGTGGGTTCGTCCAGAAAGAGGATGTCCGCCCCCTCCACCAATACCCTGGCCAATTTCGCCCGCTCGCGCCATCCGCCGCTCAATTCCCCTATCCGCCGGCCAAAGGCAGACGGAGAGAATCCCAGACCCTGCAAAATAGCATGAGCCCTGTGTTCAGGATTATACCCGTACTGCAGTTCCAATTCCTCCTGACGTTGGTGCAGTCGGATCAGAGATGCGTCATCGCCTGCCTTGAGGGCCTGTCTCCAATCCCGCCAAAATTCACTCCAGGACGGGAGCACCTCCAGAACAAAGTCTTCCAACTTCTTCTCCAGATCGGCTCCGAGCAATTCCTGATGAACGAACCCGACCTGGGATCCTTTGGGCATGGTCACCTTGCCGCTGTCCGGAGCAACCTCACCGGCCATGATCTTGAGCAACGTGGACTTGCCGCACCCATTGGGTCCTACCAGGGCCAGCCGGGTTCCGGAATGAATCTCCATGGACAGCCCCGTGAACAGATCCACCCCGGAATAGGACTTGGAAACGGCTTGTACAGTGATTTTGGACATTATTCTGCTTCGAAAAAGATGGACATCTGGGTCATGAGGGAATTGATGGATTTGATGAACATGTCTTCAGAAAACTCCGAGGCGACAAATTTCGTCTGCAGCATGAGGAACTCCTCCTGTTCCTCACCCAGGGGAGGGGTGATGGTCAGGGAAGCGCCGAGCAGATCTCCGTTGATGGTCAGCAGGTCCATGAGGTCTTCCCTGCTTACCTCTTCGATGGCCCCAAGGGACAAGGAGATGGTCACGGTGGGCACGTCGAGGGTGCCCTGATTGGACTCCAGGGAGACAAAACCGCTGGCATCGTCTTCCAGCTCGAAGCCCCATAACGCTCCATCCTCGGTGGGCTGTGAGAGCTGATCGAATTCAGTGGCGACTTTGCGCAGTACATTTTCGACGTCTCGGGAAAACCGTATGAGATCCATGTGACACCTCCTCGGGGTGCTTCGTGTGGAGCGGGCCACCAATCGGCCCGCTCATGGGGGTGTGATTGTGACCAGCGAAAGAATGGACGCTGGCACAGTGTCAAGGCCATGCTTTTCCTTTTGCGCGTCGGAACCCCGGCCAGATATCGATGGCCATGCTTCAGCGATCGTCAGGAAGGGCAAAAACCCATGCCTCTTGGGAAACGGGCTGTCATAAAACGGTGCGAACCGCCTGACAAGCCCTATACCGCCCAAAGCCTCGGGCTGATGTCTGGGTTGTGAAGTGGCCTCGAGGCCGATCTGTCACACGAGTCTGCCCAGCAGTGAGGGGGATCATCCAGCATTCTTCCCCAAGCCGCAGCCAGGGTCCTCTGCCCGCCCCTTGAGCTGGAATATGAGGGAGAGACCCTTGCGGACCCGTTCAGAAAAGAGTTTCCTGCCGACGACGGCCCCTGCCACCCGTTTGTTGATCTCAGCCAGGGTTGGGTAGGGGAAAACCGCCTGGGCCAACGAGGAGAGCTTCGTTCCAGAGCTGCAGACCGCGCTCCATACCCCGAGCAGCTCCCCGGCGCTGGGACCGCAAATCTGCACCCCGAGAGGACGGTCCCGTTCATCGACGAGCATCTTGAGCTTACCCACCGCTTCCCCTTCGGTCAGTGACCGGTCATTGGAGGAAAATTCCTCCTCCCAGACCATGTAGGGGATGTTCTGCGCCATGGCGCGTTTCTCGTTCAGGCCGATGGAGGCCAGCTCCGGATCCGTGTAGGTACACCAGGGCAGCCACGTGTAGTCAGCCTTGCGCGGCAAACGAAAGACAGTGTTGGCGATAACGACCCCTCCCTCGTATCCGGCGGCATGAGTGAACTGGTATTTGCCGGTCACGTCCCCTGCAGCGAAAACCGACCTGCAAGCCGTACGCATGCGCCTGTCCACGGGCAACCCCCTGGGGTCAGGCTCTATTCCCATGTTTTCCAGCTTCAGTCCCTCGGTATTGGCCTTCCGGCCCAGGGCCACCAGGAGTTGTCCGCCGCGAATCTCCATTCTCTCCGAGGCCACGGCCCCGCGTACAACAACACCATCCTGACACCGCCCAATCTCGTTGACATGAAATTCCAGCACAAAGCGCACACCCTCTGCCACCAGCCTTTCCTGAACCAGGGCAGCCATGTCGGCATCCTCGCGGCTCAGGATCTGCGGACCGCGATGAATTACTGTAACCTGACTGCCAAGCCGGCAGAAGGCCTGGGCCATCTCCACGGCAATGGGGCCGCCGCCCAGAATGAGCAGGGACTTGGGGAGTTCGTTGAGGGAAAAGAGGTCTTTGTTCGTCAGGAATGGGGTTTGCTGCAGTCCTGCTATGGCGGGGACAAATGGTTCGGAGCCTGTGGCGACGACCCAGAATCTGCTCGAAACGCGACAGGATCCGAGGACGACGAGATGCCCGTCCACAAAGCTGGGTTCCCCCTGTTTGACCATGGCCCCCAGGGAGCAGAAGCGTTCCGGCGAATCATGGGGCTGGACGGCGTCGATGACCTGGCGGATTCTGGCTCTGACGCGGGAAAAATCAACTGGGGCGAGGTGGACAGGCGGAAGACCGAAGCGCTCCATGTTCTGGGCCAGACGATAGACCTGGGCAGTGCGGATCAGGGTCTTGCTCGGCACGCATCCGTAGTGCAGGCAGTCGCCGCCAAGCCGCGCCTCCTTTTCGATCAAAAGGACCTTGGCTCCCAGCCTGGAAGCGCCGGCGGCGATGGTAAGCCCGGCTGCGCCTCCGCCTATCACACCCAGATCGTAATCATATCCCGCCATGCACCCTCCTGCCCAGGCCCTCTCGGCTCATGGTGTGCCCCGCACAAGGGACAATTTTCATATTTCCTCCTGGAGGTAAATGCGGTAGCCCATACGCGCTCTTTCACCCCAACAGTCGATCCGGCATACTCATGAATGATCTCTTTCAAAACAGAAAACTGCACGGCACCCACCTTGGGGACATCCTGTTGGACTGGTTTGCCCGCCACCAGCGTGATCTGCCATGGCGCCGGACGTACACGCCCTACCATGTGTGGATTTCGGAAATCATGCTGCAGCAAACCCAAATGGATCGTGGAGTGCAGTATTTCCAGCGCTGGATCCAACACTTTCCGGACATCCGGTCCATGGCTCTGGCCTCTGAAGACGAAATCCTCAAGCATTGGGAAGGACTGGGGTACTACTCCCGGGCCCGGAATCTTCACCGGGCGGCGCAAATCCTTTGCCACGACAACAACTGCGAACTGCCCCGGGAAATACAACAGCTTCTGCGTCTCCCTGGCATAGGTCCATACACGGCCAGGGCTATCGCCAGCATCGCTTTCGAACAGGATGTCTGCGTTGTGGATGCCAATGTGGAACGTCTCGTGAGCAGGATTTTCAATCTCAAGAACCCGGTCAAGTCCCGGCAGACCCAGCTCCAGATCAACGCTCTGTGCGAGGAGATTCTGCCTCCTGGCCGGGCCAGGGCGTTCAACCAGGCCGCAATGGAGTTCGGAAGTCTGGTCTGTGTGCCAAGAAAGCCGGCCTGTGGATCGTGTCCCGTGGCCGGCCTGTGCGAAGCCCGACTCCTGGGGGTGGAGGAAGAACGTCCCGTAGGGGCAAAGCCTGTGCAACCCATTTATTTGTCCATGTCTACGGGCGTGCTCATTCACGAAGGCCGCATCCTGGTTCAGAAACGTCAGCCCGATGACGTCTGGGCCAATCTCTGGGAATTCCCTGGCGGGTTGGTGGAAGAAGGCGAAACTCCGGCCCAGGCCGTGATCCGGGAGTTCATGGAGGAAACCCGGCTGCGGGTGGTTGCTCCGGAGCCCATCGCCCTTTTCAAGCATGCCTATACCCGCTACCGAGTGACCTTGAACGCATTTTTCGTGCAGCTTTGTTCTGATCCGACTGACATTGTCCTGCATGCGGCCCAGGAATACAGATGGTCAAGCTGGAAGGAGCTGCAGGCGTTGGCTTTTCCGGCCGGCCATCGCAAGCTCATCGCGCATCTCAACGACGATCCCCGCTTTCAAGCGAGGGTTCACCCATGACAGCGTCCATCCTGATTACCCTGTTCGGCATCCCGCTGCTGATGGCTTTGCTGACCTATACCCTTTATTGTTACGAGGAGACCAACAGTACAGGCAGACCCCTTCCTTTTTATCTCAATCTTTCCCTGCGTACAGTCCTGCACAGCATCCTGAGTGAAATCCTGATTCTGCTCCTGTATCCTTTGGGGCTTCGGAGGAGTCTTTGGGTCAGGCCGAGCCAGGGGAAGGCCCTGGTGGTTTTGGTCCATGGACTTTTCCACAACCAGGGGGCCTGGATTCTGTGTCGGCGCTGGCTGCACAGGCGTGGGTTCGCAACCTCATGTTTTTCTTATGCGAGCTGGAAATCGGATTGGGAGCAGACCACATCCGAGCTCGAAAAATACCTGCGAGTCGTGATGGCGGAAGATCCGTCCCGGGATGTCCACCTCGTTGGGCACAGTATGGGTGGGCTTCTGCTGCGCGCAGTCCTGGCCGGCATGGAGGTGCCAAGGCAGGTGCGGACATTGACCACCTGGGGAACCCCTTTTGGAGGCAGCAAGCTGACCCCTTTTGCCCTGAATTCCTTGGGGCGCTATTTGCGCCACAATGGGGAGCTGGTCCGCAAACTCGGTGGCCTGCCCTTCCCTCCGCACGTCAAAAGCCTGGCTATCAGATCACCGGCAGACAACATGGTCCTGCCCAACACTGCCCTGCGCTGC
The DNA here is from genome assembly GCA_012729655.1 of Desulfovibrionales bacterium. Taxonomy (GTDB): domain Bacteria; phylum Desulfobacterota; class Desulfovibrionia; order Desulfovibrionales; family Desulfomicrobiaceae; genus Desulfomicrobium. The sequence continues at coordinate 2,467 of JAAYCS010000114.1, read as the reverse complement.
AACGTGCCCGGCTGGATGGAGCACGAGAGCAGTCCCGTCAGCCATGTGGCAATGCTGCATTCCCGGGAAGTGTTTACTGTAACCCTGGACTGGATTGATCGGCACACCGGGGATGTCGAAACACCTTAGAGGTGGTGTGGGTCGCGGGAAGTCCCTGCTCTGTAAAGTTACCGTCGTGTGCGTCCATCAAAAAAGGGGCCGTGGGCCCCTTGAGAAGTGCGCAGCGTCACACGGCATCAGAGCCAGTTGAAAAAGGATTTGAGCTTGCTTGGATGACGGCGGGTGTCGTTGTCTTCTTCCTGGGCATAAAAATACGCCACCTTGGCCTTGGACTCCGCCAGCTGGACAATCTCGGACAGTTCGGGGAATGTTTCAACGATATACCGGTAGCGGATCCAGGCCGCCTTATAGGACTGGGACTTGAAATAAAAATCCGCGACATAGAGTTCGTGCTCGGCAATCAACTTCCGGCATTTGCCAATGTAGACCAGGGCTTCTCCCCGGTAGCTGCTTTGCGGGTACCCATCCACAATTCGTTTGAATGACTCAATGGCTTCGGCCAGCCCATCCTGCGGGAGATCAATGGAGCGATGGGCCTTGAACTTGTTCACGCCAATCTGGAAAAGAACATAGTCGATGGATTCATGGCGCGGATGCATGCTCAAAAATTCTTCGTATACGTCCACTGCCTCAATATACTGATTGTCCAGGGAATACGCATCGCCAAGCATGAGACGCGCCTGCACGGAATACGGACTGAACGGATAGCGGTCGTTCAGCTTTGTCAAGGAATCGATCGCTGCGGCGTATTCCTTGTCCTGCATCTGCCCCCGTGCGTTTTCGTAAAGTTCCTGCGCCGTGTCTTCGGGAGGTGCGAGAAAATAATAGTCAATAATGCCACAGCCATTCAAAAAAAATACAAGACAACAGAGAAGAAAATACGTGCGCATTGCAGATACCTGGATAGCGGTGACGTGAAAAGAGGGGATTCAAATCCACGGGCATCCCGACGTTGCGGAGAGATGCGTCTGGAACCGGAGAATGCGAAGGGGGTGACGGCTGTGCATGTGCGGTCACCCTCCTGGCGCATTTTTCAAAAGCCGACCAAAGTCTAGGCCTTGTCGCTCAACATTTGCTTCAGACTGGCTTTGGAGACTGCTCCGGTAACCTGTTCCACCACTTCTCCGTTCTTGAACAAAATGAGCGTTGGAATAGCCCGGATTCCGTATTTGCTGGGAGTGCTGGGATTCTCATCGACATTCATTTTCAAAATCTTGACCTTGCCGTCGAATTCCTGAGTGAGCTCCTCGATAACAGGGGCAATGGCCCTGCATGGTCCACACCATGGGGCCCAGAAATCGACAAGAACAGGAAGGTCGCATTTCATCACTTCAGCGTCAAACCCAGCATCAGTCACTTGTGCAGCCATTATTCACTCCTTGAAAAAAGGGTTTACGATGTAATCGTCAGGCACAATCATCCCGCGGGGGACCGCCTCAAAATCAAGGGAACTCATGAAGCCTTCGTTCGCCAACTGAACGCCGGTGTACGCTATCATAGCGGCATTATCACCACAATAGTTTTGCGCAGGGGCCAAAAATTTGAGATTCTTCGACTCTGCGAATGCGGAAAAACTCTCCCTCAAAAGTTTGTTGGCGGCCACGCCTCCGGCTACGCACAGGGTCTGTATTCCGGGGGTTGCATCCAGAGCCCTTCTGACTTTTTCCAAAAGGGTCTGCACAATGACCAGATTCACCGTGGCGCAGAGATCCTTGATCACAGACGGGGCAAAATCTTCCCGAAAGTCGACGTAGTCAACTGCAGGGATATCCTGCTGCTGCACGTAGTTTGCCACAGCTGTCTTCAACCCGCTGAAGCTGAAATCACAGTTGTCGTTATGCAGGTAGGGTTTGGAAAAGAGCCTGGGATCGGCTGTGCCCTTGCCAGCCAGGATGTCGATGTATTTCCCTCCCGGATACGGAAGGTTGAGAAGCTTGGCGATTTTGTCAAAGGCCTCTCCCGCCGCGTCATCCAGGGTCTTGCCCAGGAGGACGAAATCCAGGGGGCTGCGCATCAGGTAGATGTGCGTGTGCCCCCCGGAAACAAGAAGACCCATGGCCGGGTAGACGATGGGGGATGTGAAATCGCAGGCCAACAGGTGGGCCTGCAGGTGGTTCACCCCTATGATGGGAACGCCCAGGCCAAGGGATAAGGATTTGGCATAGGCAATGCCCACCAGAAGGGCGCCCAAGAGGCCTGGTCCGCGAGTGACGGCTATCAAATCAATTTTGCGGCCTCCGGAAACCCCGCACGTGCCCAGAACCGAAGCCACAAGCTTGTCCAGCAGTCTCAAGTGTTCACGGGACGCCAGTTCCGGAACAACACCGCCGAACACGGAATGCATGGGGATTTGCGTATGTACCACGTCTTCGAGAATTTGGCCGTCCTGCCACAGGGCCACAGACGT
>JAAYCS010000113.1 GCA_012729655.1 Desulfovibrionales bacterium | reverse complement strand
CTGAACACCATCAAGTTCGTGGGCAAGTACGGGGATTGTAACCGTCTGCCCCTGCATGTCTGGTTCGAGGGGCTCAAGGCCGGTGATGAGGTCATGTTCAAGGATTCAGGGGGAAAGCACCACGTTCTTTGCATGAAGCACATTTCCCGGCCAGATGATCACGGTATGAGCCTGGTGTCCTACTCCCTGGATTCGGAATCCTTTGCCGTACAGATCAAGGTTGCTGAGGCCATCGGCAAGGAAGAGTCAGGGGTGGAGATGGCCGATCAGCATAACCCATACCAAGTGGGATCGCCTTCCAGCGGCGATTTGTGGGTCATGCTTGTCAAGCCGGGCGACATGGTCAGGAAGGGAGAGGAGCTGTTCAACATCTCCATCATGAAGCAGGAGAAGTCGGTATTGGCGCCTGTGGACGGCATGGTCGAGCGCGTGCTCAAGTTTGCCGACTACCAGGAAGACAAGAAGATGGTCCCGGTCAAAGAGGGGGAGCTTCTCGTGGTGCTCGTGCCGGCTCCCCGTAAGTGCCCGACTTGCACTGCTCCTGTAACAAGGGATGACTTCAAGTTCTGCCCTTCCTGTGGGCAGAAGGTCATGTCATGATCATAAAGCAGTCGATGGGTACTGTTTTTTGCTGTCAAGCACTTTTGCATAATTTTTTTCCATGATATGCAAAAGTTAATAGGAATTGTTTTTGACTGAATTGTCGATAAGGTTTAAGTGGCGCCAAGTTTTTTCAGGCCACAGCGGAGAGTTTCGATTCGCGCATGAATAAAGGAGGAGAAAATGCCCGACACCGAGAAAAAGAATTCCAAGAAAAAGTCCGATAAATCCGGAGAACCCGCAATCCTCGTCGAGCAGATCGAGAAGCAGCTTGTGCTGACGGGCAAGGATATCGTGACCATCGGGGAGGATGCGGAGCTCCTGGTTGGCGGAAAAAATTACAACACCGCTATCATCTCTACCATAGAGGGCATCAGGGCGCCGCAATTCCGGGCCATCTCCTCCATCGGCTTTCATAAACTTCTCGATGAGACCAAGGTCAACGCAGCGGTCGTTCGATCCACGGTGGACAAAGCCTATGATTCCACGGATTGGGCTGACCCGGAAATTAACAAGGATTCCGAATTTCTGCAGAAATTCGTGCGCAAAATAGCCCAGGACGTGAAGGAGGTTTCCAAGAAGCAGGAGGGAACCCTGATACGTCTGCGCACCTTCGTCAACAACGTGGTTGAGGGCTTTGCGGTTTCTCCTGAAGGCATTGACCAGTTGCGCAAACGCTCGGTTCTGGTGCAGGTGGCCATCCTCTCCGTGGATTTGCCCAAAGAAGTGGCGGATGCTGTGCGCGGCGCGTACTTGGACATCTGTAAGGAGGCGGGTCTTGAAAACGAACCAGTGGCCGTTCGTTCTTCCGCCGCCGGCGAGGACAGCCGCAAAAAGGCATTCGCAGGATTGCAGGACACCTATCTGAACATTGTCGGAGAGAATTACGTTGTCCAGGCCTATCACTGGGACTGTGCCTCGGCCTACAATCTGCGCTCCATGACCTATCGCCGTGAAGCCATTCTTGATGCTGTGGCCAAGGCCGAACAGACGGGGGACGATCAGATCGCCATCAAGGCCAAACAGGAATGGGCCATCGAGAATACCTCCCTGTCCGTGTGCATCATGCGCATGATCAACCCGGTCATTTCAGGAACGGCTTTTTCCGCTGACACCTCAACGGGGTGTCGCGGCACGGTGCGCAGGGACCTCGTTTCCATCGATGCCAGTTACGGACTGGGAGAGGCCGTAGTCAGCGGGCTGGTCACTCCGGATAAATTTTATGTCTTCCAGCGCGGGAACGGTCAGGAAGTGGTAGTCCGATACATGGGGTGCAAGGACAAGCGCATCGTCTACAAGGAATCGGGCCGTGGCACCAAGGTCGAGGCAGTGGGCGATGAAATGGCCTACCGCTGGTCCCTGTCCCTGGCCCAGGCTGAGTCCGTGGCCAAGGGCGTGCGCTGTATCAGCAAAGGCTATGGCGGAATGATCATGGATTCCGAATTCTGCATTGACCAGTGGGACCGCCTCTGGTTTGTGCAGGCACGGCCTGAAACACGCTGGAACGAAGAGCTTGAAAAGCACCCCTACACCATCTTCATGCGCCGCAAGGAAGTGGACCCAGCTGCAGTCAAGGAGGCAGAAATCCTCCTGGAAGGCAATGGCGCGTCCCGCGGGGCTGGTCAGGGTTCAGTGCGATACCTGCGGTCGGCACTCGAGCTGAACAAGATCAACAAGGGCAATGTTCTCGCCGCCGAGCGCACCGACCCGGACATGGTCCCGGGCATGCGCATCGCATCGGCGATCATGGCTGATGCGGGGGGCGATACGAGCCATGCGGCCATCACCTCCCGTGAACTGGGCATTCCTGCAGTCATCGGTATAAAGCGGCCAGAAAAACTGCGGGCCCTGGATGGCCATGATGTAACCGTGGACGGGTCCCGGGGCAGGGTATACCGTGGTCTCCTGCCGCTGGTCGAAGTGGGCGGAGAGATAGACGTCAGCAAGTTGCCATCGACCAAAACCAAGGTCGGCCTTATTCTGGCAGACGTGGGGCAGTCGCTTTTCCTTTCTCGCCTGCGTGATGTCCCGGATTTCGAAGTGGGTCTGCTGCGGGCCGAGTTCATGCTCGGCAATATCGGGGTTCATCCCCTGGCGCTCGAAGCCTATGATCTCGGCACGTTGGATGGAGTGGTCAAAACCAAGCTCACCGCCCTGGAAAACGATCTGACCAAGATTGTGTTCGATCAAATGGCAGCGGGTACCATTGCCCTGGATATCAAGCTGCGCAGCTATGTCGGCATTGTGACCGGCCTGTCCCGCAAGATGGAAGAGTTGACGGAGCGCGAAGGGGCTAAGGGCACTGACGAAGTCCTGGCCATCCATCGTCAGCTGAGAGAGTTGGACAAGAAACTGGATGAGCATCTCGAGTTTGCCACCCAGCGTTTTGAAGTCCTCAAAACCTCCAACAGCTTGCAGGACCACGTGGCTGTGATCATGGGCTACGCCGATGAACTGGAAAACCTGGGAGGAGACCCCCAGTCCAAGCGCCGTCGCCTGGAAATCCAGGATTCCATTGCCGCGATCATGAACCGGATCGAAAAAGATCCAGTCATCGTGGACACGCTGGAAAAAATCTCCGCCTTGCGTGAAGATGTGGCCAAGAAGGTTGGCTTGCAAAGCGAAATGGATACGGTTCGCACCCTGACGCAGAAGATACAAGAGATCCTCAGGTCCCGCGGGTACCGCAGCGGCAAGGAACTCTACATACAGAGCCTGGCCCAGGGTCTGGCCCTCTTCGCCATGGCCTTTCACAGCAAGACCATCGTCTACCGCAGCACTGACTACAAGACCAACGAATACCGGAACCTGTTGGGCGGTCTGCTTTTCGAAGGCCTTGAAGACAACCCCATGCTGGGTTACCGCGGCGTGTCCCGCAATGTCCATGACTGGGAACTGGAAGCCTTCAAACTGGCCCGTGGCGCCTTCGGCGGGAGCAATCTGCATCTGATGCTTCCCTTTGTGCGCACCCTGGAGGAAGCCAGGTCCATGAAGCGCTATTTGAGCAAGGTGCACAACATCCAGTCCGGAGACAATGGCCTGAAGATCATCCTCATGTCAGAAATCCCCAGCAACGCCATTCTGGCCAAGGAATTCATCCGCGAGTTCGACGGATTTTCCATCGGCTCCAATGACATGACCCAGCTGGTTCTCGGCACGGATCGTGACAATTCGCGGCTCAGGCACATCTACGACGAGGAAGATCCAGCAGTTGTCTGGGCCATCCTGACTACCATCTTCACCGGCCAGAAATTCGGCAAAAAGGTCGGATTCTGCGGGCAGGGCGTGTCCAACTCCAAGATTCTCCGCGGCCTGGTCTGCATCGCTGGAATTGTTTCAGCCTCGGTAGTGCCCGACACATACCAGCAGACCAAGTTTGACATTGCTGAAGTGGAGGCCGAGAACATCCCTGTTGCGGATCTCGGAAAGTGGCTCTCGGAACAGCATCTGGAACACCTGCACCTGTTGCTGGCTGAAAACCGCTACGAGCATATCCTGAGGAAAAACACCTCTGCAGCGGATCTCATGGATTGGTACGAAGGGGAACTGGCCCGCCTGCACGAACAGTTGCAGACCAACCTGGGCAGCGTGAAGGAGGAGTTCTACCGACAGGAACTGGCCTCGTTCCGCAGCACCTTCCACAAGCCTGTCATCTATGCCAGCTGGGATTGGGAAACCACGGTTCTTGATGCCTTACACCAGGCCGGGTTTACCTCCTTTGAAGAGCAGAGACAGGCTTTGGAAGTCCAACGCACCAAAACCTGGTAGGAGAGGGCGGCCCAGGCCGCCCTTTTTCGCATGCACTGGCAATCGATTCCCGTCTCCGTGACGCGCAACAGACGTGCGCGCAAGGTCTGGCTGCGGATGCGCGCAGGCAGCGGGCTTGAGGTTGTACTGCCGTACAGGGTTTCGGCTGCAGACGTTCCAGCCATTCTGGATGGGCACCGGCAGTGGATTCTGGCCCGTTTTGCTGACCTCGCGGCCCGCAATGAGGCCCCTGGGCAGGATCCCCTGCCTAGGCTGATCCGTTTGCCGTTTTGTGATCGCACATATCATGTTTGCCGTGACATGGGCGCCAGAACTGAGTTGCGAGCCGGTGAGGGCGTTCTGCAGTTGCGCCTACCTCCGGGTGCTGAAATGGGGGGTATTTCCCTGCTGCAGCGGTGGCTTGTGGACCAGGGTAAACGTTGGCTGGTCCCTGTTTTTCGGGACCTGGCCGGGCATCACGATGTCGAGGTCAGCAAGGTTCAGATCCGCAACCAGATCACCTGCTGGGGAAGCTGCTCCCCCAGTTCATGCATCAGCCTGAACGCGAAGCTTCTCTTTTTGCCCTCGGACGTGGTGCACCATGTCATTCTTCATGAACTCTGCCACGTGCAGCATCGCAATCATGGGTCGAAATTCAAGGCACGGTTGCGGGAGTTCAACCCCATGTCTGATCAGCATGAGGATTTCCTGAGAAAAGCCTGGGACATGGTTCCGGGGTGGACTAAAATGAATAGAAAGGAAAGAGCGTTGTAATCAGCTCGGCGAATCGACACAGATAATTTTGTCTGAGTAACGATGAACAGGAGAGGATATCATGCGTTTGATGTTCGCTATTTTTCTTTTGGCCGGAATTCTGGGATGCACCCAGGAAGCCCAGAACCAGCTTGGCCGGTCCATCCAGAACTGGACAGGGACCAATGGCGTGCTCGAAGTCTTTGCCGGGGAGAAGCTCGTCCACCGCTTCATCAAGATAGACAAACTCTCCACTGCATACGGCACTGCGGACAGCCAAGCCAGGGGGTATCGCTTCGGGTATGGGGTCCAGGATGTCAATCTCAACGGCCAAACCGACGGGAATGAAAAAAAGGTGTATTTCGAGGTGGCTGAATTTTCGACCTATGTTTTTTATGAGCAACCCTGAGCTGGTCAGTTTGTCTGCACGCCCCCGAGTTGACGCATGCGGGGGCGTGATTTTTCTTACCCCCGGGCATGCCCCGTTTCTGACTGCATAGCTCGCGCCCTCCCTGGAGCGCTTCCATCTGCATTTTCCATTTCCAACCTCCTGCACAGCGTTTCGGCGCACGATGTTTGAGGCTTGCATTTGGCACGTGCGGCATTATTAGCTTGTGCATCAATGGCCGCACTTCCCATAGATTTTGCACCACGTCGCATTCTGCTTATGCCGGGCGACGACAACCGTGAGGAGCACGCATGGCTGAAACCATTGACGATATTTCCATGGACTGGACCGATGAGGAGGGAGTGCAGAAGGTCAGGGAATTGAAAAAGGAAGTCCTTTCCCGAGGAGCCTGGGCCACCTTGATCTTTGCATATCAGGAAGTCGGTCGCGGGGAGAGTGAATTCGGGCCGGTCAGGTTTCGGGTATCCCGGTACCAGAAGCGAAATGGCCGATTTTCGCCGCATTCCAAGTTCAATATTTCCTCGGTCAAACAGGCCAGACAGATCGTGCAGATTCTGCAGTCGTGGATCGATGAGTACGGCGACGATGAATAGATGTGGAGCGCTGCATGACCGAGCCATATGAGGTTCCTGGTTCCAGTCCGGAAATACTGGTCGATGACCAAGTGCAAGAACCAAGACAATTCAAAGTTTTGCTTCACAACGATGATTACACGTCAATGGAGTTTGTTGTAGAAGTGTTGCGAAACGTCTTTAATAAATCCGAGCCAGAAGCACTTGCCATCATGATGAGCGTTCACAAGAAAGGGATTGGTCTTTGTGGAATATACACAGCGGAAGTTGCAGAGACAAAGGTCCATCTGGTGCACAATATGGCCAGAAAAAGGTCTTTTCCTCTGCGTTGTTCCATGGAAGAGGTATAAATGCTGAGTAAGGAGTTGGAAAGAATAATTGGAAATGCTGTTCGTGAAGTGAAGATGCGCCAGCATGAATTTTTGACACTGGAGCATCTTCTCTACAGTTATACACAAGATGCCTATGGACAGAACATTCTCCAAGGCTGTGGGATTGACGTGGAGCGTCTGCGCAAGCAGCTGGTGCAGTTTTTCATGGACCATCTCGATGTCAATCCTCGTCCAGAGCATGAGATCGTGCAGACTGTAAGTGTGCAGCGGGCCATGCAGCGGGCCATCCTGCACATTCAGTCCGCAGGCAAGTCGCAGGTGCAGGCCGGGGACTTTCTGGCCTCCATGCTGGAGGAAGAGGATGCCTTTGCGGTGTACTACCTGAAGGCCCAGGGCCTGACGCGCCTGGCTGTGCTGGAATACATCTCCCACCAAGTGCCGGACAGTGGCGGTGTCGGTGATTCCGAGACCAGGGATGGATCCAGGAGCGCCCTGGACAAGTATACCGTGGATCTGGTGGCGAGAGCCCGAGAGGGGCGCATCGATCCCCTGGTCGGACGCGATGAGGAACTGAAGCGAACCATGCAGGTCCTGGCCCGGCGCAAAAAAAACAACCCCATCTTTGTCGGTGACCCTGGTGTGGGAAAGACTGCCGTGGCCGAGGGCCTCGCACTGAAGATCGCCCGGGGCGAGGTGCCCGGGCAGTTCACAAACGCCCGCGTTTTCGCCTTGGACATGGGCTCTCTCCTGGCCGGGACCAAGTACCGGGGTGACTTCGAAGCCCGGCTCAAGGGGGTCATTTCCGAACTCAAGGCCATACCCGGAGCCATTTTGTGCATCGACGAGATCCACACCATCGTCGGGGCGGGCTCCACAAGTGGCGGCTCCATGGATGCGTCCAACATCCTCAAGCCCGTGCTGGCGTCGGGCGAGCTGCGCTGCATCGGCTCGACCACCTACGAGGAGTACAAGAACCATTTCGAGAAGGACCGCGCCCTGTCCCGGCGGTTCCAGAAGATCGACATCGTCGAGCCCACTCCGGCAGAGAGCGAGAAGATCCTGCTGGGCCTCAAACCCTATTACGAGGAATTCCACGGGGTGAAGTTCCAGCCCTCGGCCATTGCTGCGGCTGTGGAACTGTCGGCCCGGCACATCAATGAACGTTGCCTGCCGGACAAGGCCATCGATGTCATCGACGAGGCCGGCGCCATTTTCGTTCTTTCCGGGGGCAAGACCCGGCGCAAGTCCATCACCCGCCGCGACATCGAAGAGGTGGTGGCCCGCATGGCCCGAATCCCCAGTTCCCGTGTGACCTCCTCGGACCGCGATCGGCTGGCCAGGCTGGAGGAGGATTTGGGGGCGCAGGTTTTCGGGCAGCAGGAAGCAGTGGAGATTCTGGCCAAAGCCATCAAGCGATCCCGTGCAGGCCTGGGCAACGTGGAGCGCCCCGTGGGCTCCTTCCTCCTGACAGGTCCCACCGGCGTGGGGAAAACCGAAATGGCCAAGCAGTTGGCCGCGTGCCTGGGGGTCAGTTTTGTGCGCTTCGACATGAGCGAGTACATGGAAAAGCATGCGGTTGCCCGCCTTATCGGCGCCCCTCCTGGCTATGTCGGCTTTGAACAAGGGGGGCTCCTGACCGAGGCCATCCGGAAGACCCCGCACTGCGTGCTGCTTCTGGACGAGATCGAAAAGGCGCACATGGACATGTTCTCCATCCTTCTGCAGGTCATGGACCACGCCACGCTGACAGATAACAACGGCCGCAAATCCGATTTCCGCAATGTCGTCCTGCTCATGACCTCCAATGCGGGGGCCAGAGAAATGAGCGGCAACGCCATCGGCTTCAAGGCCGGGGCAGAGGAGGATCGGGCGTCCCGGGGCATGGCAGCCATCGAGAAGCTCTTCAGCCCCGAGTTCCGCAACCGCCTCGATGCCATTGTTCCGTTCCACTCGCTGTCCCAGGAGATCATGGAACAGATCGTGGACAAGTTCATGCGCGAACTGGGCGAGCAGCTGGCCGCCAGGAACGTTGCCATCGAGCTTGCGCCGGAGGCCCGTTCCTGGTTGGCCAGAAAAGGCCATGATCCGGCCTTCGGAGCCCGTCCCCTGGGCCGTCTCATCCAGAAGGAAGTCAAGGACGTACTTGCGGAACAGCTTCTTTTTGGAGACTTGGCTGCAGGAGGTTCGGTCCGCATCGGCTTGCAGGAAGACCAGAAACTGGAGTTCATCTTTGCCTCCCGGTAGGCGGACGTGACCGTTTTTGCCCTGTCCCCGGAACTCGTGTTTCCCGATCCCGCCCTTGCCGACACCGACGGCCTGCTGGCCGTGGGCGGGGACCTCTCCCCCATGCGGCTGCTCATGGCCTACAGGCGGGGCATCTTCCCCTGGTACAGCGAAAACGCCCCCATTCTGTGGTGGAGTCCTGACCCCCGCCTGATCCTGGAGCCAGCCCACGTCCATGTTCCGGCCCGATTGGAGCGCACCCTGCGTCAAGGCAGGTTTTCCTTTTCCCTGGACCGCGCCTTTGAACAGGTCATTTCAGCCTGCGCCAGAATTCCCCGCCGGGGCGCGCACGGTACGTGGATTGTGCCGGAGATGCACGCAGCCTACTGCCACCTCTTTGAGATCGGTTTTGCCCACAGTATGGAGGTCTGGTCCGGCGGTCGACTTGTCGGTGGGGTGTACGGCGTTGCCCTGGGACGGGCTTTTTTTGGCGAGTCCATGTTCCATTGTGAATCCAACGCGTCCAAGGCCGGGCTTGTGGCGTTGATGCGGATTCTGGATGGGGCGGGATATACACTGTTCGACTGCCAACAGACCACCCCGCACATGGTTCATTTTGGTGGCTTCGAAGTCCGCCGGTCCGATTTTCTGTCCCGCCTGGAAAAGGCACTGCAGATGCCGTCGCACCGCGGGCGATGGTCTCTGCATAAGGGCCGGTTACAGATTGAGCCCGCACATGAGTATGGAGTGCAAAGATGACGGAATTTGTCCACGGACATGACCCTGCAGACGATGGTCGTCCCAGCAAATCCCAGCGCAAACGGGATGTGACAGCCCTTCAGAAGCTCGGAGAAAGCCTGGTCGAGCTGAAACCTGACCAAGTCGAACGGATGGGATTGCCCGAGGATCTGGCCGAAGCGATCAGGTTCTACCATTCCCTGAAAGACAAGGAGGCACGACGGCGCCACCTGCAGTTCATCGGCGCGGTCATGCGGCGTATCGATCCGGAACCTGTGCGGCAGGCCCTGGAGGCGTTGGACCAGTTGCGTTATCAGCAGGCCGAGGATTTTCATCGCCTCGAAGAATGGCGAGACGCTCTGGTTGCCGGCGATGAGGGCCTTCTGGGGGAGATGGTCCGCAGATTTGGGCTGGACCGGCACCAGGTGCACCAGATCGTCAAGGCCGCAGCTGCTGAAAAGGCGGCCGGAAATCCGTCCAAGAACGGCAGAAACCTGTTTCGCCTGCTGCGGCGCGGCTTCGAGCTGGAGGGGCGCCAGAATTAGTCCGGATTCAAACCTTGGTCCATGGGCTTGTGCTGGCTCAGATCGTACAGCCCGTGAACGGCAAATGGCAGGGGGTAGCCGGGCACGATTTCAAAGCGGATGCGGCCTATGTCCTTGCCTTCCGGCATGGAGCTCAGGGGCAGAAGATCCGCCGGCAGGGGAAAATCGAGGGCAGTGGTGGTGATGTGTGTCAGGCGGTCTGCATAGCGCCCGGCGAGGTACTTGACGATAAGTTCCAATTCATCCCGGGTAAAGGATTCAAGAACCACCGCTCTGCTGTCGCCCCTGCCCGCCGCTGGTTCATGCGGACCTTCCTGGATCAGGTCGGCCCAGTGCACGCTCTCCATCTCTGCGGGCTCCCACTGCGGCCGGAAGAGATGCACGACGACGTCCTTGCGTCCCTTAAACACTCGGATGCAGATGCTGGCGGCAAATCCCCGCGGACAGGGCTGGGGTGCATTCGATTCCTTGCGATGTATTTCCATGAATCCTCCCTCCCCAAGCATGTCTGATTTTACCAGTGAACGTTTAGCACGCTTTGACCTGGGCTTCAATGCCGCCAGATCCGTTCTGCTTGAAATGATTCCGCTTCTATGAAATGAACCGGATGACGGGCCATCCGGCTTCTTGGGAGCATTGCCATGACCGCCCTTTTTCTCCGCGCCATTCTTGTTTTTCTGCTCATGTTTGCCTTCGTCCTCCCGCTGCGGGCGGAGGAATGGACCCTTTTGGCCCCAGGATTGGAGCTCCGTGAATTCCGGATCCCTGATCAGGCCGGCGATTTGAGTGGCCAGCAGGGTGTCATGGCCGCCGTGCGCATCGATACGGAGCAGTATGGGTTGTCGCTGGGCACGGCCCTGAGTGCTGGCCGGATGCAAACCATGCAGGAGTGGGCCAGGACCGAGGGTTTCGTGGCGGTGATCAACGCCGGTATGTTCCGCTCCGATGATCGCATGCGCAGTACCGGCTTTATGCGCGATATCCGAGGGGTGGTCAGCGGGTATATGCACCCAGGGTATGGCGCCATCCTGGCCTTTCAGCCCAAGGATCCCGAGCTTCCGCCCGTGCGTTGGGTGGACCGCAAGGCCGACCCCGACTGGGAGACCGTGCTGGACAGGTACCACGGCATCATCCAGAATTACCGGCTGATCAGCCGTCAGGGCGAAAATCTCTGGTCTCAGAGCGAGAGGCGCCATTCGGCCGCAGCCATTGCCATGGACCAGGCCGGTCGGCTTCTTTTCATCCATTCCCGGCCGCGCCTCTCCCTGCACGAATTCGCCCAGGCCCTGCTGGATTTGCCGTTGGATCTGATTGGAGCCATGTATGTGGAAGGTGGGGCCGACGCCGCCATGTACGTGGATGCAAACGGATTCACTGGACGCTGGGTGGGCGAATACCAATCTGATTTTTTCCAGGGCAGCAACAGAAATTTCTGGCCAGCACCCAACGTCCTGGGCATCCGGCCCAAATAGGATGCCACACTCTGCAGGTCAGGTATCCATGGCTGAGAGCATTTTCAAACTTGTCTCCGGATATGTCCCGCGTGGGGACCAGCCAAGCGCCATTGCCCAACTTTGCGCCGGGGTGCGGCAGGGCGTGCGGGACCAAGTTTTGCTCGGCGTGACCGGATCGGGCAAGACGTTTACCATGGCCCATGTCATTGCGGAGCTGAATCGCCCGGCCCTGATCATGGCCCCGAACAAAACCCTGGCAGCCCAGCTGTACAACGAGTTCAAGGGGCTCTTTCCGCGCAATGCGGTGGAGTATTTCGTCAGCTACTACGACTACTATCAACCGGAAGCGTATCTTCCTCACTCTGACACCTATATCGAGAAAGATTCGGCCATCAACGAGGACCTCGACAAGCTGCGACATGCCGCCACCCACGCCTTGCTCACACGCCGCGACGTGGTCATCGTCGCTTCGGTGTCATGCATTTACGGCCTCGGATCTCCCGAATACTACGCCAGAATGGTCATTCCTGTGGAATGCGGGCAACAGGTGGGCATGGAAGGGATCATTGGAAGGTTGGTGGATGTTCAGTACGAGAGAAACGACTATGACCTTCATCGCGGCACCTTCCGCGTGCGCGGCGACGTGCTGGAGATCGTCCCGGCCTACAAGCACGAGCAGGCCCTGCGCCTCGAGTTTTTCGGGGATGAGATCGACGGGATCTATGAGACAGATCCGTTGACGGGAAAGGTGCTGTCCCGCATCCAGAAAACGGTCATCTATCCCGCCAGCCATTACGTCTCGGATCGGGACAACCTTGTGCGGGCCATGGCCGACATCCGAGAGGAGTTGCGCCAGCGCCTGGACTATTTTCATGCCCGGAACATGCTGGTAGAGGCCCAGCGCCTGGAACAGAAGACCCAGCTTGACCTGGAGATGATCGAGGAGCTCGGCTACTGCAACGGGATCGAAAACTATTCTCTGCACCTGGACGGTCGCGTCAAGGGACAACCACCGGCCACGCTCCTGGATTATTTTCCCAGGGACTTCCTGCTCTTCGTGGACGAGTCGCACATCACCGTGCCCCAGATCGGAGGCATGTTCAACGGGGACCGATCACGCAAACAGACCCTTGTGGATTACGGGTTCCGTTTACCGTCGGCCCTGGACAACCGCCCCCTCTGCTTCGAGGAATTTTTGGCCCGCATCGACACTTCTGTATTCGTTTCCGCCACTCCCGGTCTTTGGGAACTGGAACGGGCCCAAGGCGTCGTGGTGGAGCAGATCATCAGACCCACTGGCCTCGTGGATCCCGTGGTGGAAGTCATTCCCACCCATGGCCAGATGGACCACCTCATGGAACAGTGCCTGGGCCGCATTGCCGATAATGAACGGGTTATGGTCACTACTCTGACCAAGCGCATGGCCGAGGATCTGACGGAATTTCTGATTTCCAGGGGAGTGCGGGCCCGGTATCTGCACTCGGATATCGACACCCTGGAAAGGGTGGCCATCATTCAGGCGTTGCGAAACGGGGAGTTTGATGTGCTGGTGGGCATCAATCTCCTGCGGGAAGGTCTTGATATTCCGGAAGTTTCCCTGGTAGCCATTTTGGACGCGGACAAGGAGGGGTTCCTGCGTTCGACCCGTTCCCTGATCCAGACCTTTGGCCGGTCTGCCCGCAACGTGCGGGGCACGGTCCTGCTCTACGCCGATGCAGTGACCCGCTCCATGGCCGAGGCGATGGACGAGACCCGGCGCCGGCGTGAACGCCAGACCGCTTTCAACCGGGAGCACGGGATCATCCCCCGGACCATCCGCAAGAACGCCGAGAACGTGCTCTATGATCTGCACCGGGAAGTCCAGGATCAGGGACGGGCCGCCGAGACCGGCGCAGGATATGATCCCGGACCAGCCGGAGCGGCCAAGGAGATTCAGCGCCTCTCCAGGGAAATGCGCAAGGCGGCTGAAATGCTGGAGTTCGAGGAAGCGGCCCGGCTCAGAGACCGGATCAAGAACCTGGAAAAAGAGTATGACCTGGATGTTTCCAAGGCGACACGAGGATGAGCGCGCCGTCACCGCCCAAATCTTTTCTGCACCGCATGTGGCCTGGCTGGGCCAGGAACTTTCGCGGGTTGACCGGCCTGTACCAGGTGGTGAAATTCCGGTTTGGATCCTTTTTCCCGCTGATCCTGGGGGCTGGCTTCCTGCTGGCGGTCTTTGCGTACGGGTTGTTCATCTTCGTGGTTGTGGAAGGGTGGACCCTGCTGGACAGCTTCTATCAGGTGGTCATGACCCTTTCCACTGTCGGTTTCATGGAATTGCACCCGCTTTCGGACAGGGCCCGCCTGATGGTGGCTGTGCTCATCCTCATGGGCGTGGGCAGTTTTGCCTATCTCGTGGGGGCCTTTACGCAGGTGGTGGTGGAAGGGCGGCTCCAGGATTTATGGGGGAAACGGAAAATGCAAAAGATCATTAATGCCCTGGCAGACCATTATATCATCTGTGGATTTGGGCGCATCGGGGCAGTGGTGGCCGCTGAAATCCGTCGCGAGAACCTGCCCGTTGTCATCCTCGAGAAGGACCCGGAACTGCTGGCTGAGTTGGAGCGGGAGAACTTGCTCTTTCTGGAGGGTGACGCAACCACAGACGAACTTCTCCTGGCCGCAGGAGTGGAGCGGGCCAGAGGGTTGTTCGCCTGTGTCAGCCAGGACGCTGAGAATGTCTATATCACGCTTTCCTCCAGGCAGTTCAACCCGGATCTGACCATCATCGCCAGGGCCGACCGGCCCGAGTCGATTTCCAAACTGGAAAGGGCTGGAGCCAACCGGGTTCTGACCCCGCATCAGATCGGCGGCAAGCGCATTGCCCAGGTCATGCTGAGGCCCACGGTCACGGATTTCGTGGATCTGGCCACCCAGGGGCACAAACTGCAGATGGAGGAAATCCAAGTCCGCCCCGGTTGTGAGCTGGTCGGCAAGAATCTGATCACCTCGGGCATCCGCCCCCGTTTCAACCTCATGATCATCGCCATCGAGAAGGCGGATGGGGGCATGATCTTCAATCCCCATCCCGAAGCCGTCATCGAGGCCGGAGACACGCTCATTGCCGTGGGACCGCCCGAGAACTTCGATGGGTTACAGCGTGTTTGCCGATCTGAAGCGGAGTCTGCAGCATGAACCTTCCTGTGGCACTTCCCTCTGAGGCCCAACGTCTGGTCGAACGATTGCGTGAATACAATGAGGCCTATCGCCAGGGATCTCCCCTGGTCAGTGATGCACAGTACGACCTGCTTGTGGCCCGTCTGCATGAACTGGAACCCGACCACCCGTTTCTGCATCGTGTGGAGCCCGAGACCTTCAGCGGCAAGCGCGAAATCCGGCATCCTGTGCCCATGCTGTCCACGGAAAAAGCCTATACTGTCGAGGAACTGGAGCGCTTCGTGGCAAGGGTCAGCAGGGAGGCGGCCGAGATTGGCGTGTCCGGGGTTCGGTTCAGGGTGACACCCAAGCTGGACGGTCTGGCCGGCAGGGACGACGGGACCGTGTTTGCCACGCGGGGCGATGGAGAAGCCGGATACGAGGTCAGCTCGGCATTTGCCAAGGGCATGATCCCCATTGGCGGGAGGGGTCTGGGCGTGGGGGAAATGGTCATCACGCAGAGCTATTTTCAGGCCCACCTGGCCGGTAAATTTGAACATCCGCGCAATCTGGTTGTGGGCATTGTGTCTTCGGACGTGGTGAACGAATCGGCAAGGACCGCCCTGGACGCGGGGGTTGTGCATTTCGTTCCCTACAGCCTGTTGCCGGCCTGGGAAGGCGGTGGGGAGGAACTCCTTTCGCGCATGGAGGAGATCACCGCTGATCTTTCGGGTCAGGTGGACTACCCCCTGGATGGGATGGTGGTAGAGGTGGTGGACAAGGATGTGCGCCGGACCATGGGCGCCACCAGCCACCATTACCGCTGGCAGATCGCGGTCAAGCGCAAAGGCGAGACAGCCCTGACCCGGGTGGAGGAAGTTCGCTGGCAGGTGGGGCGGACCGGCAAGGTCACTCCGGTCCTGCTTGTGGAGCCCATCAATCTTTCGGGGGCAACCATTCGCCGCGTTACGGCCCACAATGCTGGTTTTTTGGAGAAAAAAGGCCTGGGTCCGGGAGCCGAGATCGAGGTCATTCGCAGTGGCGAGGTCATTCCCAAGGTAGAGGACGTGCTGGTGGCGGTCCATGTGACCTTGCCCGCGGTGTGTCCCTCTTGCGGCGTCGGCCTTGTCCGGGAAAGTGATTTTTTGATATGCCACGCCGAACACTGTCCGGACCAGACCGTGCAGACCATCGAGCACTGGTTCAAGACCATGGGCAACGCGGACTGGTTTGGCCGCAAAACTGTGGAAAAGATGGTCAGCCTCGGCTATGACAGCCTGGAAAAGGTGTACGCGCTGGGAGAGGAACATTTCAAGACCATGGGGTTTGGACCGGTGCAGTCGGCCAACCTGGCCGAAGCAGTGCGCCTGAGCCGCGTCCGCGAGGTCGAAGATTGGCGTTTTCTGGCCGCTCTGGGCATCGAGAATCTCGGCAAGGGCGACAGCCGCAAACTGCTGGAGCATTTCCGGCTGGAGGAGCTGTTGCACATCAGCCAGGAGCAGATCGAAGCCATCCACGGTTTCGGAGCCATAACCGCTCGGTCCATAGCCCAGGGCATAAAGCGCCTGGCCCCGACAATGGATCACCTGTTGAGCCTGGGTTTCCGCATCCTGCCCACGGGCATGGCCAGGGCGCGGGCGGAGACACACAGCCCCCTGGCCGGAAAGCACGTGGTCTTTACCGGCAAGATGGCGCGGGGATCCCGGGATGAGATGCAGGAGCAGGCCCGTGCCCTTGGCGCCTTGGTTCAGAGCGGGGTCAACTCCAAGACCGACTATCTGGTCTGCGGGGAGAACGTGGGGGCGAACAAGATCGCCAAGGCCAAGACCAGCGGTACAGTCATTCTGAGCGAAGAAGAGTATCTGCGCCTCCTCGGCGCGGCGGCAATCTAACACAGGAGAGAAATCATGAGTACTCCAGTCATCATCATGGGAGCCAAGGGTCGCATGGGGTCCACCCTGGTCCGGCTAGTCAAGGATTCGGACGCGTTTGCCCTGCAGGGCGTGGTGGAACGGGCGGAAGTCTCCACGGGGCTCGAACTCTTGGGCTGTCTCGTGGCCAGCGATCTGGATGAGATTTTGCCCCGCAGCCCGGGTGCGGTGGTGGTGGATTTCACCGCCCCGGAAGTGAGCCTCAGTTCTGCCCGCAAGGCTTCCAAGACAGGCAATCCCGTCGTCATCGGGACCACAGGCCTCACGGCAGTTCAGCTGGCCGAACTGGAAGAGTTGGCCAAGACCATTCCTCTTTTCTGGTCCCCGAACATGTCCATCGGTGTGAACGCCCTGGTCCGGGTCTTGCCTCTGCTGGAGCGCATCCTGGGAGAGGCCTACGACATGGAGATCACCGAGATCCATCATCATCACAAGAAGGATGCCCCCAGCGGCACAGCAGTGAAGCTGGCCCAGGTCCTGGCCCAGTCCCGCGGGTGGGACATGGGAGAGGTGGGCAGCTACGGGCGTCATGGTCTGGTCGGGGCGAGGCCCGAGAAGGAGATTGGAGTCCACGCCCTGCGCGGGGGGGACGTTGTCGGCGACCATACGGTCTATTTCTTCGGTCCGGGCGAACGGATCGAGGTCACCCATCGCGCCCATTCCCGTGAGAATTTCGCACGCGGGGCCCTGCGGGCCGTGCGTTGGATTTCTGCCCAGAAGCCTGGCCGCCTGTATTCCATGGGCCAGTTGCTGGGGGAGTAGAGTGTCTGGTTTCACCAGGGAGGCCATGGCCCGTCTGAGCCAGGTGGTGCTGGGCAAAGACGTCCAGATCCGGCTGGCCATGGCATGTCTGCTGGCCCGGGGACACCTGTTGATCGAGGACATTCCTGGCATCGGCAAGACCACTCTGGCCAAGGCCCTGGCCGTCGTTCTGGGCCTGGACTTCAAGCGGGTGCAGTTCACCAACGACCTGCTCCCGGCCGATCTGTTGGGTGTTTCCGTGTTTGATGCAGCGTCGGCATCGTTTGTCTTCCACCCCGGTCCGGTCTTTACCAACGTGCTTCTGGCCGATGAGATCAATCGGGGGACTCCGCGCACCCAGAGCGCCTTGCTGGAGGTGATGGAGGAAAGGCAGGTCAGTCAGGACAATACGACCCGTCTTCTTCCGCAGCCTTTTTTTGTCCTGGCCACCCAAAACGCCCTGGATCAGGCAGGGACGTATCCTCTGCCTGAATCCCAGCTCGACCGTTTCCTTTTCCGCCTCAGCCTCGGTTACCCGGACACTGCATCGGAATTGGAGCTCTTGGGCCGCAGCCACGTCAGCGGACGGCCCGCCATGCCAGAGCCCATCACCGATGCCGGTGGAGTGCTGGACCTGCAGGAGAGGGTGGACCTGATCCGCACCAGCACCCCCCTGCTGTGCTACGTGCGGGACCTGTTGGATTGGACCAGGACAGGAGGTCGATTCGTGACCGGCCTTTCTCCGCGGGCCGGGCAGGCACTGGTCCGCTCCGCTCGGGCCTGGGCCTTCCTGGACGGTCGCGATTTTGTGCTGCCCGAGGATGTGCAGGCTGTTTTCCCCAGTCTGGCCGTGCACCGACTGCGCCCTGCCGGGACAGGCATTGACATGGCCGCGATTCTGGATGCCGTTCCCATCCCCTGAGGCCATGATGCCGAAGTTCTTGCGCACACTGCTGCTGGCCCGGCAGCATGCCGCATTTCCCGTACGTCTGAACCAGCGGCGGATCTACATCCTGCCGACCCGGTCGGGCCTGGTCTTCGGCTTCTTCCTGCTGGCCATGCTTGTCGCAGCTGTCAACTATACGAACAATCTCGCTTTCCTGTTGACTTTTCTTCTGGCCGGCATCGCCATCATATCGTCCATCCACGCCTATGCCAACCTGGCCGGTCTCATCCTTGAACACGGCCGGCTTTCGCCCGCTTTTTGCGGAGAGGAAGCGCAGCTGCAGCTCTTCTTCCGCGCTGCGGGCAGGGAACGCAGGGCATTGCAGGTCAAGATCGGGAAGGCTGGCGCGGACCTTTCCCTGACCACTGCCGAAGGACGGGCAGTGGATCTGCTGGTGCCCGTCACCCGGCGAGGGCTCCTGCCCCTGGGACAGGTCACCATCAGCACCCGTTTTCCGCTGGGACTTTTCCGGGCGTGGTCTCTCCTCATCCTGCCTGTCACTGGCCTGGTATATCCCCGCCTTGTTCCGGCAAAGGCCTCGAACTGGGCCATGGCCCAGGGTGACGGGGACGGAGGAGATGGCGGGGCAGCCCCTGGCATGGAGTTTGGGGGAGTCAGACCCTATCAACCCGGGGATGGTCTGTCGCGCGTGTCCTGGAAGGCCTCGGCGCGGGGGCTGGGCCTTTTTGTCAAGGAATACGGAAGCGTCTTGGTCCAAACCCTGTATTTTGAGTGGAACGAGGTGCACGCGTCGGGTTACGAGGATCGCATCAGCCGTTTGGCCGGCCTGGTTCACGCAGCGGAGCAGATGGGGGTGCTCTATGGTCTGTCCTTGCCAGGGCAAACCATATCCCCCGGGAGCGGGGCCGCGCATGCCCATCGTTGCCTGGAAGCGTTGGCACTCATGCCGGAGGCCGAATGAT
>JAAYCS010000112.1 GCA_012729655.1 Desulfovibrionales bacterium | reverse complement strand
CGGCCAGACGGACCAAGGTCAAATACGAATAGGAGGGGACAGGCATCTGGCCTTCCAGATCCGACACCTCAAGTCCATCGATGCCCTGGACAGCTTCACGCACAAGGTCCAGGCGCAAAGAAAAAGGAAGCAGCCCCGAGCTGCTTTTGTGGGGAGGGATCCTGGCCGGAAGCAAATCGACCCTTTTGAGACCGAGGGTTTCCCGCACCTCGATAGCCATGCGCAGATGGCCGTTGTGCACAGGATTGAACGAGCCGCCAAGGATCCCCACGGCCTCGGCCAATGAATCAGGCACGTACCTGCCCTTCGCCCAGAACGATGAACTTCAGGCTGGTCAGTTCCTTGACTCCCATGGGTCCGTAAGCGTGGATCTTGGAGGTGCTGATGCCTATTTCTGCACCCAGACCGAGTTCACCCCCGTCGTTGAATCGAGTCGACGCGTTGATGAGAACGCAGGAGGCGTCCACATTGCGCAGAAAACGCATGGCTCGAGCGTGATTCTGGGTCAAAATGGCCTCGGAATGTCCGGATCCATGCGCCGCAATATGGTCCTCAGCCTCTTCCTGGGATTTGACCACCTTCACGGCCATGGTCAGGGATAAAAATTCATGGCCGTAATCGTCCGGGCGGGCCGGGGACGCCGCAGGGCCAAGCAAGGGGAGAGAATTCTGACACGCCCGGAAAGTCACATTGAAGGGAGCAAGATGCGCAGCAAGTTTGGGCAGGAACTGGCCAGCAATGCGTTCATTCACAAGAAGACATTCCAGGGCGTTGCACACGCCAGGACGCTGCACCTTGGCATTTTCAATAATCCTCAGGGCCTGTTCTTGGTCAGCGTCGTCATGGACATAGATATGGCACACCCCTTTATAATGCTTCAATACCGGCATGGTGGCATCCTTCACCACAGCCCGGATCAAACCTTCTCCTCCGCGAGGAATGACCACGTCGATGTACTCGTCCAGCCCGAGCAGATACCTGACCGCAGCCCGATCCGTAGTCGGGACCATCTGCACGCATCCGGCCGGAAGCCCGGACTCGGCCATCGCCTGACGCAGAAGTCCACCCAACGCCTGATTGGAGTGATAGGCTTCAGATCCCCCGCGCAGGATGACGCTGTTGCCGGCCTTGAGACAGAGAATGGCCGCATCGACGGTCACATTTGGACGAGATTCGTAAATGATGGCAATGACCCCGAGTGGAATGCGCATCCGTCCGACCAGAAGGCCGTTGGGTCGTTTGATCATACCGTCAATCTCGCCTACAGGATCGGACAGGCCCGCAACATGCCGGCAGGCCTGGACCATGGATTCAATGCCCGCGTCAGTGATGCGCAGACGGTCGATGCGCGCTGCATCGAGTCCATTGGCCCGCGCCGCATCGAGATCCAGGGCGTTGGCCGCAGAGATTTGCTGCCGTGCCCCTTCAATCAGACCGGCCAGTACCAAAAGGGCTTTGTCTCGCTGCTGTCCCGTTGCTGTAGCCAGCTTGCGTGAGGAAGCTCGGGCTTCCTTGGCCAAATCCCGGACTAACGTTTCCAGATTCATGCCGTACCCCTTGCAGCAGTTTGCAAAATCGATCACGAAAAAGATTCACGCTTGTGTACACCAAGGGGCTGCCGCAAGCAAGAAATCATCAGACGCCAGTCGGCCAACAGCTGAAAACAATTTGAAATTCAAGTAGATTCTTGCCTGCTCTTCTCTTTGACCTTTTCTTCATTTGGGCATAGACAGGCGTTGCTTTTACAATAATGGCAATTGAATCAAGGAGTGTTGGATGGAAGAACGTACTTCGCAGATGGATATCTTGAAGACAATAGAACAGGAAATGGATGCAGATATCCATCCAGTTTTGAAAAAAATCCTGGACAACATCAAACCCATCGGTCTGGCTCTGGCCTTCATTGTGGCGTCGGTTGCCGTCTATACCGGATTCACCTCATACCAGAATTCACAGCGGGCTCGTGCTGTCAGTGAGCTGGGCGGCATCATGATCATGACTGACACAACCAGCAGAACCGCCAAGCTTGAAGCCTTTGCCCAATCTGGCTCGCCCGACCTGCGCGCGGCGGCACAGCTGGAACTGGCCAAGGTTTATATGGATGCCAAAGAATTCGACAAGGCAGCAGCCACATGGCGGTCTTTGGCGCAGGCCAGTGGGTTGAAAACCATGGCCCGGCTTGGTGAAGCCAAGGCCTTGATGATGAAGGGAGAACACGCCAAAGCAGTGGAACTGCTGACCAAGCTCAAATCAGAAGCAGGGCAGGAGTTGAATCCGGGCATCTCCAGCGCCCTCGCTTTTGCAGCAGAAAAGGCAGGCCAGGAGGAACTGGCCATCGCTGAATACACGGCCCTCAAGGCTGCCGCCAAAGGGGACGACCCTTTCCTTGATTACAAGATCGACCTGCTCAGGTCCAAAATCCGCGGGTGACTGCACACAATCCGCAACAGAAATGGAGCTCACGGGCCCGCGTTCATCCCCAGACTTGAACAAAGCTGAACAGCATTCTCCATGACCACAGATGAATTCCTGCACTATCTGCATACACTGCATGCCACAGTACAGAACCTTGACCCGCTGAGCCCTCTCCAGTCAAGCCTGGACAGCCTGCTGAACATGACTGCAGAGGCCATGAGATACAAACGCATGGCTTTGGCCATCTTTGATCCAAAAACCAACACCATTCGTTTCAACCTGACGTATGGGCACAAAGGTCCAGTCAAGGCCACCTACACCCCGGGCCAGGGAGTTACTGGCCAGGTCCTGGACAGCGGAAAGCCCATCATTGTCGAGGCCATGGAGCGCGACGAGCGTTTTCTGAACAAGGCCATGGGACGTTCGCAGAAGGAATTGGGCGAGCTGTCCTTCATCTGCGTGCCGGTCAGCCGGGTCAACCCAGATGGTGTTCACGAAGCCTTGGGCGTGCTCAACGCAGACATTCCCTGTCAACCCCTTGATGTGTTGAAAATGCATTGCGCTTTTCTGGAGGTTCTGGCCGCAGTCATCGCCCGTCAGACGGCCTATCTCCAGGAACACATGGCCCAAAAAGAGCTTTGGGCCTCCATGGGTTTTCTCGGTGAGAGCCTGGACAGGGAAAAAGCCCTGGCTCAATCCAAGATCGTAGCCACATCCAAGGCCATGGCTTTTGTCGTGGGACAGATCATGCAGGTCGCGTCCAGCAAGGCATCGGTCCTCCTGCGCGGTGAATCAGGCACAGGCAAGGAACTTCTGGCCGAGGCCATCCACAATGCCAGCACACGCAGAACCAAACCCTTGATCCGTCTCAATTGCGCAGCCCTGCCCTCGGAACTGCTGGAGAGTGAACTCTTTGGTCATGAACGGGGGGCATTCACTGGCGCTGTGGCCACCAAGAAGGGACGCTTCGAACTGGCCCATGCCGGAACGCTATTCCTGGATGAGATCGGCGAACTCAGTGCCGAAGCCCAAGCCAAACTTCTGCGCGCCCTACAGGAAGGGGAAATCCAGAGACTGGGCAGCGAAAAATGCATCAATGTCGACGTTCGCATCATCTGTGCCACGCATCAACCACTTGAGAATCTGATCAAGGAGGGACGTTTTCGGGAGGATCTCTACTATCGCATCAATGTTTTCCCCATTTTCATTCCCCCGTTGCGTGAGCGTCGGGAAGACATACTGCCGCTGGCAGAATATTTTTTGGAATTTTTTGCTCAGGAATACGCCAAAAACATCAAACGCATCTCGATGCCTGCCATCGATCTGCTGACCCAGTACAAGTGGCTGGGCAACGTGCGAGAACTGCGGAATTGCATGGAACGTGCGGTTTTGATCTGCAACGAAGAGGCTATACGAACCTATCACCTTCCCCCGACCTTGCAGACTGCCGAGAGTTCAGCCACCGACAACCAATTGTCCTTTGGCGAAGCTGTGGGGAAATTCGAACAGGAAATCCTGGTCGAAGCCCTGCAAAAATGTGGTGGCAACATGCTGCAGGTGGCCAGGGAATTGCGGGCAAGCTACCGGATCATCAACTACAAGATTAAAAAGTACAACCTCGACCCTAAAAAGTTCGACGGCCGCAACAAGATCCGTAAACCCTGATTGCCTTCCATCCCTTGGAGCGGTCACAGAGGTAGAGAAATATCAAAGGATTGCGCATGTGCCCTTCCTCACCTGCCAGCAAAGAAATCAGGGCCAGAATCATTGAAAAGTTCGAACACCTCCAGGGAGAGACCCTGGCCTCGAGCTATGCCCAGGCATTGAACATTTTTTTCGACTTGAGCCTGGAGTATGAATCCCTGGAGGATTTTAAATCCCTGTGTGTCTTTGTCCCCGATATCTGCCTTTCCATTCCCTCTTCTCTGTACATGATGGGAAAAAAGGGCGATCTTTGGCTGCACCGGACCACCAACCCCCGAAAGGTTTTCCTTTTTCCTGAGCCCATCAGCCCGGATTCCGCGTCCTTGTCCGTGTTGCGCTATGGGGATTGCTGGGCCTTTCCTATCCGCCACACCCAGACAGGGAACAGAATTCTGGGTCTCCTCTGTCTGCACAGATCCCTGTCCCAGGAAGAGGAAGCCTTTTTCATCGTCTACGCGAGTCGGATAGCCAAAATCATAGACGCCAAAGAAGCCGCCAGCAGCAATCAGCATCGTCTGACTTTCATCAACACATTGATCCGGGATATCGGGCACAACGTCATTGTCCCAAACATGCATTTCAAACTGCTGTTTCTGCAGATGGGAAAGCAGATTGTCCAGCTTGAGCGCAAGGTGGAAAACCTCCCACCCTTCAAATACGGGGATCATGGCATGGATCCGCGCCAGGAAATTTTGTTCGGTATAGCCAACCTGCGCAACCAATTGTCCATCATTTCAATGCAGTTCCAGCAGGCCAGTCTTTTCCTGGAAAGCCTCCTGCGCCGGGAACACTTTGAAAAGGGCAACTATGCCCTGCTGCTCAGACCATGCAATTTCAGAAGCCAGATTCTTGAGCCACAGATCGAACGTTTTCGCCCTTTACTGCTCGACCAGGGTATCCGAGTCGAAATGGACCCGGAGGTATGTGTTGACGAAGACATCGTTCTTGAGGCTGACCTGGGGCTCATCTCACAGGCCTTTGCCAATCTCCTTTCAAATGCCGTCAAATACACCAAAGCCGTTCCAACTCCTTGGGGCACGTCCTCCAAAACGCTTCATTACGGATGGAAATCCGTGGCCAATGCCTTTGGCCT
>JAAYCS010000111.1 GCA_012729655.1 Desulfovibrionales bacterium | reverse complement strand
TGCTGCGCAAGGTTCCCTGGGTGCTCAGGGAGGAAGGTTCTGGCACCCGCGCGGCCATGGATGAGAGTCTCACCACCCTCGGAATTGACATCCTCAGTCTTAACTGCGTGATCATGGTCAGAAATGCAGGGGCCGTGGCACGTTGCCTGTCCGCAGGGATGGGAGCGGCCATTACCTCCGCCATCACGGTTGCAGATGCCCTTGCGGCTGGCCACCTGGTGGCCATCGACATTCCGGGATTGATCATGGAGAGGTCCTTTTTCATAGTTTTTCATCGAAAAAGAACGCTTTTTCCGGCCGCCGTCAAATTGATCGAATTTCTGAAAATGAACGTCACCAATGTCGGCGTGGGAGGACAAAAATGATACAGAAGCCTCTGGTTCAGACAGTCACCGCCGCAGGCTGAGCAGCCAAGATTTCTCCAGGGGACCTGGAGTACGCGTTGTCCGGCCTGGAAATTCCAACTGATGACAGAGTTTTGGTGGGCCTCGGAAACAGCGAGGATGCAGCCATTGTGCAATTTCCAGCGGGAAAGGCCCTGGTGCAGACTGTCGATTTTTTTACACCCATAGTGAATGATCCTTTTCGGTTTGGGCAGATTGCTGCGGCCAACTCCCTGTCCGATGTGTACGCCATGGGAGGTGAACCGTATGTGGTCATGAACATCGTCTGTTTCCCGATAGACTCCATGGATGTTTCGGTGTTGCGCGCGATGATCCACGGAGGACTCCAAAAAATAGGTGAAGCAGGTGCGGTCTTGGTCGGCGGCCACAGTGTCCAGGACAAGGAGCTCAAATATGGACTGTCGGTATCCGGGGTTATCGATCCTGAATGCTATGCGTCCAATGCAGGATTGCGCTCTGGAGATTGGCTCATACTGACCAAGCCCGTCGGGTCAGGGGTGCTGGCCACAGCTGTCAAAGCGGAATGGCCCGACGCCCTGAAACATGAAGAGGAAATTTATCGCTGGGCCTCCCGTTTAAATCGCATTCCCGGTGAAGCGATTCGCCGCTTCAGGCTACGTGGAGCCACTGATATAACCGGTTTCGGTCTCGGTGGGCATCTGTTGGAAATGGCCAAGGCGTCAGACCGCACGATCAGCCTTGTTGTCCGTGATGTTCCCCTCATGCAGGATGCATATCAGCTTGCCAGTATGGGACTTGTGCCCATGGGAAGTCATGCGAACAAAAAGTTTTGCCACAAGACAGTGCATGTGGATGAAGGTCTGGATGCGGTCATGGTGGATCTTATGTTTGATGCGCAGACATCAGGCGGTTTGGTTCTGGCAGTGCCAGAGGCGCAAAGGGATGAAGTCGTCGCATGGCTCACGCAACATGGAGAGCTGGCTGCCGTGATCGGGCGGGTTGAACCTTTGCGCCAAGACGGCAAACGGCTTGTACTGTGGTGAAGGTCGAGATCATAGTTGTCACGGGAGATGTTCGGAGTGTACAGGCGAGGTTGGGACAACCTTTGCTGCATGTTCTTTTTGAGGCCAATCTCAGCCAAGGTTGGGCGCTTTGTGCTGGAGCGGGCAGCTGCGGCAAATGCAGGATCAGGTTTCTGGACCATGCCCCACAGGCGCAGTGTGAGGAACATGCGCTTATACAGCAAGAGGACCTGGAACACGGTTGGCGATTGGCCTGCAAACATGTGGTGACTCGCGACTGCAGGATCCAACTCAGGACATTGCCCCGGCAGCGTTCAACATCTGAAGAGGGCGAGCTGCTTGCCATAGATGTGGGGACGACCAGGATAAAATGGGCGGTGGATGGAAAGAGGAATAGGGCTGTCGAACATGCCATGATCAATCCCCAAATGGGTGTCGGGAGCGAGATCATGTCCAGACTCAGCTATGCCCTTTCCTCGGAAACGGCGCAAAGCCATCTGCGGGAAGTGCTCGTCTCTGCAATCAAGCAGCTTGTCAAGGATTCTGGGGCAAGGAGCTTGGCTGTGGGCGGGAATACCACCATGATAGCCATGCTCTTGGGGTTGCCACTCCAAGGGTTGGCCTTTGCCCCCTATACGCTGCCCTGGCGGGGCGATGAAACGGTCGGATTGGGGAATGGATTGCCACCAGCCTATGTGCCTCCACTTTTGGGGCCCTTCATAGGTGCAGACATCAGCGCCGGACTGGCTGCAGTATGTGCAAAAGAGCCGGAATACCCTTACCTTCTCGCCGACCTGGGAACCAATGGTGAGTTTGTGCTGGCTGTGGACGAGGACCATTTCTTCGCCGCGAGTGTTCCCATGGGGCCGGCCATTGAAGGTGTTGGACTTTGTTGTGGGTCCATGGCTGGAGATGGGGTGGTAAGTAAGGTGAGAGTGGGGCAAAAAGGACTGCACGTGGATGTGCAAGGGGCCATGGCAGGAATTTCCGGAACCGGCTACGTGTCCTTGCTGGCGGTTCTGCGCCGGATTGGACTGCTGGACGAGGATGGCCATTTT